>NZ_JBHJUO010000005.1:0-425526 GCF_042268445.1 Streptomyces sp. NPDC056169 | reverse complement strand
CCCCGCCGCCTCCCCCCACACCCCGGGGGGGGTTTTTTAAAGCCATCTCAACCCCCCCTGGGGGGGGGCGCCCCCCCCCCCCGCCCCCCCCACCACCGACATCTCCGCTTACGTTCTTCCCGCTGCGAGTCGCCGGACCAACGGTGGCCGTCGTCAAGGGAGATCGGGGGTGTGCACGTGCGGATCGGACTGCTCACGGAGGGTGGCTACCCGTACGCCACCGGTGAATCCGGACTCTGGTGCGAACGGCTCGTACACGGGCTCGGGCAGCACCAGTTCGACCTCTACGCCCTCGGCCCCACCGGCACCCCGCCGCCCCTGCCCCCGAACGCCCGGACCGTCCACACCGGGGACGTGAGCGGCCCCGGCGCCGACGCCACCCCGGGGAGCCGGATCGAGCGGGCCGCCTTCGGCGACGACCGGGCCTCCCGCCGCGCCTACGGACGGCGCGAGCGCCGCCGCTTCACCGAGGCCTTCCGCGCCCTCGCCACCGGCCTCTGCGCCGAACACGACGAGACCTCCTTCGCCACCGGGCTCTACGCCCTCGCCGACCTCGCCCGCGAGCGCGGCGGACTGCCCGGCGCGCTCCGCTCCGACGACGCCGTCCGCGGCCTCGAAGCCGCCTGCCGCGCCCCCGGCGCCCGCCGGACCGCGGCCGCGGCCGGGCTCCCCGACCACCTCGCCTTCGCCGACCGGCTGGAGCGCGCCCTGCGCCCGCTCTCCCTCGACTGGTACGCGGAGGAGGCCCTCGGCGCCGTCGACCTCTGCCACGCCACCGCCGCCGGCACGACCGCCCTCCCCGGCCTCCTGGCCAAACGCTTCTTCGGCACTCCGCTCCTCGTCACCGAGTACGGCGCCCAGCTCCGCGCCCACTACCTCTCGCCCGCCGTCGCCGGACACTCCGCCCCGCTGCGCGCCCTCCTCGCCGCCCTCCACGGCCGCCTCGCCGCCGAGACCTACGGGCAGGCCGCGCTCCTCACCCCCGGCAACGCCCACACCCGCCGCTGGCAGGAGAAGTGCGGCGCCGACCGCGCCCGGATCCGCACCGTCCACCCCGGCCTGCCCGCCGACCGCTTCGCCGAGGTCGGCGAGGACGAGGAGAGCGGCGACCCGGCCACCGTCGTCTGGGTCGGCCGCGCCGAACCCGCCAAGGACCTCGTCGCCCTGCTGCACGCCTTCGCCGACCTCCGGGCCCGGCAGCCCGACGTGCGGCTGCGGATCGTCGCCGTGCCGACCGGCGACCCCGCCGCCGACGCGTACCTCGCGCACTGCAAGGGCTTCGCCGCCCAGCTCTTCCCCGACGAGGCCGCGGGGGCGCACGCCGTCGGCGAGAACCCCGTCACCTTCGAGGAGCTCGGCGGACCCGAGGCGCCCACCCTGGAGGACACCTACGCCTCCGCCGCCGTCGTCGTCCTCTCCAGCGTCGTCGAGGGCTTCCCGACCAGCCTCGTCGAGGCGATGTTCTGCGCCCGCGCCACCGTGTCGACCGACGTCGGCGCGGTCGTCGAGGTCATCGGCGGCACCGGCCTCGTCGTCCCGCCGCGCAACCCGCGCGCGCTCGCCGACGCGTGCCTCGCGCTCCTCCGGGACCCCGAGCGCCGCCACCGGCTGGGCGCCGCGGCCCGCGCCCGCGCGCTGGAGCTCTTCACCGTCGAACAGAACCTCGCCGCGTTCCGCGGTATCTACCTGGAGCTTCTCTCCCACGCGCCGGTGCGCCACCGCCCCGGGGACGGCGTGCCCTTCGCCCACCCGGCCGAGGCCCACGTGCCGGGCAGCTGGACGCACCAGGCCGTGACCGCGGGCACAGGAGCCCCCGATGCCTGAAGGAGGCACCCCCATGCGCGGCACCGCCGCCCCCACGAGTCCCGGAGCCTGGGACGCCCGCTCCGAAGCCCTCCTCGGCGCCCCGGCCCTGACCCCGGCCGACGCGGGCACCCTCGACCTCCGCGCCCCCGAGGACCCGCTGGACGCCCTGGACGCCGCACCGTCCGGGATAGCCCCGGCCCCCGAGGCCCCACCGGCCGACCGACCGTCCGACCCGCCGGCCGACCGTCCGGCCGACGAGGACGTCGACCCGTCGGCCTCCGAGGACGTCGACCCGCCCGCGTACGAGGACGCCGACCCGCCCGCGTACGAGGACGCCGACCCGCTCGCGTACGGAGGCCTCGACCGCCCCGACGCCCCGGAGCGCGGTCTCGCCTGGAGGGCGACGGCCGCGGACGAGCCCGTCTCCGCGGAGGGGCCGACCCCGGCAGCCGGACCCGGAGCCGCGGCCTTCGCGCCGACCGAGGCCTCCGTACCGGCCGAAGCCCCTGAGCGGACCGCGGCCGACGGGCCGGGTGCGCCGGCGCCCGCCCCCTCGGCCTCCACGCCCCGGCCTCGGCGCGGCACCGCCGACCCCGTCAAGGTGCTCATGCACCGGCACCGCGAGCTGTGCGAGCGCGCCGTCGACCCGCTGGAGATCGCCGCCGGGCTCGAAGCGCAGGGGTTCACCGACCGGACCGCCGCCCGCTTCCGGCACCGGGACGTCTTCGCGCTCGCCGAGGAGCTCTACGTCCGCGTGCCCCGCGGCACCGCGACGCCCCCGGCACCGGTCCCGGGCGAGCGGGTCCGCGCCCCCTGGGTGCTCGCCACCCTCGCGCCCGGCGCCGCCGCCGCGCTCGCCGGACTCGGCCTCACCCTCACCCAGGGGTCCGCCCGCCTCGCCGTCGGCGCCGCCGGAGCCCTCGCGCTCACCGGGGCGCTCCTCCTCGCCGTCCGGCGCGGACCGCTCCGCGCCCCCGGCGGCCGGACCGTGCCCGCCGCCCGCCTCTGGACCCTCTGGCTCCTCGCGTACGCCGTCGCCGGCGACGGCCTCCTGACCCAGGTCCTCACGGGCGGCCCCGACGGGCCCTGGGCGCTCGCCCCCGGCCCCCTCCTGGCCCTCGCCCTCGCCGTCGCCCCCGCCGCCTGGGGCGCCCACCTCTTCGCGAGCCGGGCCCGCCGCCGGATCGCCGACAGCCGGGGACTCGCGGACTTCGCCGCCGGAGCCCGGCCCCTGCTCCTCGGCACCGTGACGCTCCAGCTCCTCGCCCTCACCGTCCTCCTGGCCCTCACCGGATTCAGCCCGGGGGCCCTCGCCCTCGGCGCGCTCCTGCTGTCGGCCCGGCTCCTCACCGTGCACGGCTTCCCCGAGACGGCCTCCGCCGCGCTCGCCGCCGCCTGTGCCGCCGAGGTCCTCGCCCTCGCGAGCGTCCTCGCCGCCCGCATCCCCGCCCCCGGCTTCGACGCGCTCGCCGCCCCCGTGCGCTCCCTCGTCGAGGCCGCGGGACCCGGGGCCGTACCCACCCTCGTCTGCGGCGCCGCCGCGCTCGGCCTGCTGGCCCACGCGACCGGCGCCCTCGCCCGGGCCTCGGCCCACGTAACCCCGTGAATCCCCCGCTCACCCGCGGAGCCGACGCCGCGGGCGTGCCCCACCACCTCTCTCATCACCCCGCAAGGAGACCCAAGACCATGACCCCTCACTCCCAAGGACCGGCCGGTCGGCACGTAGGGGCCGCACGATGAGGGTGCTTCTGCTCGGAGCCAACGGCTTCATCGGCCGCTTCGTCGCCGACCGGCTGCTCGCCGACCCGGCCGTCCACCTCACCGCCCTCGGCCGGGGCGACGACGCCGACGTCCGCTTCGACCTCGCCTCCGGCAGCCCGGGCGCGCTGACCCGCTTCCTCGACGCCGTCCACCCCGGGGTCGTCGTCAACTGCGCGGGCGCCACCCGCGGCGGCGCCCGCGAGCTGACCCGGCACAACACCATCGCCGTCGCCACCGTCTGCGAGGCCCTGCGCCGCAGCGGTTGCGGCGCCCGGCTCGTCCAGGTCGGCTGCGCCTCGGAGTACGGGCCGAGCCAGCCCGGCTCCTCCACGGCCGAGGACGCCGTACCCCGCCCCGGCGGCCCGTACGGGGTGTCGAAGCTGGCCGCGACCGAACTCGTCCTCGGCTCGGGCCTCGACGCCGTCGTCCTGCGGGTGTTCTCGCCCGTCGGCCCCGGCACCCCCGCCGGCTCCCCGCTCGGCCGCCTCGCCGAGGCGATGCGCCGCGCGATGCAGGCCGGGGACGGCGAGCTCAAGCTCAGCGGGCTCGGCGTGCAGCGGGACTTCGTCGACGTACGGGACGTGGCCAGGGCCGTCCACGCGGCCTCGCTCTCCGCCGCCCAGGGCGTCGTCAACATCGGCACCGGCCGCGCGGTCCGGCTCCGGGACGCCGCCGCCGTGCTCGCCCGGGTCGCCGGCTACACCGGCAACCTGCACGAGCTGGACGCCCCGCACGGCATGCAACAGCGCCCGATGATCGGCGCCCCCCGCTCCGAGGGGACCATCGCCGACCAGCTGGCCTCCGCCCCCTACCCGTACCCCGACGGCTGCGGCCCCTGGCAGCAGGCCGACGTCAGGACCGCCCGCGACCGGCTCGGCTGGCGCCCCCGGATCAACCTGGAGGAGTCGCTCGCCGACATCTGGATGGAGGCGGCGTGTCGCATCTGACGACGACCGCGGCCACCGGGGCGGTCCAGGCGCTGGGAGTCGGCGTCCCCGGCTACGCCCACCCGCTGCTCGCCCCCGTCGAGTGGGCCGAGCTGACCCGCCCCGGGACCCCGCTGCACTGGGCCGTGCTCAATGTCGCGGACGGCCCGGGGAGCCGTCCCGACCCGCACTGTCTGGAGGCCTCGGGGAAGCTTCGCAACGCGGGGGTCCGGGTCCTCGGGCACCTGGACCTCGCCTACGGCTCCCGGCCCTTCGGGGAGCTGGTCTCGGAGGCCCACCGCTTCCTCGACTGGTACAAGGCGGACGGCTTCTACCTGGACCGCTGCCCCTCGGACCGGGCCGACCTGCCCGGCACGCGGCGGCTCACGGCGACCCTGGAGGCCGTCCTCGGCGGCGAGGCGCACCTCGTACTCGGGCACGGCACCCACCCCCATCCGGGATACGCGGAGACCGCCGACCAGCTGGTCACCTTCTCCGGCGCCTGGTCGGAGTACCGCTGGTCACAGGTGGCGGAGTGGACCGCCGACTACGCGGAGGCGAAGTTCGTCCACCTCGTGCACGGGGTCCCGCGCACACACCTCGACGAGGCGCTGCGGGTCGCCCGCTGGCAGGGGGCCGGGACGATCTTCTTCACCGACCGGACCGGGACGGCGGGACAAAGCACGCCATTCCACTCGCTGCCCGGCTACTGGGACGAAATCGTCTCGCGGATCGGACCGGGTGTCTCGGAATGAGAAGGGGCGTGGCAGTGTTACGGGGAGAACAACCGTACTGACATACCGACAACCGGAGTCCCCGTGTCGCTGCCACCCCTGGTCGAGCCGGCTGCCGAGCTCACCGTAGACGAGGTCCGCAGGTACTCCCGCCACCTGATCATCCCGGACGTCGGGATGGACGGGCAGAAGCGGCTGAAGAACGCCAAGGTGCTGTGTGTCGGCGCCGGTGGCCTCGGCTCGCCGGCGCTGATGTACCTGGCCGCCGCCGGCGTGGGCACGCTCGGCATCGTGGAGTTCGACGAGGTCGACGAGTCGAACCTCCAGCGCCAGATCATCCACAGCCAGGCCGACATCGGCCGGTCCAAGGCCGCGTCGGCCCGCGACAGCGTGCTCGGCATCAACCCGTACGTGAACGTGATCCTCCACGAAGAGCGGCTCGAAGCCGAGAACGTGATGGACATCTTCAGCCAGTACGACCTGATCGTCGACGGCACCGACAACTTCGCCACGCGCTACCTGGTGAACGACGCCTGCGTGCTGCTGAACAAGCCGTACGTCTGGGGTTCGATCTACCGCTTCGACGGCCAGGCCTCGGTCTTCTGGTCCGAGTACGGCCCCTGCTACCGCTGCCTCTACCCGGAGCCCCCGCCGCCGGGCATGGTCCCGTCCTGCGCCGAGGGCGGCGTCCTGGGTGTGCTCTGCGCGTCCATCGGCTCCATCCAGGTCACCGAGGCCATCAAGGTCCTCGCCGGTGTGGGCGACCCGCTGGTCGGCCGCCTGATGATCTACGACGCCCTGGAGATGCAGTACCGCCAGGTGAAGGTCCGCAAGGACCCGAACTGCGCGGTCTGCGGCGAGAACCCCACCGTCACCGAGCTCATCGACTACGAGGCCTTCTGCGGCGTCGTGTCCGAGGAGGCCCAGGAGGCGGCGCTCGGCTCGACGATCACTCCCAAGCAGCTCAAGGAGTGGATCGACGACGGCGAGAACATCGACATCATCGATGTCCGGGAGGTCAACGAGTACGAGATCGTCTCGATCCCCGGCGCCCGCCTGATCCCGAAGGGCGAGTTCCTGATGGGCACCGCCCTCCAGGACCTCCCGCAGGACAAGCGCATCGTCCTGCACTGCAAGACGGGTGTCCGCAGCGCCGAGGTCCTCGCGGTGCTCAAGTCGGCGGGCTTCGCGGACGCGGTGCACGTCGGCGGCGGCGTGATCGGCTGGGTCCACCAGATCGAGCCCGAGAAGCCGGTCTACTAGGCCATACCGGAAGGGCCCGGACCTCGTCACGAGGTCCGGGCCCTTCCGTGTGTTCACCCGCAGGTCGTGCCGTACTTCGGGACCGTGCCCTTCAGGAAGTACGCGTCGACCGTCTTCGTCACGCAGGGCGAGGTGCCGTAGGCGCCGTGGCCCTCGCCCTTGTTCGTGACCAGGACGCCGACGCCGTCCCCGAGCTCCTTCGCCATCTTCTCCGCGCCCTCGTACGGGGTCGCCGGGTCGCCGGTCGTGCCGACGACCAGGATCGGAGCCGCGCCCGGGGCACTCGCCTCCGGCGTCGCCCGCTCGCCCTTCACCGGCCATTCCGCGCACCAGCCGGCCGTGTCCCAGGCGAGGAACGCCCCGAAGACGGGGGACAGCCCGCGGAACTCGGGGATCAGCGCCTTCGCCTGCGCGGCGGTCGGCCGCTCGCTGGAGTCGGCGCAGGAGATCGCCCGCTGGGAGTGCGACTGGGTGGAGTAGTGGCCCTTCGCGTCCCGGTCGTTGTAGTAGTCGGCGAGTTCGAGCAGGGTGCCGCCGCGGCCCTGCTCGGCATCGGCCAGGGCCTGGGTGAGCAGCGGCCAGTTGGACTGCCCGTACAGGGTGACCGCGATGCCCGTGAGCGCGAGGCTCTCGGTCAGCCGGCGGTCGCCGACGGTCAGCGGCTCGCGGTCCAGCTTCCGCAGCAGGCGCGTGATCCGCGCCGTCCCCGTCTTCGGGTCCTCGCCGGTGCTCTTCAGGTAGTTGTCCAGGGCGCGCTGGAAGCCGATCGTCTGGTGGCGGGCGTGCCCGGCGGTGTCGGCGGTCGGGTCGACGACCGCGTCGAGGACGAGCCGGCCGACGTTCGCCGGGAAGAGGTGGGCGTACGTGCCGCCGAGCTGCGTCCCGTACGAGATGCCGAAGTAGTGGAGCTTGTCGTCCCCGAGGACCTGCCGGACCAGGTCCAGGTCGCGGGCGGTGGCGGTGGTCGTGGTGTAGGGGAGGACGGTGGCCGAGCGGCGGGCGCAGCCGGCGCCGAAGGCGGTGCTGTCCTTCAGGTACGCGGCCTCCTCGGCGGCCGTGTCCGGGGTGAGGTCCACCGAGGCCTCCGCGGCGGCCTGTTCGGCGTCGTCCCGGCAGACCACGCCGGCGCTGCCGCCCACGCCGCGGGGGTCGAAGCCGACCAGGTCGTAGCGCTCGCCGAGCTTCGCGTACTCGGCGGCCGCCTGCGGCAGGATGTCGACGCCCGAGGCGCCGGGGCCGCCGAAGTTGAAGAGGAGCGAGCCGATCCGGCCGCCCTTGTCGGTGGCCTCCTTGCGGATCAGCGCGACGGGGATCATGGCGCCCTCGGGCTTCGCGTGGTCGAGCGGCACCTTCACCGTCGCGCAGCGCCACTCGGGGCCGGGCCGCTGCCCGCTCTCCGGGGCCGCGCAGCGCTTCCAGTCGGGCCGCTGGCCGGTGAGGGAGGCGGGGAGCGGGGCGGCCGCCGACGGCTTGGCGTCGTCGGTGGTCGGCGGCGGGGTGGCGCTCCCGGTGGGGCTGCCGGTGGCGGTGGACGGGGGAGCCGTGGCCCCGGCTCCGCTCCCGCCGCTCGTGCAGCCCGCGACGAGCAGCCCGGTGACGGCGAGCACCGTCATGCGTACACGTATGGACATGTGTTCCCCCAGGATCCCGGCAAGGCGGCCATCCTAGGGGGCGTCACCTGCCGACGCCGCCCGGAGGCGGGTCACTTGCAGACGGTCCCGGAGGCCGGCTGCTTGCCGTTCAGGAGGTACGCGTCCACGGCCTTCTTCACGCACGCGTTGCCGCTGTTGTAGGCGCCGTGGCCCTCGCCCTCGTACGTCACCTCGATGCCGACGCCCTTGCCGAGCGCGTTCACCATCGCGCGCGTGCCCTCGTACGGCGTGGCCGGGTCCCCGGTGGTGCCGACGACCAGGATCGGGGCCGAACCGGGCGCGGAGACGTCCGGGTGGTCCCAGGCGCCCGGCACCGGCCACTGCGAGCAGCTCGCCAGCGCCCAGCCCATGAAGTCGCCGAAGACGGGGGAGGCCTCGCGGAACTGGCCGAGCCGCTCCTTCGCCTGGCCGAGGGTGTAGCGCTCCTTGAAGTCGACGCAGTTGATGGCGGCGTTGGCGGCCTGGATGTTGCTGTAGCTGCCGGTCTCGGAGCGTCCGTTCATCGAGTCGGAGAGCGAGAGGAGCAGGGCGCCGTCGCCGCCGTCGGCCGCGTCGAGCCCCTGCTCCAGGTAGGGCCAGTAGTCCTTGGAGTACAGGGTCTGCGCGATGCCGTTGGTGGCCTGCGTCTGGGTGAGCTCGCGGTCGCCGATGCCCGGGATCGGCTGCTTGTCGAGCGAGGCCAGCAGGTCGGTGATGAAGGACTCGACCTCGGCGACGCTCGAACCGGGCAGGGTGCACTCGTCGCCGCGGTCCACGCAGTCCTGGGCGAAGTTGTCCAGGGCGAGCTGGAAGCCCTTCGCCTGGCCGAGGGCGCCCTCCTCGACCCCCGCGTCGGGGTCGACGACGGCGTCCAGGACGGCCCGGCCGACGTTCTCCGGGAAGAGGTGGGCGTAGACGCCGCCGAGTTCGGTGCCGTACGAGATGCCGAAGTAGTGGAGCTTGTCGTCGCCGAGGACCTGGCGCATCAGGTCCATGTCCCGGGCGGCGTTCTCGGTGCCGACGTGGGGGAGGGCCGCGCCCGCGTCCTGCTCGCACCCGGCCGCGTACTTCTTCTGCGCGTCCGACAGGGTCCGCTCCTCGGCCGCGTCGTCGGGCGTGAAGTCCAGGGCGTAGTACGCGTCGAGCTCCTTGTCGGTGGCGCACTCGACGGGGTCGCTGCGGCCCACCCCGCGCGGGTCGAAGGAGACGAGGTCGTAGCGGGAGCGGAGGGACTCGTACTCGTTGGCGAAGCCCGGCAGGCCGGTGATGCCGGAGCCGCCGGGCCCGCCGAAGTTGAAGAGGAGCGAGCCGATGCGGTTGCCGCTGTCGCGGGCCTTGGCCCGGATGAGGGCCAGCTCGATGGTCTCGCCCTCCGGCTTCGCCCAGTCCAGCGGCGTCTGGAGGAAGGAGCACTCCCAGGCGGTGCCGCCGGGGAGCGGGGAGGGCGCGGCCCCGCCGCCCTCGGCGGCGGACGGCGCCGTGCAGGGGGCCCAGGCCAGCTTCTGCTCCGTCAGCGCCGAGAACCCGGCCGAGCCGGACGGCTTCGTCGTCGCGGCCGTGTCGTCCGCGCCGTCCGAGCACCCGGCGGCGAGCAGCACGGTCGTGGCGGTGATCAGGGCGGCGCGCTGGGCGGCGGAGATCGGCATAGGCCCATGGTGGGCCGCGGCCCGGACCTCCGCGCGGGGCGGAGGTCCGGACGGGTGGCGGGCCTCTTCGCCACAGGCCGCGACGAGGCCCGTGGCTGCGGCCTGCGCTGCGGCCTTCGCTGAGGCCTGCGCTGCGGCCGTCGCTGCGGCCTGCGTTGCGGACTCGGCTACAGCGCTCCGCGTTTCGTCAGCCAGTTGAAGCAGATCCAGCCGGGCAGCACCGGGAGCCACAGGGTCAGCAGGCGGTACAGCAGCACCGCCGGGGTGGCGACCTCGATGGGGAGACCGACGGCGACCAGACCGGCGATGAGCGCGCCCTCGACCGCGCCGACACCGCCCGGGGTCGGCGCCGCCGAACCGAGCGCGTTGCCCGCGAGGAAGACGACGGCCACGCTCGCGTAGCTGACCGTGTGGTTGCCGTGGCCGAAGGCCCGGATCGACGCGTCCAGGCAGAACACGAACGCGCCGGTCAGGAGCAGCATCCCGCTGATGCCGGTCAGCAGCTTCATCGGCCGCTGGAGCACGTCCAGCATGCGCGGCACCACACCGGCGAAGAGCGACCGCAGCCGCGTCGACACGAACTTGCGCATGAACGGGATGGCGGTCACCACCAGGACGATCACCGCGACCGTCAGCAGCCCGGCGATGACCGTCCTCGACGGGCTGAACGACTGCGTCTTCTCCGTCCCCGTCAGATAGCCGAAGAGGAGCAGGAGCAGGATGTGCGCCCCGAGCCCGAAGAGCTGCGAGGCGCCGACGCTCGCCACCGCGAGCCCCGGCCGTACACCGGAGCGCTGGAGGAAGCGGGTGTTCAGGGCGACGCCGCCGACCGCCGCGGGCGCGACGATCTTCACGAACGAGCCGGCGACCTGCGCCACCACCGTCCGCCAGAACCCGACGCGCTCCGGGACGAAGCCCAGCAGGCTCATCGCCGCCGCCAGATAGCTGAGCGCCGAGAACACGAACGCCGCCGCCACCCACCGCCAGTCCGCCTCGCTGACCGTCGACAGCGGCGTACTGGCGATCTGCGACAGCAGGAAGTACGCGGCGACCGCGCCCGCGATCATGCTGACCAGGGTCCGCGGCTTGATCCGCTCCAGGCGGACCGGCTCCACCGGCGCCTGCGGGCGGATCAGCAGCACCTGCTGCCGGATCTGGGCCAGCAGGTCCTCGTCGCGGGCCTCGTCGAGCGCCGTGTCGAGGGCCTTCTTCTCGGCCTTCCGCTCGGCCTTCTTCTCGGCCTTCGTCTCGGACCGTACGACGGTGGTGTCCGCCGTCCTGTCCGCCGCGGCCTCGGCCTTCGCCAGCTCCCGCTCGTGCTTGGCCGCCTCGGAGGCCGCGAGCACGGCCTCGCGCTCGCGCTGCGACCGCTCCCGGGCCAGCCTCCGCAGCGTCGCGCGCGTGGAGCGGCTCAGCGCGATCGGCTGGAGCAGCGGCATGCAGTCGGCGACGCTGTCCGGGCCGAGGACCTCCACGGCCGCCGCGACCGCCCGCTCCGCCCCGACCCGCAGGCCGAGGGTGGTGAGCAGCTGCGCGATGTCCATCCGCAGGATCAGGTCCCCGGCCGCGATCTCGCCGCCCCGCAGGTCGGTCAGGATCACCCTGCCGGAACGATCCACCAGAATCGCGTCGCCCGCGAGCCTGCGGTGGGCGATCCGGCGCGACTGGAGCGCCCGCACCTGCCGCCAGGCACCGCGTACCAGCTCGTCGGTGATCTCCTTGTCGTCGAGCGAGTCCAGGCTCCGGCCGCCGATGTGCTCGTACACGAGCATCACGGCGTCCGGTCCGAGCTCCGAGGTGGCGATCAGCTTCGGCGCGTTCGCCCCGGCGGCGATCGCCGCGTAGGCGAGGAGCGCCTCCTGCTCCAGGGCCTGGCGCAGCGAGACGATCGACCGGCGGGTGGTGATCGTCCGCAGCGTGATCCGCCGCCACATCCGGTAGAAGAAGCCGTGGGCCTGCTGCTCGCGGTCGACGACGGTGACGTCGAGCGGCGCGCCCTCCTCCAGGGTCACGATGTACCGGCGGCCCCGGTCGCCGATGTCCGACGCGTCCGGCACGCCCTCGGCGCGCAGCGCCGTCACGGGGCGGAAGCCGACCCTTCGCAGGCCGGCGAGGAGGGTCTGGCCGGTGGGCCGGACGTTCGGCGAGCCGACGGCGTACAGCGTGCCGTAGGCCACGGTCCAGCCGATCAGCACGGTCAGGATGATCGAGAGCGCCGTGGTGTAGCCGGCCACCAGCATCGTGAACGCGTCGAGCAGCAGCACCGCCCAGAGCGACACCCGCCAGCGGGGCCGGCGGGCCATGCCGACGGCCGTCATGTACGCGATGACCGGGGCGAGGTAGTTGTGCACCGGGTCGGTGAGCCCGCCGCCGGACTGCGGCTGCGTCAGCGCGTCCTGGATCGTGCCGGGCGCCGCCTGGGCGACCCAGAGATCGGTGGCGAGCGTCACGCCGTGCGCGAGGACGGCGGCGAGGACGCCGTCGGCGATGCGCAGCCCGTCCCGTTTGATCAGCCGTTCGATGGCGAAGGCGACCGGGACCAGCAGGACGGCGATGGAGGAGACGAGACCGGCGATCTTGACGAAGACGTCGGGTGCGCCGACGGCCCCCTTGTTGATGTCCTCTTCGAGGCCCGACGTCGTGGCGTGCGCGAAGGCGGCGATGGCGATGACGAGACCGATGGCGAGGAGACCGGCGAGCAGCCGCATCAGGTCGGAGGGCCGGTGGACGCGGGCCGCGAGCAGGGGTTCGTCCCCCGAGACCCGCTCCGGCACGTCGGCCTCACCCTCCTCGGGAGGCTGCGTGTCCTGCCCCATCACCATGTCCGTCTCTGCATGCGCGTCGTGTCGTTCCTGCTGTCGCTGTCGGTCTCGTACGTGCTCGTGGTCCTGCGTTCGTTCTCGTTCTTGTTCTTGTATGTGTCGCTCTTGATCTCGTATCACCAGTCACCGCCCGGACGATGGTGGCATGAAGAGCCGCCGCGCGGAGGCATCAGGGCCATGTCGGTGGGGTGAGGCAGGATGGGGCGGATGAGCCTGGAGGAACCCGTGGGGGAGACCGGAGAACTGCCCGAGTACGCGGAGCGGGTGCTCGACGTCGCCGACGGGATCCCGCCCGGCCGGGTGATGACCTATGGCGACGTGGCCGAATGGCTGGGCGAGGGAGGGCCGCGTCAGGTCGGCCGCGTCATGGCCCTGTACGGCGGGACGGCGCCGTGGTGGCGGGTGGTCCGCGCGGACGGGACGCTGCTTCCCGGGCACGAGCTGCGGGCCCTCGGCCACTACCGCGAGGAGGGCACCCCGCTGCGCGAGGCGGGCCCGGCGGCCGAGGGACACGTCCCGAGGATCGACATGCGACGGGCGCGCTGGGACGGAACTCACATCTGAGCTCCTCGGGGGTGTCCCGGAGCGGACGCGGTACGGAGTACGGCGTCGGATCCGGCACGGAGGGCGGTCCGGAGTACGGCTCGGCGGCGGTCCGATTCGCGTAACGTCGACGTTCGCGTCTTCCGCGGCGACGGCCGCCGCGCACGGCCGCCTCACCCGCACCACCACATCCCCCAGGACCGGCGAACCACGTGAGCTCCTCCTCCACCACCCGGCACACGCCGCACCAGGGACAGCCGTACCCGGGTCCGGGCCGGCAGCGGACCCCGGGCGCGTACCGACTGGTGCGTACCGCGCCGGCCCCGCTGGATCCCCCTCAGCTGGACGCAGCCCAGCGGGAAGTGGTTGACCACACCGGCGGACCCCTTCTCGTCCTCGCCGGACCGGGCACGGGAAAGACGACGACCCTGGTCGAGTCGGTCGCGGCCCGCATGGAGCGGGGCGCCGACCCCGAGCGCCTCCTCGTCCTCACCTTCAGCCGCAAGGCCGCCGTCGAACTCCGCGACCGCATGGCCACCCGCCTCGGCGGCCGCCGCCCGCCGCAGGCGACGACCTTCCACTCGTACTGCTACGCCCTGATCCGCGCCCACCAGGACGCCGAGCTCTTCGCCGAACCGCTGCGGCTGCTCTCGGGACCCGAGCAGGACCTCGCCGTGCGCGAGCTGCTCGCCGGCCAGATCGACCTGGAGAAGGCGGGCCTCGGGCAGGTCGGCTGGCCCGACGAACTGCGCGCCTGCCTCACCACCCGCGGCTTCGCCGACGAGGTGCGCGCGGTCCTCGCGCGCTCGCGCGAGCTGGGCCTCGGCCCGGACGCCCTCGCCCGCTTCGCCGAGCGGGTCGGGCGCCCGGACTGGAAGGCGGCGGCCGGCTTCCTCGCCGAGTACCTCGACGTCCTCGACCTCCAGGGCGTCCTCGACTACACGGAGCTCGTCCACCGGGCCGTCCTGCTCGCCGGGAGCGTCACGCTGCCCGCGTACGACGCGGTGTACGTCGACGAGTACCAGGACACCGACCCGGCACAGGTCCGGCTCCTGCACGCCCTCACGGGCGAATCGACAGGGGCTGCCCGAAGGGCGTCGGTGAGGGGCGGTGGTCGGGCGACGGGCGGGAGCACGGTCGTCGCCTTCGGCGACCCGGACCAGTCCATCTACGCCTTCCGGGGCGCCGACGTGAACGGCATCCTCGACTTCCCGGACGCGTTCGGCGGCGACGACGTGCGGGTCCTGCGCACCTCGCGCCGCGCGGGCGCGGAGCTGCTCGGGGCGACCCGGCTGCTCACCCAGCGGATGCCGCTGACCCGGCTCCCCTCCGACAAGGTCCGGGCACACCGGGAGCTCGCGGCGGCACGGGACGGCGGCCGGGCGGAGGCGTACACGTACCCCACGGCCTCGGCGGAGGCGGAGAACATCGCCGACCTGCTGCGCCGGGCGCACCTGGAGGACGGCGTCCCCTGGCAGGACATGGCCGTCCTCACCCGCGCCGCCGCCTCCCTCCCGTCCCTGCGCCGCGCCCTCACGTCGGCGGGCGTCCCGGTCGAAACGGACGCCGCGGACACCCCCCTCCGCCACGAACCGGCGGTCGCCCCCCTGCTCCTCGCACTCCGAGCGGTGGCCAAACCGTCAGGCCCGCCGGCGGCGCACCCGATGGACGACACGACGGCCGGGCTCGGGCCCGAGGTCGAGCCCGAGGCAGAGGTCGAGGTCGAGGTCGAGCCCGAGGTCGAGCCCGAGGCAGAGGCAGAGGCAGCGCCCGAGCCCGCGCCTGCGCCCGAGGCCTCGCCCTCCGACACCGCTCCGGCGCAGCCGGACACCGCCGGCTGGCTCACCGTCGAGACCGCGCTCGAACTCCTCGCCTCCCCCCTCGCCGGCGTCGACCCCGCCGACCTGCGCCGGCTCGGCCGCGCCCTGCGCGACGAGGAGCGGGCCGGCGGCAACAAGGTCCCGCCCCCCTCCGACGTCCTGCTCGCCCGCGCGCTCGCCGAGCCCGAGCGGCTCGTCGCCCACGACCCCTCGTACGCCCGCGGCGCCCGCCGCCTCGGCGAGCTCCTCCGCGAGACCCGCACCCTCCTCGCCGCCGGCGGCACCGCCGAGGAGGCCCTCTGGGTGCTCTGGAACGGCACCCCCTGGCCCGGGCGCCTGGAGCGCTCCGCCCTGCGCGGCGGCCCCGCCGGGCGGAACGCCGACCGGGACCTCGACGCCGTCTGCGCCCTGTTCGAGACCGCCGCCCGCGCCGAGGAGCGCGTCGGCGGCCGCGGTGTCCTCAACTTCCTCGAAGAGCTCGACGCCCAGGACATCGCCGCCGACACCCTCACCCGACGCCACACCCGCCCCGACGCCGTCCGCCTGATGACCGCCCACCGTTCCAAGGGCCTCGAATGGCGTTTCGTCGTCGTCGCCGGCGTCCAGGAGGGCCTCTGGCCGGACCTGCGCCGCCGCGGCTCCCTCCTCGAAGCCGACCGGATCGGCCGCGACGGCCTCGCCGAGCCGCTCACCCCGGGCGCCCTCCTCGCCGAGGAGCGCCGCCTGTTCTACGTCGCCGCCACCCGCGCCCGCGACCGCCTCGTCGTCACCGCCGTGAAGGCTCCGGCGGAGGACGGCGACCAGCCCTCCCGTTTCCTCACCGAGTTCGGTGTCGAGCCGAAGGAGGTGCCGGGCCGCCCGCGCCGCCCCCTCGCCGTCTCCGCCCTGGTCGCCGAGCTCCGGGCGACGACCGTCGACCCGGCCGCCTCGCCCGCGCTCCGCGACGCCGCCGCCCACCGCCTCGCCTCCCTCGCCGCGCTCACCGACGAGGACGGCCAGGCGCTGGTGCCCGCCGCGCACCCGGACCGCTGGTGGGGCCTGTTCGAGCCGACGCACAGCGCGGTGCCGCTGCGCGACCGCGACCAGCCCGTCTCCCTCTCGCCGAGCGCCCTGGAGAACCTCGCCACGACCTGCTCCCTCCAGTGGTTCCTGGGCCGCGAGGTCAAGGCCGCGGCCCCGGCCACCGCCGCCCAGGGCTTCGGGAACGTCGTGCACGTCCTCGCCGACGAGGTCGCCTCCGGCCGCACCCCGGCCGACCTCGACGTCCTCATGGCCCGCCTGGACTCCGTCTGGGACGCCCTCGCCTTCGACGCCCCCTGGAAGTCGGCCCAGGAGAAGGCGCACGCGCGCGTGGCGCTCGAACGCTTCCTCCAGTGGCACGTCATGGACCGCGGCGGCCGTACCCCCGCCGCCTCCGAGCACGGCTTCGACGTGACCCTGGAGGCGGGGGAGTACGAGGTCCGCATCCGCGGCTCCATGGACCGCGTCGAGACCGACGAGCAGGGCCGCGCCTACGTCGTCGACTTCAAGACCGGCAAGTCGGCCCCCACTCGGGACGAGGTCGCCCACCACCCGCAGCTGGCCGTCTACCAGCTCGCGGTGCGGGAGGGCGCTCTCGACGAGGTCTTCGACGGGCACCGGCCGGAGCCGGGCGGCGCCGAGCTCGTACAGCTGCGGCAGGCCGCCCCGAAGAAGGAGGGCGGGGACGCGCTTCCGAAGGTCCAGGCCCAGGGACCGCCGGACGGGGAGTGGGTCGGCGACCTGCTCGCCACCGCCGCCGGCCGTGTCCTCGACGAGCGCTTCGCCCCCACCACCGGCCAGCACTGCGCGAACTGCGCCTTCCGTGCCTCGTGCAGCGCCCAGCCGGAGGGCCGCCAGATCGTCGAATGACCCTCCCCGTACCCGCCCCGGCCGGGCCGCTCGCCCGGTCCGGTCGCGGGCACGCGCGCGCGGGGCGACCCTGGTGGACAGGGATGGGGGAATCCGCGAGGAGGCTCGCATGGCGTCCCACCGAAAGCTCCGCGCCGCGGCCGTCGTCTGTGCCGCCGTCGCCGTCGCGGGTCCCGCACCGGCGGTGGCCCGGGCGGCGCCACCGGCAGCGGTCGGGGCCCCCGCTCCCGCCCCCTCCCCGGATCCCTTCGCGAACCTCACCCCCGACGAGATCGCCGACCGGGCGGTCGCCGCCACCCAGTCCGCGACCTCGCTCCGCATGACGGGCCGGGTCACCGCCGACGGGGAGCCCCTCGACATCGACTTCGCGGTCAACGACCGCCAGGAGTGCACCGGCGTGATGAGGATCGGCGGCGGCACCGCCGAGCTGCGCCGAGTCGACGACATCACGTACATGAAGGGCGACGAGGCCTTCTGGCGGGTCTCCATGGCCTCCCAGGGCATGCCCGAGCCACAGATCGACGCCACGATCGAGCTCATCAAGGGCCGCTGGCTGAAGATCGCCCCGGGGCAGGCGGGCAGCGGCGACCTCGGCGGCGTCTGCGACCTGAAGGGGCTCCTCGCCGACCTCGACGAGGACGAGGAGCAGCGCAGCGGCCTGGTGCGGGGACCCGACGGCGAGCTGGACGGCACGCCCGTGGCGACGCTGGTGAAGAAGAAGACGGGCGGGGAGACGACCGGAGGGGAGACGCCGGGCGGGGAGACACCCAGGCCGGAGACGACCACCGTCTCCGTCTCCGAGGAGGGCAAGCCCTACATCCTCAAGATGGTCAAGACGGGCGGCGACGAACCCGGCTCCATGGTGCTCTCGGACTACGACAAGCCGGTCAAGGTGGTCGTCCCGCCCGCCGACGAGACGGTGGACCTGTCCAAGCTGGACCAGGGCACGCCCGCGTGACGGGGGTGCGGGAGGCCCGGTGAGCACCGGGCCGGGCCGCACTGTCGGTCGGTCGCGTTAGCCTCTTTGAGGTGACCGCACACCTCACCGACCCCGAGCAGCTCAAGGAGCTCCTCGGGATCCCGTTCACCCCGGAGCAGACGGCCTGCATCACCGCGCCGCTCGCCCCGCAGGTCGTCGTGGCCGGAGCCGGCTCCGGCAAGACGACGGTGATGGCCGCCCGTGTGGTCTGGCTGGTCGGCACGGGCCAGGTCGCCCCCGAGCAGGTCCTCGGCCTCACGTTCACCAACAAGGCCGCGGGCGAACTCGCCGAGCGCGTCCGCACCGCCCTCGTCCGCGCCGGGGTCACCGACCCCGACGTCATCGATCCCGACGAGCCCCCGGGCGAGCCCCGCATCTCCACGTACCACGCCTTCGCCGGGCAGCTCCTCACCGATCACGGCCTCCGCATCGGCCTGGAGCCCACCTCCCGGCTCCTCGCCGACGCCACCCGCTACCAGCTCGCCGCGCGCGTGCTGCGCGAGGCCCCCGGCCCGTACCCGGCACTGACCAAGTCCTTCCCGACCCTCGTCACCGACCTCCTCGCCCTCGACGGCGAGCTCGCCGAGCACCTCGTACGGCCCCGGGACCTCACGGCGTACGACTCCGAGCTCCTCACCGCCCTCGCCGACGCCAAGCTCAGCAACGCCGAACTGCGCAAGATCCCCGAGGCCACCGCCGCCCGCCGCGAGCTCCTCGACCTCGTCGTCCGCTACCGCGCCGCCAAGCGCTCCCGCGACCTGCTCGACTTCGGCGACCAGATCGCCCTCTCCGCCGAGCTCGCCACCACCCGGCCCGAGGTCGGCGGCCTGCTCCGCGAGGAGTTCCGGGTCGTCCTCCTCGACGAGTACCAGGACACCTCCGTCGCCCAGCGGCTGCTGCTCTCCGGCCTCTTCGGCCAGGGCACCGGACACGCCGTGACCGCCGTCGGCGACCCCTGCCAGGCCATCTACGGCTGGCGGGGCGCCTCCGTCGCCAACCTGGACGACTTCCCCGAGCACTTCCCGGGCGCCGACGGCAGCCCCGCGAGCCGCTACTCCCTCTCCGAGAACCGGCGCAGCGGCGGCCGCCTCCTCGACCTCGCCAACCGCCTCGCCGCCCCCCTCCGCGCCATGCACGCGGGCGTGGAGGCACTGCGCCCCGCGCCGGGCGCGGAGCAGGACGGCAGCGTCCGCATCGCCCTGCTGCCCACCCACGCCGAGGAGATCGACTGGCTGGCCGACTCCCTCGCCCACCTCGTCCGCACCGGCCGCGAGCCCGGCGAGATCGCCGTCCTGTGCCGGACCGCGACCGACTTCCCCGCGATCCACGCCGCCCTCGTCGCCCGGGACGTGCCCGTCGAGGTCGTCGGCCTCTCCGGCCTCCTCCACCTGCCCGAGATCGCCGACCTCGTCGCCGTCTGCGAGGTCCTCCAGGACCCGGGGGCCAACGCCTCCCTGGTCCGCCTCCTCACCGGCCCCCGCTGGCGGATCGGCCCCCGCGACCTGGCCCTCCTCGGCCGCCGGGCCCGGCTCCTCGTCCACCGGGGCGGCGACGACCCGGACCCCGAGCAGCGGCTCGCCGCCGCAGTCGAGGGCGTCGACCCGGCGGAGGTGATCTCGCTCGCCGACGCGCTCGACACCTTCCTGGACTCCGGCGGCGCCGCCGACGACGGCCTGCCCTTCTCCGCCGAGGCCAGGGTCCGCTTCGCGCGCCTCGCCGCCGAGCTGCGCGCCCTGCGCACCTCGCTCGCCGACCCGCTCATGGACGTGCTGCACCGGATCCTCACCGCGACCGGCCTGGAGGTCGAGCTCTCGGCCTCCCCGCACGCGCTGGCCGCCCGCCGCCGCGAGACCCTGTCGAACTTCCTGGACGTCGCCGCGGGCTTCGCCTCCCTCGACGGCGAGGCGAGCCTCCTCGCCTTCCTCGGATTCCTGCGCACGGCCGTCCAGTTCGAGAAGGGCCTCGACAACGCCCTCCCGGGCGGCGAGAACACGGTGAAGGTCCTCACCGCCCACAAGTCCAAGGGCCTGGAGTGGGACGTCGTCGCCGTCCCCGGCCTGGTCGCCGGCGCCTTCCCGAGCGCCCGCGCGCGCGAGGCGTGGACCTCCCAGCCGCAGGTCCTCCCGCACGCCCTGCGCGGCGACGCGGACACGCTGCCGGGGATCGACACGTGGGACGCCAAGTCCCTCACGTCCTTCAAGAACGCCATGCGGGACCACCAGCACACGGAAGAGCTCCGCCTCGGCTACGTCACCTTCACCCGCCCCCGCTCCCTCCTCCTCGGCTCGGCCCACTGGTGGGGCCCGTCCCAGAAGAAGCCCCGGGGCCCCTCGGACTTCCTCCAGGCCCTGTACGACCACTGCGAGGCCGGCCACGGCGACATCGAATCCTGGGCGGAAACCCCGGAGGAGGACGCGGAGAACCCGTCCCTGACGGAGAACACGAAGGACCAGGCCTGGCCGCTACCGCTGGACGCCGAGGCACTGACCCGCCGTAGGCAGGCGGCGGAGCAGGTGACCGCCGCGCTGCGGGCCATCGTTCCGCAGGACTGGGGGCACCTCCCGGGCGAAGCTCCGGGGGAGGGTGGGCACAGCCCCACCAGCGCAGCGCCCGACCTCCCGGACCCGCACCCCGAGGACCTCTGGCCGGACGACGAGGAACCCGTCTGGGACGAGGAGACCCTCCCCGAGGACACCCACACCGACGCGGTCCCGGCACCAAGGGACCCGGAGCGCACCCCGGAGCGCACCCCGGAGCGCACCCTCACTCCCGAGGAGCTCCGCACCATCGCCTCCTGGGACCGCGACCTCACCGCCCTCACCACCGAACTCCGCCGCGCCCGCGCCACCACCCGCGACGTCCTCCTCCCCCCGTACCTCTCCGCCTCCCAGGTCCTCCGCCTCGCCGCCGACCCCGACGGCTTCGCCCAGGACCTGGCCCGCCCCATGCCCAAGCCGCCGCAGCCCGCGGCCCGCCGGGGCACCCGCTTCCACGCGTGGGTGGAGTCCCGCTTCGAGGAGCTGCCGCTGCCGTTCCTCGGCCCGGAGGACCTCCCCGGCGGCGAGGACTTCGCGGGCGAGCCCGAGATCCTCGACGAGCGGGACCTCGACACCCTCAAGGAGGCCTTCGCCCGCACCCCGTACGCCCACCGCTCCCCGTACCGCGTCGAGGTCCCCGTCCACCTCACCCTCGGGGGCCGGGTCGTCCGGGGCCGGATCGACGCCGTCTACCGGGACCCGGACACCGGCGCGTACGAGATCGTCGACTGGAAGACCAGCCACCACCGGACCGCCGACCCCCTCCAGCTCGCGATCTACCGGCTCGCCTGGGCCGAGCAGCACGGCCTCGCGCCCGAGGACGTCGCGGCCGCCTTCGTCTACGTCCGTACGGGTGAGGTCGCCCGGCCCGCCCGCCTGCCCGGCCGTGCCGAGCTGGAGGCCATCCTGCTGGGCGGGGCACCCCCCGGCGCCGGATAGGCTCGGAGGCATGAGCGAGACCCCGGACAGCGTCGTCCACGCCGTGCGCACGTACATCGACCAGCACCGCGAGGCCTTCCTCGGCGACCTCGCCGAGTGGCTGCGCATCCCCTCCGTGTCCGCGCAGCCGGACCGCGCCGGGGACGTCCGCCGCAGCGCCGAGTGGCTCGCCGCCAAGCTGGCGGAGACCGGCTTCACGACGGTCGAGGTGTGGGAGACGGACGGCGCCCCCGCGGTCTTCGCCGAGTGGCCCTCCGGCGACCCGGACGCCCCGACGGTCCTCGTCTACGGCCACCACGACGTGCAGCCCGCGGCCCGCGAGGACGGCTGGCACACGGAGCCCTTCGAGCCGACCGTGATCGACGGCCGGATGTACGCGCGGGGCGCCGCCGACGACAAGGGACAGGTGTTCTTCCACACACTCGGTGTCCGCGCCCACCTCGCCGCCACCGGCCGCACCGCCCCCGCCGTCAACCTCAAGCTGATCGTCGAGGGCGAGGAGGAGTCCGGCTCCCCGCACTTCCGCGAGCTCGTCGAGACCCACGCCCAGCGGCTCGCCGCCGACGCCGTGATCGTCTCCGACACCGGCATGTGGTCCGAGACCACCCCCACCGTGTGCACCGGCATGCGCGGGGTCGCCGACTGCGAGATCGAGCTGTACGGCCCCGACCAGGACATCCACTCCGGTTCCTTCGGCGGCGCCGTGCCCAACCCGGCCACCGTCGCGGGCCGGATCGTCGCCGCGCTGCACGACGAGACCGAGCGGGTGGCGATCCCCGGCTTCTACGAGGGCGTCACCGAGCTCTCCGACGCCGAGCGCGCCCTCGTCGCCGAGCTCCCCTTCGACGAGGCGGCCTGGCTGCGTACGGCCAAGTCCCGCGGCACGCTCGGCGAGGCCGGCTTCTCCACCCTGGAGCGCGTCTGGGCCCGCCCCACCGCCGAGGTCAACGGCATCGGCGGCGGCTACCAGGGCCCCGGCGGCAAGACGATCGTCCCCGCCTCCGCCCAGCTCAAGCTGTCGTTCCGGCTCGTCGCCGGCCAGGACCCGGCCAAGATCGAGCTCGCCGTACGGGACTGGCTCGCCGGACTCGTCCCCGCCGGCATCCGATACGAGATCGTCTTCGGCGCACCGACCCGCCCCTGCCTCACCCCCCTCGACCACCCCGCCCTGAAGGCGGTGGCCGGGGCCATGAGCAGGGCCTTCGACGGCGCCAAGGTCCGCTACACCCGCGAGGGCGGCTCCGGACCGGCCGCCGACCTCCAGGACGTCCTGGAGGCACCCGTACTGTTCCTGGGCATCTCCGTCCCGTCCGACGGCTGGCACGCCCCCAACGAGAAGATCGAGCTCGATCTCCTCATGAAGGGCGTCGAGACCACGGCTCACCTGTGGGGCGACCTGCCCGCCGCCCTAGGGCCTGTCCGGCGGATCATGGCCGGGTCCGCGGCGTCCGGCACGGCACCTCGCCGTGTTGCCGAAACACCCGAATAGCTCCGCTATTAGTGCGCTCCGGCGCCTTGCGATGCACCGCACCGGACGCCGCGGCCTATCCGGCCATGATCCGCCGGACAGGCCCTAGCCGCCGCGCGCTGAACCCACACACCGATCCGGGGGAGTTGGAAGCACCTGTGAGCAACTTGAAGCACGCCGCGAAGGTCAGGCCGGACCGGCTGGACCGCCCGATCTCGCTGACCGCACCGAGCGGCCTCGACCGGGCTGCTCACCACCGCCTCGACGAGGCGTGGCTGGCGGCGGCCTGGAGCCACCCCACGACCCGGGTCTTCGTGGTCTCCGGGGGGCAGGTGCTGATCGACGACCGGCCCGACGGCACCACCGAGCTCGTCATGACCCCGGCGTTCGAGGCCCCCGTCACCGAGACCCACCGCTACTTCCTGGGCACGGACGCCGACGGGGTGTCGTACTTCGCGCTCCAGAAGGACTCCCTGCCCGGCCGCATGGACCAGTCCGCCCGGCCCGCGGGGCTGCGCGAGGCGGGCCTGCTGCTCTCGCCCCGGGACGCGGGCCTCATGGTGCACGCCGTCGCCCTGGAGAACTGGCAGCGCCTCCACCGCTTCTGCTCGCGCTGCGGCGAGCGCACCGTCATCGCCGCCGCCGGGCACATCCGCCGCTGCCAGGCCTGCGGCGCCGAGCACTACCCGCGTACCGACCCGGCGGTCATCATGCTGGTCACGGACGACCAGGACCGGGCCCTGCTGGGCCGCCAGGTGCACTGGCCGGAGGGCCGCTTCTCGACCCTCGCGGGCTTCGTCGAGCCCGGCGAGTCCATCGAGCAGTCGGTGGCCCGCGAGGTCTTCGAGGAGGCCGGCGTCACGGTCGGCGAGGTCGAGTACATCGCCAGCCAGCCCTGGCCGTTCCCGTCCAGCCTCATGCTGGGCTTCTTCGCCCGCGCCACCTCCTCGGAGATCAACGTGGACGGCGAGGAGATCCACGAGGCCCGCTGGTTCTCCCGCGAGGACCTCGCGGCCGGCTTCGAGTCCGGCGAGGTGCTCCCCCCGTACGGCATCTCGATCGCCTCCCGCCTGATCGAGCTCTGGTACGGCAAGCCGCTCCCGAAGCCGGGCGACGTGGTCTGAGAAACACGGAACCCCCGACCGGAGGCCTCTCCGATCGGGGGTCGTGCGTCGCCGGGCCGTGCGTAGCGGGGCCGTGAGCCGCGGCTCGTGCGCCGCCGCTCGTCCGTCGCCGCTGGTGCGGGCGGGGTCAGACGCCGAGCGCCTGCTTCACCTGCGCGAGGCTCGGGTTCGTCATGACGACCTCGTCGCCGCCGGCGGCGGGAAGAATGCGGACGGTCGGGACCGTCTGGTTGCCGCCGTTGGCCTTCTCGACGTACGCGGCCGACTCCGGGTCCTGCTCGATGTTGATCTCCGAGTACGCGATGCCCTCACGGTCCATCTGGCTCTTCAGCCGACGGCAGTAGCCGCACCACGTGGTGCTGTACATCGTCACAGTGCCCTGCATGGCCTGCGCTCCTCTTCTTCGCTGACGGGTGCCGAGAAGGAGAACGTACGCCCCGGCCGTCCCATTCCCGGCATTCGTATGACCGGCACCTCCTGCCTGTGGACGAGCCGCGACACCGAGCTCGCCGGACCTGGCAGCATGGACAGGTGACAGCAGCAACGCACTCCACTCTCTTCCCGCAGGTACCGGAGACGGCCGACGCGGTGCTCGACGGGCTCGACCCCGAGCAGCGCGAGGTGGCGCTCGCCCTGAGCGGCCCGGTGTGCGTGCTGGCGGGAGCCGGCACGGGCAAGACGCGCGCCATCACCCACCGGATCGCGTACGGGGTGCGGGCGGGCATACTCCAGCCCGCCAGCGTGCTGGCCGTCACGTTCACCAACCGCGCCGCGGGCGAGATGCGCGGCCGGCTCCGGGAGCTCGGGGCAGGCGGCGTCCAGGCCCGTACGTTCCACTCCGCGGCCCTGCGCCAGCTCCAGTTCTTCTGGCCGAAGGCCGTCGGCGGCGACATGCCCCGGCTCCTGGAGCGGAAGATCCAGCTCGTCGCCGACGCCGCGGCCCGCTGCCGCATCCGCCTCGACCGCAACGAGCTGCGCGACGTCACGGGTGAGATCGAATGGGCCAAGGTCACCCAGACGGTCCCCGCCGACTACCCTGCCGCGGTCGCCAAGTCCGTCCGGGACGCCCCGCGCGACCCGGCCGAGATCAGCCAGATCTACGCGCTGTACGAGCAGCTCAAGCGCGACCGCTCGGTGATCGACTTCGAGGACGTGCTGCTGCTCACCGTCGGCATCCTCCAGGACCGGCACGACATCGCCGAGCAGATCCGCCGCCAGTACCAGCACTTCGTCGTGGACGAGTACCAGGACGTCTCCCCGCTCCAGCAGCGTCTGCTCGACCTGTGGCTCGGCGACCGGGACAACCTCTGCGTCGTCGGCGACGCCAGCCAGACCATCTACTCGTTCACCGGCGCCACCCCCGACCACCTGCTGAACTTCCGCAACCGCCATCCGAACGCCACGGTGGTCAAGCTCGTCCGCGACTACCGCTCCACCCCGCAGGTCGTCCACCTGGCCAACGGACTGCTCAGCCAGGCCCGCGGCCGGGCCGCCGAGCACCGCCTGGAGCTGATCTCCCAGCGCGACCCGGGCCCCGAGCCGGCCTACGCGGAGTACGCCGACGAACCGGCCGAGGCCGAGGGCACCGCCCGCCGCATCCGGGACCTCGTCGCCGCCGGCGTCCCGGCCGGCGAGATCGCCGTCCTGTACCGGATCAACGCCCAGTCCGAGGTCTACGAGCAGGCCCTCGCCGACGCCGGAGTGCCCTACCAGCTCCGCGGCGCGGAGCGCTTCTTCGAGCGCCAGGAGGTACGGGAGGCGGGCATCGCCCTGCGCGGCGCCGCCCGCGCCGGGGGCAACGACTCCCTCCTCGACGACGCCGACGACCTTCCCTCGCAGGTCAGGGCCGTCCTCTCCACCAAGGGCTGGACCACCAAGCCGCCCTCGGGATCCGGCGCGGTCCGCGACCGCTGGGAGTCGCTCGCCGCCCTCGTCCGGCTCGCCGAGGACTTCGCCCGCGCCAAGTCGGGGGCCACCCTCTCCGACCTGGTCGCCGAGCTCGACGAGCGGGCCGCCGCCCAGCACGCCCCGACCGTCCAGGGCGTCACCCTCGCCTCGCTGCACGCGGCCAAGGGCCTCGAATGGGACGCCGTGTTCCTGGTCGGCCTCACCGAGGGCATGATGCCCATCACGTACGCCAAGACCGACGAACAGGTCGAGGAGGAGCGCCGCCTGCTGTACGTCGGCGTCACCCGGGCCCGCCTCCACCTCTCGCTCTCCTGGGCGCTGTCCCGCGCCCCGGGCGGCCGCGCCTCCCGGCGCCCCACCCGCTTCCTCAAGGGACTGCGGCCCGGCTCCGGCTCCCTCGGCTCCGTCGCCGCCGCCGGTGCCGGAGGCATCGAGCGGGGCATCGCGGCCGGCCGGCGCAAGCCGCGCGGCCCCGTCCTGTGCCGGGTCTGCGGAGCGACGCTCACCGAGGCGGGCGCGATGAAGCTCATGCGCTGCGAGGACTGTCCCTCGGACATGGACGAGGCGCTCTACGAGCGGCTCCGCGACTGGCGCTCCGAGCAGGCGCGGGAGCTGTCCCAGCCCGCCTACTGCGTCTTCACCGACAAGACGCTCATGGCCATCGCCGAGCGCGTCCCGACCACCGACGGCGAGCTCTCCTCGATCGCCGGCGTCGGCATCCGCAAGCTCGACCGCTTCGGAGCCGATGTCCTGGCCATCTGCGCAGGTGGGGACAGCGGGACGGGCGAGGACGAACACTGAGCAAAACTCGTGGCGAAAATAGTTTGCGCCTGCCCCGTCAAGCGCCATAGGTTCTTAACCACGGACACGGCGGCTTCTTCGAAGCCCTGTCTTCGTGCTGTACTTGTCCAAATACATATGAGGGCCCGGCTCACACCCGAGTCCTCCGAGACGCCGAGAGGAGGCGATTCCCCGTGATCAGCAACATCGAGACCAGCACCAACGGCTTCGTCAGCACCACCAAAATGACCGATCGCGCGATCGTCTCCGCCTGCTCGCTCGGCCTCTCCGGCGCTGCGTTCCTTGGCAGCGGTCTGCCCGTCACCGGTCTGTCCGGTCTCGGCACGCCCGCCGTCGAGCGCAATGAGCGACCGACCAAGGCGCTGGGAGCAGTAGCAGCAGGCAAGGCCACGGCCTATGCCTTTGCCGCGACCGGTGCCGGAATCCAGCAGCGGCAGACGACGACGCACCACCACATGATGTGGGCCTTCCGTGGGCTCGAACCCTGGAGTGATCCAGTCTGATCCATGATCGGACCGGCGCCTTCAGGGCCGCGGAACCCCACCCGGGATCCGCGGCCCTTCTGTTTGTCCCCGACCGGGGATGACGGAGCGAAGGGGCCTCGGGCAGAAACACCCGGTACCAGCCGAAACCCCGGCCAACAGGCCGGAACGACCAGACGAGGAAAGACCACCGTGCAACTCGAAGCGCACGCCCCGTCCGTACCGCCTTCCGACTCGATCTCGCTGCCCGGCTCCACGGAGGACCACGCTTTGACCCCCGTCACCCCCCTCACCGCGCTCACCGCGCTCGACGACGCCATCGAGAACCTCGGCGTCCCCGTTCCCTGTCGCGCCTACGACCCGGAGGTCTTCTTCGCCGAGTCCCCGGCCGACGTCGAGTACGCGAAGTCCCTCTGCCGGACCTGCCCGCTCATGGAGGCCTGCCTGGCCGGTGCTCAGGAGCGCCGCGAGCCCTGGGGCGTCTGGGGCGGCGAGCTCTTCGTCCAGGGCGTGGTCGTCGCCCGGAAGCGGCCCCGTGGCCGTCCGCGCAAGAACCCGGTCGCGGCATGAGCGCCACCGGAACCATCGACCGCCCCTCCACGAACGATCCCCAGAAGCAGGCACCGATGACCTCTTCCGTCATTGAGCCCATCGGCTCCGCGACCCCCGACTTCTCCACCACCGCCGCGCACACCGCGCGTCAGAACAGGATCCGCGAAATGCAACTCATCCCAGAAGCCCTGGCTCGTGCTCATATGCACGAGCGGCAGCGTGAGGCCGAGGCGGAACGTCAGGCCGTGCGCCTGGTCGCCGCCCGGCGCATGCAGCGCCGCGCCGAGCGTGTGTCGCTGCGCGCCCGTCGCGCACTGGCCATGGCCGTCATGAACTAAGGGGTCTCCACCCCGCGCCCTCCGGGGCGCGCCCGCGGGGGCCGGTCCTCACGGACCGGCCCCCGCGGTGCGTTGCCCGGGCCGCGGCGACCCGCCGGGCTATCGTCACGAGGATGAACGACGCCCGTACCCCCGAGGCACCCTTCGCCTGCGCGCGCTGCGGCAAGACCACCGACACCCTCCCGCTGACCTGGACGTGTTCGGTGGAGAACGGCCGGCGCGAGTACTTCTGCGAGGACTGCGCCCGCGCCCACATCCGCGCGATCGAGGGCCGGCTCGACTCCGCCTGGTGGTGACCGGCCCTCAGGGCGGGGAGTCCGGAACGGGACTCAGTCGGAGTCCGGCGCGACGAAGCCGGGCAGCCACTCCTCCAGCTCGTCCCGGAGCCGTACCGTCGCGTTGAGCTGACACAGCACCCCGATGGTGCTCAGCGTCACACGGTGTATCAACAGGTACGAGGGCGGCAGGTTGAGCTGCTTGCCCAGCTGGTGGGCGGGGGAGCGGGGATCGGCGATCCGGGCGGCCTGGGCCCGCAGCCAGCCGCGGGTGAAGAGATAGGTCTCCGCCTCGGCCGGTTCGATGATCGGCAGCAGGTACGCGAGGACCGCCTCCGGGTCGAGGGCGACGGAGTCCTTGACGAACCCCTCCGAGCGGAGCAGTTCGTAGACGGTCTCGGCCTCACCGGCCAGCGTCATCCGCAGACAGACGCCGATCGTCTCCGGCAGCCCGCCCGGGAGCCGGTCCACCGTGCCGAAGTCGAGGACGCCGAGGCGCCAGCTCGCCGGATCCTCGTCGCCCTCGGCGCCGGGCAGCAGCCGGAAGTTCCCCGGGTGCGGATCGGCGTGCAGCAGGCCGGTCCGCGCGGGCCCGGAGAAGAGGAAGCGGGCCAGCAGCTGCCCCGCCCGGTCCCGCTGGGCCTCCGTGCCGTCCGCGATCACCTCGGAGAGCGGGATGCCGTCCATCCACTCGGTCACGAGGACCTGTTCCGACTGGTGCACCACGGCCGGTACGACCACGTCGGGATCGTCCGCGAACACCTCCGCGTGCTCCTGCTGGGACGTCGCCTCCAGGGCGTAGTCCAGCTCCTCGGAGACCCGGTCCCGCATCTCGGTGATCAGCGGCTTGATGTCCATCCCCGGGACGAGCGGCCCGAGGAGCCGGGCGAAGCGGCTCAGCTGGGTCAGGTCCGAGAGCAGGGCCTCCCCGGCGCCCGGGTACTGCACCTTCACCGCGACCTCGCGCCCGTCGTGCCACACCGCCCGGTGCACCTGTCCGATCGAGGCGGCCGCCGCCGGCTTGTCCTCGAACTCCAGGAACAGCTCGCGCCAGTTCTCGCCGAGCCGCTCGCCGAGGACCGTGTGGACGGTGGACGTCGGCATCGGCGGCGCCGCGTCCTGAAGCTTCGTCAGCGCCGCCCGGTACGGTCCGGCGACCTCCTCCGGGAGGGCCGACTCGAAGACGGAGAGCGCCTGACCCAGTTTCATGGCCCCTCCCTTCAGCTCGCCGAGGACCTTGAACAGCTGCTCGGCCGTGCGCTGCTGGAGCTCGCGGGCGACCAGCTCGGCGGACCTGCCGCCGATCCGTTTGCCCAGACCCCACGTGGCCCGGCCGGCGAAGCCGAGCGGCAACGCGGCCAACTTGGCGGTCCGGGTGACCGCCTTCCGGGGAAGATCAGACATGCGCCCCTCCAAATTCCCAGACTGCCGTGCCGCGTACGGCCGTTACCCCGCCATTGTGTCCTGCGCGCTCCCGGCTGCCGAGGCGCGCTCCCCTTCTCCACCGCGCGCCGCCCCGCACGGGCAGTCCGGGTGCGGCCGCAGGCGCTCCGTCCGCCACTCCAACAGCGGCAGTGACACCTCCCAGCGGGCGCCCGTGCTCGCCGGGAGGTCCCCGTCAAGGAACGCGAGCGCGTGCGCGGCGGTGAGCCCGGCCACGGCCGTGGCCAGCGCCAGATCGCAGGCGGGCAGCGGATGCGGGGCGCCCGAGCGCCACTGGGCGAGGAGCCGGGGGCGGACGGGCTCCCGGTCCGTCAGCTCCTCCTGGAGGCAGCGGGCGCAGGCCGTCCCGCCCGGCAGGACGAGCGGCCCGACCGTCCCCGTCGCCTCCAGCACGCCCGCGTACAGGTGAGGTGTGCCGGTGGCGATCCACGGCCCGGCCGGGACCGGGTCGGGGACGTACGCGCCGAGACCGTCGCGCGGTGTCACCACGACGAGTGACAGCCCCACCGCGCCGCGCCCGTCACCCGGTGCGGACACCCCGGCTCTTCCCGCACGGCCCCGGGCCCAGCGGCTCACCAGACGCCGGGCCGCCGTCGCCCGGCGCTCGCCGACGGCCTCGGCCGGCAGCCCGCCCGGGGCGGTCTCCCACGGCTCGACCCGGCCGGAGTCCAGTACCTCGACCGTGCCCACACCCGCCGCGGACAGCAGGGCCGCCACCATCGCCCCCACCCGCCCCGCCCCCCGGACCTGGACGCGCAGGGCCCGTCGGGCGGTCAGCGCCCGCGGCGCCCGGTCGGGCTCGCGGTGGACGACGGAGAGCGAGGCCAGGTCGGCGCGGAGCGGATCGAGCACCGTGTCCGCCGCACCGGCGCCCGGCACCGCCTTCCCGGGCCGCCCGGTCGAGGCGTCGGCGAGGAGCCCGGCCGCCGCCAGCCGGCCGAGGAACGCCTCCAGCCGTCCGTCCGGCAGACCCAGCGCCCGCGCCTCCGCCCGCAGCAACTCGGTCCCCCGCGTGCCGTCGAGCAGCGCGAGGAGCGCCCCGGTGCCTGTGTCGACCGGGCTCAGCACCACCGCGTGCGCGGGGGTGATCCCGAACTGGACGCACGGGAGACTTCGCCAGGCGCGTCGCAGCGCCGGTTTCACCATCGGATGCATTTCCCGCCCCCGCCCCCGCTCATGACCCGTGATCCAAGCCCCGATCCAAGCCTCATGACCCAAGACCCATTCAAGATCGACAACGGCTCTTCCGTCGTCCGTCATGAAGCGAGAATGCCCCGCCGCCGTGACGGCCGCCGAAAGTTGTCCACAGGTCAGGGGGATTAGTCATTCAAATGGTGCGCGGTGGGGTCGGATCGTTCTCGAAACCCCTCCGGAGGGAGGACTTCCCCCACCGCCAGCGGGTAACGTCGGGGCCGTGCCCGCCGATCCACAGCGCAGCGTGACCAGCAAGCCGCCCCGCGGCTCGGGGACGAGTGCGGTCGAGGTCCGCAGAAGCGCGCGGCGGAGCCGAACCGTCTCGGCCTACCGCGAGGGCGACCGGACCATCGTGCTCATCCCCGCCCGCATGTCGGAGGCGGAGGAGCAGCGCTGGGTCACCGTCATGCTGGACAAGCTCGCCGCTCAGGAGAGCCGGAGCGTCCTCGGCGACCGCGAGCTCACCGAGCGGGCGCTGCGCCTCTCCGACCAGTACTACGGCGGCCGGGCGCGCCCCGGCTCCGTCCGCTGGGTCACGAACCAGAACACCCGCTGGGGCTCCTGCACCCCCTCCGAGGGCAGCATCCGCCTCTCCCACCGGCTCCAGGGCATGCCCGAGTACGTCGTCGACTACGTCCTCCTGCACGAGCTGGCGCATCTCCTCGTCCCGGGCCACGGACCCGGGTTCTGGCGGCTCCTGGAGGCGTATCCGCGCACCGAGCGGGCCCGCGGCTACCTGGAGGGCGTGGTCGCCGCCGCACGGCTCCCGCACCTCCCGGGTGCTGGCGAGGAGTGACGCCGCAAACACCGGCTGCGCCGGTGTTTCCCGATTCCGTACCGAAAACGACCTGCCCTGTCTCAATGTCGTACGCAGCCGTTAGCCTGGCGCGAGCATTCGCCATTCGGGATGGGGGACGGTCGTTACGCATGGCCAGGGAATTCCAACGCGGCCACAAGGCCAAGATCAGTGATCTGACGGCGGGAACCGATCTGTACGTAGGTGTGCAGATCGCGGCGCCCGGACTCAGCTTCGACATCAGCTGCTTCGGACTCGACGCGGACGAGCGGCTCTCGGACGACCGCTACTTCGTCTTCTTCAACCAGCCGAAGTCGCCGGAGGAGTCCATCCAGCTGCTCGGTGCCCAGTCCGGTGACACCGAGTCCTTCCGCATCACCCTCGACCGCATCCCCGCGAACATCCAGAAGCTCTCGTTCACCGCGACGATCGACGGCGCCGGCCAGATGTCCCAGGTCGGCCCCGGCCACCTGCGGATCGTGGCGGGCGGCGAGGAGGTCGCCCGGTACGCCTTCACCGGCGCGGAGTTCTCCACCGAGCGCGCGGTGATGCTCGGCGACTTCTACCTCAAGGACGTCTGGCGGTTCGCCGCCGTCGGCCAGGGCTTCGACGGAGGCCTGGAGGCGCTCCTGCGGAACTTCGGCGGCGAGGTCGCCGAGGAGGAGCCCGCGGCGCCGCAGGCCCAGGCCCCGGCCCCCGGCTTCGCCCCGCCGCCGCAGGCGACGGCGCCCCCGGCCTTCGGCGCGCCCGCACCGGCGGCGCCCCAGCCGCCGGCCCCGGCTCCCGCGTTCGGCGCCCCGCCGGCTCCGCCCGCGCCCGTCGCCCCCGTGCAGCCGGTCCACACGGCGCCCACGATGGTGGCGCCCATGGCCCCGGCCCAGGTCCCGCCGCCCGCGCCGGCCCCCGCCCCGTACGGGCAGCCGCCGCAGCCGCCGCAGCCGTCCCCGTACGGCCAGGTCCCGGGCCAGGCTCCGGGCCAGGCTCCGGGTCAGTACCCCGGCCAGGGCCAGCCGCCGCAGCAGCCGCCCTACGGGCAGGCACCCCCCGGCCCGTACGGGCAGCAGCCGCAGTTCGGGCAGCAGCCCGCGGGCGTCCCGCAGGGCGTCCCGGCCACCGGCGCGGGGCTCGCCGCCGCGCTCGCGCCGTTCAAGGAGACCGCCACCGGCGCCCGGTGGACCCCGCAGAACCAGCAGCTCATGCGGGTCGACCTCGCCATGGGCGGCGCGCCGGTCCTCGCCCGGCAGGGCTCCATGGTCATGTACCAGGGCAAGGTCGACTTCTCCCACAAGGGCGCGGGCTTCGCCGGCCGCATCGTCGGCAACGCCACGGGCCAGGAGATGCAGCTGATGCGGTGCAGCGGCCGCGGCCAGGTCTTCCTCGCCGAGGAAGGCGCCCATCTGCACCCGATCGAGCTCCAGGGCGACGGCATCTGCGTCTCCGCGGAGAACGTCCTCGCGTTCGACGAGTCCCTCCAGTACGAGGTCCGCCGCATCGAGGGCCACGGCATCCCCGGTGGCGCCCTGTTCACCATGCAGTTCCAGGGCACCGGCACCGTCGTCGTGAAGACCCATGGCATCCCCGTGGTCCTGCCCGTCACGCCGACCACCTTCGCCGACTGCAACGCCGTCGTCGCCTGGTCGTCCGCGTCCCAGGTCATCCTCTCCAGCCAGGTGCGGCTCCGCCGCAACGCCTACCCGGGCCACAGCGGAGAGACCGTGAACCTCCAGTTCCGGGGCGCCCCCGGCAACTTCATCGTCGTCCAGCCCTACGAGGTCTGAGGGAGCCCGAAGTCATGAACCAGCAACTCGCGGGCTACGCCCCGACCCCCGTCGCGGCCCGGATGGAGAACCACGGCCGCGCCATGCTGAAGGTCGCCATGGCCTCCGGCCAGGACCTGTACGCCCGGACCGGCTCGATGGTCGCCTACGAAGGCTTCATCACCTACGAGCCCAACCCGCCCGCCGTCCGCCAGGTCGCCAGGGACTGGGCCACGGGCGAGGGCGCGCCGATCATGAAGTGCTCCGGCGACGGACTGCTCTACCTCGCCGACTACGGCGCCGACGTCGTCGTGATCAACCTCCAGAACGACTCCCTGTCGGTCAACGGCACCAACCTGCTCGCCTTCGACGCCCACCTCCAGTGGGGCGTCGAGCGGGTCAAGGGACTCGCCAAGTTCGCCGGCCAGGGCCTGTTCAACGTGGAGATCGCCGGTACGGGCTGGGTCGCGCTCACCTCGCGCGGCACGCCGATCGTCGTCGACTGCGGTCGCGGCGAGGACGAGACCTACGTCGACCCCGACGCGCTCGTCGCCTGGTCGCCGGCGCTCAAGGTCAAGGGCAAGCGCAGCTTCAAGGCCTCCTCCCTCATCGGGCGGGGCAGCGGCGAGGCCTACCAGATGGCCTTCTCGGGCCAGGGCATCGTCGTCGTACAGCCGAGCGAGGACAGCACCGACCGCCTGCGGGCCCGGGGCTGAGGGGGAGCGAGAACACACCATGCAGAGCCCGCTTTTCAACCACGCCGAACAGCAGAGCCAGGAGCGGTACGTCATCCAGAACCCGCAGCTCCTGCGGGTCAGCCTGACCGGGCAGGACGACATCCTGGCCCGCAAGGGCGCCATGGTCGCGTACCAGGGGCTCGTCGACTTCGACGGCGAGTACCAGACCCCGAACCAGCGCCGGGCCCGCGCCCGCACGGGCGAGGGCCTCGACCTGATGCGCTGCTCCGGCCAGGGCACGGTCTACTTCGCCAACCTCGCGCAGAACGTCCACGTCGTGGAGGTCGACCACGACGGCCTGACCGTCGACAGCTCCTACGTCCTGGCGCTGGACTCGACCCTCCACACCGAGGTCATCGCCGTCGACAGCCAGTACGGCATCTCCGGCTCCGGCAAGTACCAGCTCAACATCTCCGGCCGCGGCAAGGTCGCCCTCATGACCTCGGGCCAGCCGCTGATGATGCAGGTCACGCCCGAGAAGTACGTCAGCGTCGACGCGGACGCGATCGTCGCCTGGTCCACCGGGCTGCGCGTCCAGATGCAGGCGCAGACGCACAACTCCAGCGTCCGCCGCCGCCGCGGCGACACGGGCGAGGGCTGGGAGCTCAGCTTCCTCGGCCAGGGCTTCGCGCTCGTCCAGCCCAGCGAGGTCATGCCCCCGCAGCACGTGGCCATCGGCCAGGGCATCGCCGCCCAGTTCGGCGCCGGCCAGCAGGGTGCCCACGCGCAGAACCAGAACAACGCCTGGAACTGAGCCCGGCATGCGGGTAAGGGGCGGTCGCCACGGCGACCGCCCCTTACCCGTGTCCCGTCACAGACGGGCGAGCGTGCTGTCGAGCAGTCGCACCACCGACGTGTCCGCCACGCCGGCCACCTCCTCGTAAGCGAACCAGCGCAGGTCCAGCGACTCCTCGCTGATCTCCGCCGCGGCCCCCGCCGGAGCGAGCGCCGCGTACTGCACGTCCAGGTGCCAGTGGCACGGCGCCGGAATCGGATGCCGGTCGAGCCGCACCGGACCGCCCGGCAGCAGGCTCAGGCCCGCGATCCCCGACTCCTCCGTCGCCTCGCGCAGCGCGGCCGCCTCCAGCGTCCCGTCACCCGCCTCGCAGTGACCGCCCATCTGCAGCCACATGCCCAGCTTCTTGTGCAGCGTCAGCAGCACCTGACCCCGCGAGGGGTCGATCACCAGCGCGCTGCCCGTGAGGTGGCCCGCCCCGCACGGCTTGTACATGCCGTCCGGGTGGGCGGCCAGGTGATCCAGATAGAGGTCACGCAGCTCCGGCTGGTCCTCGTACGCCTTCAGTACGAGGACCGCGTCATCGTGCAGACTCACGCCTTGTCGTCCCCGTCCTCCGCGTCGCCCTTCCCGGCCTCGCCCTTCCCCGGGTCGCCCTTCGCCGCCTCGCCGAGCATCTTGTCGAGCTCCGAGAAGTCGAGGTGCTCACGGTGGACGAAGCCGTCCGGGTCGTCCAGGTCGGTCGCCGTCGGCAGCATGTCCGGGTGCTCCCACAGACCGTCCCGGCCGTCGACCCCGCGCGCGTCCGTCAGCGAGGCCCACAGGCGCGCCGCGTCCCGCAGTCGCCGCGGACGCAGTTCGAGACCGATCAGCGTCGCGAAGGTCTGCTCGGCCGGACCGCCCGAGGCCCGGCGCCGGCGCAGCGTCTCGCGCAGCGCGTCCGCCGAGGTCAGCCGAGACTTGGCGGCCTCGTGGACCACCGCGTCCACCCAGCCCTCGACCAGCGCGAGCGCCGTCTCCAGACGGGCCAGGGCCGCCTTCTGCTCCGGGGTGTCCTCCGGCTGGAACATGCCCTGCTGGAGGGCCTCCTGCAGCTGCTCCGGGTGCGTCGGGTCGAGCTGGCCGACCGCCTCCTCCAGCTTCGAGGTGTCGACCTTGATCCCGCGCGCGTACCCCTCGACCGCGCCGAACAGATGCGCCCGCAGCCACGGCACGTGCGCGAAGAGCCGCTGGTGGGCGGCCTCGCGCAGGGCCAGGTAGAGCCGCACCTCGTCCGAGGGCACGCCCAGGTCCTTGCCGAAGGCCTCGACGTTCAGCGGGAGCAGCGCCGCGCGCCCGGCCGGGCCGAGCGGCAGACCGACGTCCGTCGAGCCGACGACCTCACCGGCGAGCGCGCCCACGGCCTGCCCGATCTGCTGGCCGAACATGGCGCCGCCCATGGAGCGCATCATGCCGATCAGCGGGCCGGCCATGGCCTGCATCTCCTCCGGCAGGACATCGCCCATCGCCGCGCCGACGCGCTCGGCGACCGGGTCCACGAGCTGCTGCCACGCCGGGAGCGTCGCCTCGACCCACTCCGCGCGGCTCCACGCCACCGCCGTGCTCGCGCCCGAGGGCAGCGAGGTCACGCCGTCCAGCCACAGGTCGGCCAGGCGCACGGCCTCCTCGACCGCGGACTTCTCCGCGGGGCCCACGCTGGCGTCCTTGGTGCCGTCGGCGGTCCCCTGGGCCACCACCTGGCGGGCGATCTGCTTGGCCATGTCCCAGTTCACGGGACCGCCCTCGTAGCTCAGCATCTGACCGAGCTGCTGGAAGGCCGCACCCAGATCGTTGGGGTTCAGGGAGCCGAACATCGCCGCGAACGGATTGTCCGCGCCGCCGGGCCCGCCCATGCCGGGCAGCCCGCCGAAGCCGAACGGGTTCGCCCCGAACGGGTTGCCGCCCTGGCCGCCGGAGCCCTGGCCACCTCCGGCGGGGTCCTTCTTCTTGCCCTCGTCGCCGTTCTCCGGCTCCTCCGGCGGAAGGCCGAATCCGAATGGGGTGTCACTCACAGGTTTCCTCGGCTCGTAGGGCCGCCGGCCTCCTGCCGACGGCGACTGCCCGACCAGGGCCTGTCCAAGACAGGCCCCGCACACCACCAGCGTAGACATCCGGGCCGGAAATGGGCTCGGTGCTCCGCCGGGCCGTGCCCTGCGGCAGGATGGACGCCACCTGGTCCGTACGCGTCATGCGTGTACGTACTGAAGACAACCGCTGGAGACGCCCGGTGAGTTCCCCAGATCCTCAGGTTCGCGGAGCGCGAAACCCCTCAACCCGGTCCGCCGCGCGCGGCCCCGTCGTCGCGGTCACCGGCGCCGCTTCCGGCGTGGGTGAGCTGCTGACCAGGCGCCTTGCCGCCTCCGACGAGATCAAGCAGGTCGTCGCGATCGACGAGCGCCGCGGCGAGGTCGCCGAGGCGAAGTGGCACATCCTCGACGTGCGCGATCCGGCCATCGCGGAGAAGCTCCGCGGCGCGGACGTCGTCGTCCACCTCGCCGTCGATCTCGACCTGGAGACCGACCCCGCCGCCCGAACGGCCTACAACGTGCGCGGCACGCAGACCGTCCTGACCGCCGCCGCGGCCGCCGGCGTGCACCGCGTGGTGCTCTGCACCTCCGCGATGGTCTACGGCGCCCTGCCCGACAACGACATCCCGCTCTCCGAGGACGCCGAGCTCAAGGCGACGGCGGAGGCCACCGGCGTCGGCGACATGCTGGAGATCGAGCGCCTCGGCCGCCGCGCCCCGCGCGCGCACCCCGGCCTCAACGTCACCGTCGTCCGCCCGGCCGTCCTCGTCGGCGGTACGGACACGGCGCTGACCCGCTACTTCGAGTCGCCCCGGCTGCTCGTCGTCGCCGGCTCCCGGCCCACCTGGCAGTTCTGCCACGTCGACGACCTGGTGAGCGCCCTGGAGTACGCGGCCCTGGAGAAGGTCGACGGCGAGTTCGCGGTCGGCTGCGAGGGCTGGCTGGAACAGGAGGAGGTCGAGGAGCTCTCCGGGATCCGGCGCATGGAGCTCCCCTCGGCCGTCGCCCTCGGCGCTGCGGCCCGCCTCCACCGGATCGGGCTCACCCCGTCCCCGGCCGGCGACCTCGCGTACACCATGCATCCCTGGGTGGTGAGCGTCGGACGGCTCCACGACGCCGGCTGGCGGCCGAAGTGGACGAACGAGGAGGTCCTCACCGCGCTCCTGGAGGAGGTCGAGGGCCGCCACACGGTCGCCGGCCGCCGACTGGGCCGCAAGGACGCGACGGCGGCGGGCGCGGCCGGTGCGACGGTGGCGCTGCTCGGTACGGCCGCCCTCGTCCGGCAGATGCGGAAGCGGCGCGGCATCTGACCCGCGCCGGGAGCGGGCCAGGGCCGGGCGTCGGGCCCGCGCCGGGAGCGGGTCCGACGCCCGGCCTGTAGAACCCTCCTACGGAGGGTTCCGACGACCGGTCGAAACCGCTATTCCGGGATGTCGGGGGCGTGCGGCACCATGGGCGCATGGCACCCACCCACGACCACCCCGGCGAGCAGGCCGCCGCCGACCCGATCAAGCTCCTCGCGATCCGGGAGACCCCGCTCTCCGTGGACGAGGTCTTCCGGGCCGTCGGCGACGACGCCTCCGGCGGCACGACGCTCTTCGTGGGCACCGTCCGCAACCACGACGGAGGCGCGGACGTCGACGGGCTCGGCTACTCCTGCCACCCCTCCGCGGAGGCGGAGCTGCGCCGCGTCGCGGAGAAGGTCGTCGCGAACTATCCGGTCCGCGCGCTGGCCGCCGTCCACCGCGTCGGCGACCTCCGGATCGGTGACATCGCGGTCGTCGTCGCCGTCTCCTGCCCCCACCGCGGCGAGGCCTTCGAGGCCTGCCGCAAGCTGATCGACGACCTCAAGCACGAGGTCCCGATCTGGAAGCACCAGACCTTCTCGGACGGTACCGAGGAGTGGGTCGGGGCCTGCTGAGGCCTTGTCTTGCGGGCCCCGGGCCCGCAAGGCGGCGCGCCGACAGCGCGTAGCCGAACGCCCGATTTGCGTAACCGGCCCCCAGGCGCGAGCGTTGATGCCACAGATGAATAGTCTGCTGATCAACTCACTGGGGATGGGAGGTCGGGATGGCAGCGCTGGCCTGGTTGCTGATTCCGCTTTTCGCAGTCGTCGGCGCGGCGATATGGGGAAGCTGGGCTTCGAGGAACAGGACGATAGGTGACGTGGCCGAGCTCGCCGGCTACGCCCGATTCCGGGACGCGATGGAGCGGTCCCACACCACGACGGACGCCCCCGTCGTCCAGGAGCGCGAGCCGGCCACGACGGTGACTCCCGTCTCCACGTCGGCGTCCAGCTGACGCGGTCCCACCGGCCGCCCCGTACGGCCCGCCCCAGGGGTGCACCCACAGGCGAGTCCCGTACTGTCGTTCCATGCCACGCCGCACCGCGACGATGCTCGCCTCCACCCTGGTGTTGATCTGTCTGCTCATCGCAGGCGTCCTGATCCCGGTGCCGTACGCGGAGATGAGTCCCGGCCCCACGGTGAACACCCTGGGAGAGGCCAGGGGAGAGCCCGTCCTCTCGATCTCCGGACGCAAGACCTACCCGACCGACGGGCACCTCAACATGACGACGGTCCGCGTCACCAGCGCGGACTACAAGATGAACGCCGTCGAGGCGGTCTACGGCTGGCTCGCCCACGACAACGTGGTGGTGCCGCACGACACGCTCTACCCGGACGGCAAGACCGAGGAGCAGTCGAGCCAGGAGAACGCCGAGGAGTTCAGCCAGTCCCAGGAGAGCGCCAAGGTGGCCGCCCTCGGAGAGCTGGGCATCCCGGTGACCAGCCGCGTCGTCGTCGCCACCGTCGTCAAGGGCTCTCCGGCGGAGGGCAGGCTGCACGCCGGTGACGTCATCAGGGCCGTGGACGGCGTGGCCGTCACCGAGCCGGGCGATGTCGCGAAGCAGGTCACGAAGCGCAAGCCGGGCCAGGACGTCGTCTTCACGATCGTCCCCGCCAAGGAGGCGGCGCAGGCCGAGAAGGCCGGCAAGGAGCCGACCGTCACCCGGAAGGTGGTCATCAAGACCGCGACCTCCGAGGAGGGCGACCGGGCCATCGTCGGCATCCAGGCCGGGACCGACCACGTCTTCCCGTTCACCATCGACATCAACCTCGCCGACGTCGGCGGCCCCAGCGCCGGTCTGATGTTCGCCCTCGGCATCGTCGACAAGCTCACCCCGGAGAGCCTCACCGACGGCAAGTTCATCGCCGGCACGGGCACGATCGACGACGAGGGGAAGGTCGGCCCGATCGGCGGCATCGACATGAAGCTCGTCGGCGCGCGCAAGGCGGGCGCGGAGTACTTCCTCACCCCCGCCGACAACTGCAAGTCCGCCGCCTCCGACACGCCCGACGGTCTGACCCTGATCAAGGTCGACACCATCGACGACGCCACGAAGTCGCTGGAGAAGCTCCGCAAGGGCGACACGGCGAACCTGCCGAGCTGCTCGAAGAGCTGACCGGCCCGGAAACGGACGAGGGGCGCCCGGTCGGCCGACCGGGCGCCCCCTCTTCGTACCGCCGCCGGGGACCGGCGCGGCTGCGGGCCATGCGGACTGCGCGGACTGTGCGGGCCTGGCGGGCGCCTTACGACTCGAAGGTCGCCGCCAGCGCCTCGGCGAGGCCCGGCACCAGGTCGGGGCCGGTCAGGACCTCGGTCGTCGAGTCCTTCTCGCGCAGCCGGATCGCCGCCTCACGGGCGCCGCCGCGCAGCACCGCCACGGTCATCCGGACCTCCTGGCGGTCCGGGTGCGAGGCCACCCACTTGGTGAGCTGCTTCTCGCTCAGCCCCTGCGGGACCTGGGACTCCGCCGACGGGGGCAGCATCAGCCGCTCCACGGTCAGCGCGCAGCCGGCCACGGAGGCGGGCCAGGCGATCGTGCCGAGGAAGTCGTCGAGCGGCTTCCCGCGCGGCAGCTTGTCCTGCTCGATGGGGGTGAAGGCGGTGGCGTCGTCGCCCAGGCCGAGCTGGGAGGCGAGGGCGGGCTCCTTGGCGCGGAGCCGTGCGGTGTCGACGAGGGCGAACAGACGGGCCGGCTGGTCCCAGCCGAGACCCGACGCGTACTCGTCGATCTCGAGTACCGCGCGGGTGAGGGGGCTCGCGGCCATCGCCGGGCCTGAGGGGGAAACGTTGGACATGACCAATATCCTGCCTCCTCTTCACCCGAAGACGGGAACTAGGTAAAGCCTCAGTAAGTTGCATCAGTGGGCTCTACGATCGCGGGGCCTGCTTTCAGACGCATCAACATCGAGGGGCGCACGTTGGCTTTCCAGATGCCGGACCGCGGCGGTAGCCCGTCCGGGCCGAGGATGAGAGTCGGCCGGCCGTCCCGGCGGGCCCGCACCCTGCTCATGACACTCGGGGTGCTGGCCGTCCTGGCCATGGCGTTCGTGATGTTCGCCGGGTTCTGGACGGACTGGCTCTGGTATCGCTCGGTCGAGTACTCGTCCGTGTTCACCACCACCCTGTGGACCAAGATCGGGCTCTTCGCCGTCTTCGGTCTCCTCATGGGGCTCGCCGTCGGCCTCAACATCTGGCTGGCGTACCGGCTGCGTCCGCCGCTCAGCGCGATGTCGCTGGAGCAGCAGAGCCTCGACCGGTACCGGATGGGGGTCGCCCCCTTCAAGAAGTGGGTGCTGCTCGCGGTCACGGTCCTGGTGGGGCTGATCGCCGGAGCCTCGGCCTCCGGCCAGTGGCGCACCTGGCTCATGTGGGTCAACGGGGTGAAGTTCGGCCAGAAGGACCCGCAGTTCGGGCTCGACGTGTCGTTCTACGCCTTCGACCTGCCCTGGTACCGCTTCCTCCTCGCCTTCGGCTTCGCCGCCGCCGTCCTGTCGCTGATCGCCGCCGCGCTCACGCACTACCTGTACGGCGGACTGCGGATCACCAGCCCGGGCGCCCGCGCGACCGCCGCCGCCACCGGTCACCTCTCGGTGCTGCTCGGCGTCTTCGTCTCGCTCAAGGCCGTGGCGTACTGGCTCGACCGGTACGGCCTGGCGGTGAAGTCCAGCGACTTCAAGGCCACCGGCAACTGGACGGGCCTGCGGTACGTCGACGCCAACGCGTACCTGCCGGCGAAGACGATCCTGTTCTGCATCGCCGCGATCTGCGCCGTGCTGTTCTTCGCGACGCTCTGGCGCCGCACCTGGCAGCTGCCGGTGATCGGCTTCGGTCTGATGGTGCTCTCCGCGATCCTGATCGGCGGCCTGTACCCGGCCATCGTGCAGAAGTTCCAGGTCCAGCCGAACGAGCAGGCCAAGGAAGCGCCGTACATCCAGAAGAACATCGACGCGACCCGCAAGGCGTACGCGATCGACTCGACGAAGCCCGAGAACTACTCGGGCAAGTCGACGGTCAAGGCCAAGGACCAGCTCCGCACGGACGCCGACTCGGCGGCCAGCTACCGCGTCCTCGACCCGAACATCGTCTCGCCGACGTTCCAGCAGCTGGAGCAGAAGCGGAAGTACTACCAGTTCCCGACGACCCTGGACGTGGACCGCTACCAGGGCAAGGACACCGTGGTCGGTCTGCGGGAGCTCAACATCAAGGGCATCCCGAAGCGGAACTGGATCAACGACCACTTCACCTACACCCACGGCTACGGCGCGATCATGGCCGCGGGGACGACGACGGACGCCAACGGCTCCCCGGTCTTCACCGAGTCCGGACTGCCGACGACCGGTGACCTCGGCACGTACCAGCAGCGGATCTACTACGGCGAGAAGACCGACCAGTACTCGATCGTGGGCGGCCCGCAGAAGGAGCTGGACTACGAGGAGAACGGCGAGAAGACCACCAGCTACAAGGAGAAGAGCGGCGTCAGCCTCTCCGGCGCGTTCAACCGCGCCGCCTACGCGGTGGCCTTCAGCGAGCCGCAGATCCTCTACTCGGGGGCCATCGGCGAGGGCTCGCGGATCCTCTACAACCGCACGCCCAAGGAGCGCGTCGAGGCGGTCGCGCCCTGGCTGACCATCGACGGCGACGCCTACCCGGCGGTCGTCGACGGGCGGATCCAGTGGATCGTCGACGCCTACACGACGACGAACGGCTACCCGTACGCCTCGCGCACCACGCTCGGGGACACGACGGCCGACTCCCTGACCGTCGGCAACCAGCAGCGCGCGGTCGTCGCCCAGCAGAACCAGGTCAACTACATCCGCAACTCGGTGAAGGCCACCGTCGACGCCTACGACGGCACGGTGAACCTCTACGAGTGGGACACGCAGGACCCGGTCCTCAAGACCTGGATGAAGGCGTTCCCGGACACGGTGAAGCCGAAGTCCGAGATCAAGGGCGACCTGATGGCGCACCTGCGCTACCCGCAGGACATGTTCAAGGTCCAGCGCGAGCTGCTGACCCGCTACCACGTCACCGACCCCGCGCAGTTCTACAGCGGCTCGGACGCCTGGCAGGTGCCGGACGACCCGACCAACAAGGACGGCAACGCGGTCCCGCCGTACTACCTGAGCATGAAGATGCCCGGGGACACGGCGCAGCGCTTCTCGCTGACGACGACGTTCACGCCGAACGGCCGGCCCAACCTGGGCGGCTTCATGGCGGTCGACGCCGACGCCACCAGCAAGGAGTACGGGCGGCTGAGGCTGCTGCGGGTCACCGAGGACGTCCCGGGCCCGGCCCAGGTGCAGAGCAAGCTCAACGGTCTGCCGGACGTCGCCCAGTTCGTCCGGGACATGAAGGGCGCCGACTCCGACATCCAGTACGGCAACCTGCTGACCGTGCCGCTCGACGGCGGGTTCCTGTACGTGGAGCCGGTGTACGCCCAGGGGCGGAACGCGCTCTACCCGCTCCTGAAGAAGGTCGCGGTGTCCTACGTGGACGCGGACCAGCCGGAGGGTGACACGACCAAGGACACCACGGTGTTCGAGGACAACCTCACCGACGCCCTGAACGCGGTCTTCGGGGTGGAGGCACCGACGAAGCCCACGACCCCGCCGCCGGGCACCACGCCCCCGCCGCCGACGTCGAACGACGCCGCGCTGAAGGCCGCGATCGCCGACGCCCAGAAGGCGTACGACGCGGGCGAGGCGGCGCTCCAGAAGGGCGACTGGACGGCGTACGGCAAGGCGCAGGAGGACCTCCAGGACGCTCTGGAGCGCGCTGCGGACGCCGGAGCGAAGCTCAAGAGCACGGGATCAAGCGGCTGACCTGAGGTTTTGCCTCCCCGCGTCGTGATACTGTGGTTTCACCGACGCGGGGTGGAGCAGCTCGGTAGCTCGCTGGGCTCATAACCCAGAGGTCGCAGGTTCAAATCCTGTCCCCGCTACTCAGAACGAGGGCCCGGATCCATAAGGATCCGGGCCCTCGTCGTGTGTCGAGGTGACGGGGGGCACCGAAGAGCGGTACGGAGGGGGCGAGTTGGTGTGAGGCGTGTTTGACTTGTCTCTCTGTGGGCATGTCGACAAAACGCTGAGTGACCTCACTGGCTGCGGTATACCAGGTGTGCTCGGGTTGCGGGTGGTGCGACGATGGTATTTATGGGGGACAGGGCAACTCTGTTGGAGACAGGGCGGTTTGTGCAGCGGCACGCCAGAAACGCCGCGGACGAGATCATCGAGGCAGTGGGGGCCGTCGATGCGGCCGTCGACATCACCGCCGAGACCGATGCAGACACCGACACCGACACCGAGAACGAGACGGAAACCGAGAGCGAGGCGCGCCACCGGCGCGCGGCCGAGCGCGGAGACCTCGCCTCGATGAGCGCGCTCGGCGCGCTGCTGCTGCGCCGCGGTGACCTCGACGGCGCCGAGCCCTTCCTGCGCGGCGCCACCGCCGAGGGGGACCGGGCCGCCGCCAACAACCTGGGCGTCCTGCTGCACCAGCGGGGGTACGCCGACGAGGCCGCCGGCTGGTGGCGGGTCGCCGCCGTCGCCGGCTCCGCGCCCGCCGCCCACGCCCTCGGCCGCCACCACCGCGAGCGCGGCGACGAGCCGGCCGCCGAGTACTGGCTGCGCCAGGCCGCCGAGCAGGGCCACGCCCTGGGCGCCTACGCCCTCGCCGACCTCCTGGAGCACCGCAGCGACGTCGGCGCCGAGCGCTGGCTGCGCGCCGCCGCCGAGCAGGGCCACCGCGAGGCCGCCTACCGCCTCGCCCTCGCCCTGGAGCGCCGCGCGACCGAGCCGGGCCACGGGCCGCACGAGACCGGCCGCGGGCCGCACGAGACCGGCACGCGGCTCCGGGCGCCCGGTGGCGCCGCCGGCGCGGGCACGGCCCCTCCGGCGGGCGCGGCACCCGGCGGGGTGACGGAGCCCGCCCCGCCGAAGGGCGAGCTCACCGAGGCCGAGCAGTGGTTCCGGCAGGCCGCCGCCCGCGGGCACCGGCGCGCCGCGCTGCACCTCGGCGCGATCCTGGAGAAGCGCGGCGACCTCAAGGAGGCCGGCCGCTGGTACCTGAGCTCCGCCAAGGAGGGCGAGGCCAAGGCCGCCTGCGCCCTCGGTTTCCTCCTCCGCGACGCGGGCGACCAGGAGAGCGCCGCCGTGTGGTGGCTGCGCGCCGCCCAGGACGGCGACGGCAACGCCGCCAACGCCCTCGGAGCGCTGCACGCGGCCCGCGGCGAGCAGCAGACCGCCGAGCGCTGGTACCGCGCCGCCATGGACGCGGGCGACGTCAACGGGGCGTACAACCTCGGGCTGCTCTGCGCCGCCCAGGACCGGATCCCGCAGGCCGAGCAGTGGTACCGCCGCGCCGCCTACGCGGGCCACCGCGAGGCCGCCAACGCGCTCGCCGTGCTGCTCCTCCAGGCCGGCGACGCGAACGGCGCCGAGCCGTGGTTCTCCAAGGCGGCCGAGGCCGGCAGCGTGGACGCCGCGTTCAACCTGGGCATCCTCCACGCGGGCCGCGACGACGACCGCAAGGCCCTCGTCTGGTACGAGCGGGCCGCCGCCGCCGGGCACACCGAGGCCGCCCTCCAGGTCGGCATCGCCGCCCTGCGCGACGGCGACGAGCGGACCGCCGAGCGGCACCTGCGGTGCGCGGCCGGCGGCGGCAGCGCCGAGGCCGCCTTCCGGCTGGCCACGGTCCTCGACGCCCGCCGCCCCGATCCCGGCCCCGCCGTCCTCGGCGCATCCCGGGACGAGAAGTCCGAGTGCGAGGAGTGGTACGAGCGGGCCGCCCAGCAGGGGCACCGGCGCGCCCAGGTGCGGGTCGGGATGCTCGCGGCGGGCCGCGGCGACCTCGCGGAGGCCGACCGCTGGTACCGCGAGGCGGCGGAGGCGGGCAGCCGCAACGGCGCCTTCAACCTCGGGCTGCTCCTCGCCCGTGAGGGCAGCGAGCGCGAGGCCGCCCTCTGGTGGACCCGTGCCGCCCGGGCGGGCCACGGCCGCGCCGCGCTCCGGCTCGCGCTGCTCGCGGCGCGCCGGGGCGAACTCACCGAGGGGCGGCACTGGTGCGCCCGTGCGGTGGAGCTCGGCCCGGCGGAGGTCGCCGAGCGAGCGGCCCGGCTGAGCGAGGCGCTGCACCAGGAGCTGACCGCGTAACCCCTGGTCGGAACGGATTTGCACTGGTCGGGGGCCGTCCCGTAGAGTCGTGTTTACCGACGCGGGGTGGAGCAGCTCGGTAGCTCGCTGGGCTCATAACCCAGAGGTCGCAGGTTCAAATCCTGTCCCCGCTACTCAGTAGCAACGAAGGCCCGGATCCGGTTTCGATCGGATCCGGGCCTTCGTCGTTCCCGGGTGCCGGCCGCACGAGAAGGCCGTCCCACGAGAAGAGCCCCCGCCGGAGCGGGGGCTCTTCTCGTGAAGGCGTCAGGGTGTGAGGCGCGTCAGGCCGTCGTGGCGCAGCTCGGGCAGACGCCGCGGTACGTGACCTCGACGTTGGAGATCGTGAAGCCGAAGCGCTCCGTGTCCGGCAGGTCCGCCATCGGGTCGCCGGCCGGGTGGACGTCGCGGATGGCGCCGCAGCGGCCGCAGACCAGGTGCTGGTGCGGGCGGTGGGCGTTGGGGTCGTACCGCTTGGCGCGGCCGTCCGTCGCGACTTCCATGACCTCGCCGAGGGTGACCATCTCGCCCAGCGTGTTGTACACGGTCGCGCGAGAGATCTCGGGCAGCCTCGAAACAGCGCGGGCGTGGACCTCGTCGGCGGTCAGGTGTACGTGATCCCCGTCGAGGACCTCGGCCACGACACGCCGCTGCGCGGTCATCCGCCAGCCGCGTCCGCGCAGTCGTTCCAACAGGTCACTCATGGGCGCCAGCCTAACAGTCGGGGGACGCGGGTCCCGAACGGGTGTGACTTTGGAAGTCCACTTGACTTAGACATTGTCTATCGTAGGATCGAACCCGGCATTGGCCAAGGACCCGAACAGGGTCCGGGCCGAGGGACAGGACTCGCAGGACATGACGCAGGAGGCGCACGTGACGCAGGGACCGCTCACCACGGAGGCCGGCGCGCCGGTCGCCGACAACCAGAACAGCGAGACGGCGGGCGTCGGCGGACCGGTCCTCGTGCAGGACCAGCTCCTCCTGGAGAAGCTCGCCCACTTCAACCGCGAGCGCATCCCGGAGCGCGTGGTCCACGCGCGCGGTGCGGGCGCCTACGGCACCTTCACGCTCACCCGTGACGTCTCGCAGTGGACGCGTGCCGCGTTCCTCTCCGAGGTCGGCAAGGAGACCGAGACGTTCCTGCGCTTCTCCACCGTCGCGGGCAACCTCGGTGCGGCCGACGCGGTCCGCGACCCGCGCGGCTGGGCGCTGAAGTTCTACACCGAAGAGGGCAACTACGACCTCGTCGGCAACAACACCCCGGTGTTCTTCATCAAGGACGCCATCAAGTTCCCCGACTTCATCCACACCCAGAAGCGCGACCCGTACTCGGGCTCGCAGGAGGCGGACAACGTCTGGGACTTCTGGGGCCTCTCCCCGGAGTCGACCCACCAGGTCACCTGGCTCTTCGGCGACCGCGGCATCCCCGCCTCGTACCGCCACATGAACGGCTACGGCTCGCACACGTTCCAGTGGAACAACGAGGCCGGCGAGGTCTTCTGGGTCAAGTACCACTTCAAGACCGACCAGGGCATCAAGAACCTCACCCAGGCCGAGGCCAACCGCCTCGCCGGCGAGGACCCGGACTCGCACCAGCGCGACCTGCGCGAGTCCATCGAGCGCGGCGACTTCCCGACCTGGACCGTGCAGGTCCAGATCATGCCCGCGGCCGAGGCGGCCGAGTACCGCTTCAACCCGTTCGACCTCACCAAGGTGTGGCCGCACGAGGACTACCCGCCGATCGAGATCGGCAAGCTGGAGCTCAACCGCAACCCGGAGAACGTCTTCGCCGAGGTCGAGCAGTCGATCTTCAGCCCGGCGCACTTCGTGCCCGGCATCGGCCCGTCCCCGGACAAGATGCTCCAGGGCCGCCTCTTCGCGTACGGCGACGCCCACCGCTACCGCGTCGGCATCAACGCCGACCACCTGCCGGTGAACCGCCCGCACGCCACCGAGGCGCGGACCAACTCCCGTGACGGCTACCTGTACGACGGCCGCCACAAGGGCGCGAAGAACTACGAGCCGAACAGCTTCGGCGGCCCGAACCAGACGGACCGGCCGCTGTGGCAGCCGCTCCCCGTCACCGGCCTCACCGGCGACCACGCCGCTCCCTCGCACTCCGAGGACAGCGACTTCGTGCAGGCGGGCAACCTCTACCGCCTGCTGTCGGAGGACGAGAAGGGCCGTCTCGTCGAGAACCTGGCGGGCTTCATCGCCAAGGTCTCACGGGACGACATCGCCGAGCGGGCGATCGACAACTTCCGCCAGGCGGACGGTGACTTCGGCAAGCGGCTCGACGCCGCGGTCCAGGCCCTGCGCGGCTGAGGACGCTTGTCGTAGACAGGGACCGGGCCGGACTCCTCACGGAGTCCGGCCCGTTCTCGTTCACCGGCCGGCGACGCTGTGCACCGGAATCCAGCAGCGGATGATGTCCCGTACGGAGACGATGCCGACGGGTCCCCGGTCGTCGAGGACGACGAGGTGACGGAAGCCGCCGTGCGTCATGGCCTCGGCCGCCTCCGCCAGGGTCCAGGTGGGCGCGGCGAAGACGACGTCATGGGTGGTGTGGGAGCCCGCGGCCTCGACGTCGGGGTCCTGGTCGCGGGCGAGCGAGTTGAGGATGTCGCGCTCGGTGAGGATGCCGAGCCCGCCGGCGTCGGAGTCGAGGACGACGGCCGCGCCGACGCGGCGCGCCGACATCAGCCGGGCCGCTTGGCGGAGGGTGTGGGCGGGGCCGATGGTGAGGACCACCGTGCTCATGGCGTCGCGGACGAGCATGGACGGAGCCACCTCCTTGGTGAAGCCTTCAACGAGAAGGAATTCACAAGTTCACAAGTGGGGGGACTTTCAGAGTGGCACCGGGGGAGGGGGCCGACAAGGGGGCGCGCGAGGCGCCCCGGGGAGCGCGCGGCGGCCGCGTTCATCGTTTGTCTACCGCCACCGTCGAGGATCGGCGCGCACGCAGAACCGACGGAAGGCAACGGGGATGAACACGATCGTGAAGAAGGCGCTGCGCAGGGCGGCGGGGGTTGCGGCGGCCGGCCTCCTTGCGGTGGCGGGGACGGTGGCCGGATCCGGCACCGCACAGGCCGCGTACGACCCCGGCACCCACACGCTGTGGGGCGACGAGCCGCTGTACCAGGGCTGGCACGTGAGCACCGACTACGCACGGCTCATCATGCAGACCGACGGCAACCTCGTCTTCTACCGGACGACCACGGCGGGCGACTGGTCGCGCGCCACGCCCTACTGGGCCACCAACACCGTCGGCTGCGGCTCCAAGGCGGTCATGCAGAGCGACGGCCGACTCGTGGTGCGGAGCGCGGACGGCCGCGAGTGCGCCTCGCGGGGCCACGACAAGGGTGCCGCCGCCTACGCCTGCCTCCAGGTCGGGGAAGGCCCGGGCGGCCTTCACATCTGGTACACGAACACCCGGTGCGGCAGCTTCACGGCCCTCGCGGGGCGGACGCTGAGCTCGACGACCGAGGACAGGATCCTCTCCGACCTGTACTGATTTCCCAGATCCCCCAGATCCCCCAGATCCCCCCGATTCCCCTCCCCCTCCGCACGTGGCCCCGGCCGGAACCCCCTCCGGCCGGGGCCACCTCGCGTCCGCGCCCGGCGGCTCAGTCCGAGAGGCGGCCCACCAGATCCGCCACCGACCACTGCGGCCGGGCCGCGAGCCGTGTCGCCGCCGACCGCAGCCGGGCCGGCAGCCGGCCGCACAACTCGGCCAGTTCCCGCGCGGCGGCGGACTCCCGGCGGATCCGGTCCGGGCCGGCGATCCGGGCGAGCAGCTCGTACGCGTCCTCCGGATCGAGCGGTCCGACCGGCAGCCGTACGGTCCCTGCTCCCGCTGCCGTGCCCGTCTCCCCGACTCCGTCCGCTGCCGTCCCCGCCGCTGTCCCCGCCTCCGCCTCCGTGACCAGGGCCGCGCAGCCCGCACCGCCCGGCAGCAGCGGGCCCGGCTCCGGCACGCCGTCGAGCAGCACCAGGACCCGGCGGCCCGCGAGCGCCGCCCGGTAACGCGCCCCGAGCTCGCCCTTGCCCGTCCCCTCCGGCGGCCGCTCGCCCAGCGCCCGCAGGAACCCGGCCATGACCTCTCGTACGGCTCCGGGGGCATCGCCCCGCGCGTACAACTGGCCGTCCGGGAACGCGTCCCGCACCCGGTGCGCCAGATGCACCGCGAGCGTCGAGGCGCCCGCCCCGAACGGCCCCGAGAGGACCACGACCACCGGGCCGTCACCCCGCCCGCCGCCGGACCGCAGCAGCCGCTCCGCCTCCCGCACCTGCGCCCCCCGCCCCACCAGATCCGGGATGTCCGGCGGCAGCTGGCGCGGACGCGGTACGGCGAACCCCGGACCTTCGCGCCGGATCCGCTCGTACAGGCCGGTCAGCGCCCCGCCCGGATCCAGCCCGAGGCGCCGGTCCAGCCGCTCCCGCAGCGCCTCGAACAGCGCCAGCGCCTCCGTCCGGCGGCCGCACCGGTACAGCGCGAGCAGACACAGCCGGTGCGCCTCCTCGTCCTCCGGTCGCGCCGCCGTCAGCTCGCGCAGCGCCGCGAGGACCTCGGCGTGCCGGCCGAGCGACAGCTCCGCCTCGTACGACGCCATGACCGCCGCGTGGCGCGAGGCCGCGAGCCGCTCCCGGGCGCGTGCCGCGAGCGGCCCCGGCACCCCGTCGAGCGCGGCCCCCGACCACCGGCCCAGGGCGCGCGCCAGCAGCTCCCGCGCCTCTTCGGGGGCGTCGCGCAACCGGGCGGCGGCGCGGCCCGCCTCGTCCTCGTACCGGAAGACGTCCACCGCCTCGCGGGCGACGGCGAGCCGGTAGCCGCCCGGCCCGGCGACCAGGACGCCCGGACGGTCGAGGGCCCGCCGCAGCCGGTGGGCGTGCGTGCCGATCTGGCCGACCGGGTCCTTGGGCCAGTCCTCCTCGTCCTCGCCCCACAGCGCCGTGATCAGCCGCTGGGTGGGCACCAGCTCGCCGGGCGCGAGCAGCAGGGCGCACAGCAGCGCCTGCTGCTGCGGGCGGCCGAGCGCACGCTCCCGTCCGTCGAGCCATGCGCGCGGTGGGCCGAGAACGGCGAATTCGAGTCCCATGACACCCCCTGAGCCATGAGTCCTTCGCGGGTCACGTGGCGCATCATAGGCGGCCGGGCCGCGCCTCCCGGAGGGGTTGCGGACCGTCGGCGCGCCGCGCCGACCAGCGGAAACGAGAGGGGAAGACGGGGGTCATGGGGGACACGGGGGACACGGGAAAGCTGAGGTTCGCGCTGCTCGGGCCGCTGCGCGCCTGGTACGGGGACGAGGAGATCGACCTCGGTCGGCCGCAGCAGCGGGCCCTGCTCGCGGTGCTGCTCGACGCGTCCGGGCGGACCGTCGCGCACGGAATGCTCGCCGAGGGGGTCTGGGGCGAGGGGGCCGCCCCCACCGACCCGCGCAAGGCGCTCCAACTGCTCGTCTACCGGCTTCGGTCCGCGTTCCGGCCGCACCTGGCCGAGTCGCCGATCGTCCGCGTCGGGGACGGGTACGCCCTGCGGGCCCCGGGCGCGTGGGTCGACACGGCCGAGTGGCGGCGGCGGGTCGCCGAGGCACCCGGCGGCGCGTCGCCGGGCGCGGTGCGGGAGGTGCTGCGCGACGCGCACCGGCTGTGGGCCGGCGAACCGCTCGCGGGCCTGCCCGGGCCCCACGCGGAGGCGGTCCGCGCCCGCCTCGCCGAGGAACGGCTCACCGCCCTGGAGCAGCGGCTCGAACTCGACGCCGAGCTCGGCGACCGCCCCGACCTCACCGCCGAGGCCGCCGCCCTCTGCCTGGAACACCCGCACCGCCCCCGCCTCGTCGCCGTCCACATGCGCGCCCTCCACCGCGCGGGCCGCACGGCGGAAGCCCTGGCCGTCTACGAGGACGCCCGCGCGTCCTTCCCCCCGGAAGCACTGTCCGGCCCACCCACCACGTACGCCCTGGGCACCACGTACGCCCCCGGCACCACGTACGCCCCGGGCACGCACCACGGCCCGGCCACCCGCCCCGCCCCGACCGTCCCCGCCCCGACCGTCCCCGCGCCGGGTTCGCCCGCCGGGCTCCAGCTGCGGATTCTGCGGGGCGACCCGACGCTGCTCGGCGAAGTGACGGCCTGGCCCGGTGAGCAGGACGCGCCCGTGTGGTGCGCGCCCGAGCAGCTTCCCGCCGGGATCGTCGACTTCACCGGCCGCGTGGATGCCGTCGACGCGCTCGCGGAGCGGCTCGCGGGGGCGGGTGGCCGGGCCGTCGTGGTGTCCGCGCTCGACGGCATGGGCGGGGTCGGAAAGACCACGCTGGCCGTGCACGCGGCCCGGCGGGCGGCCGGCCGCTTCCCCGACGGGCAGCTCTTCGCCGACCTGCGCGGCGCCGACCGCACCCCGCGCGAACCGGCCGCAGTTCTTGCCGAGTTCCTGCGCGCCCTCGGGGTGGCCGCCGAGGACGTGCCACCGGGCACGGCCGAACGCTCGGCCTGCTACCGCTCCGTGCTCACCGACCGCCGGGTCCTCGTCGTCCTCGACAACGCCGCGGAACCCACGCAGGTCGAGCCGCTACTGCCCGGCTCCGCCGGCTGCGCGGTCCTCGTCACCAGCCGCACCCGTCTGCCGGGCCTGGCAGGCGCCCACCACCTGCGGGTCGACCCGCTCCCGGCGGACGAGGCCGTCGAACTGTTCGCCCGGATCGTGGGACCCGACCGGGTCGCGGCCGAGCCGGGCCTCGTCGAGGAGATCGTCGCGGCCTGCGGGCGCCTGCCGCTCGCCGTACGGATCGCCGCCTCCCGTGTCGCCGCCGGCCCCGGAACCGGCCTCGCCGCGCTGGCCGAGGGGCTGCGGGACGAGCGGCGGCTCGCCGCGCTCGACGACGGGGAGCGGGCCGTCGAGGCCACCTTCGCGCTCTCGTACCACCGGCTCACGCCGGAGGCGGCCCGCGCCTTCCGGTTCCTCTCGCTGCCCGACGCGCCCGACGTCGCCCTGCCCTGCGCCGCCGCCCTCCTCGACCGCTCCGATGCGGAGGCCGACGAACTCCTCGAAGGGCTCGTGGACCTCAACCTGCTGCACTCGCCGGGCTTCGGCCGGTACGGCTACCACGACCTGGTCCGCGCCTACGCCCGCGACCGGCTCGCCGAGGAGGAGAGCGGTACGGAGCGGAGCGCCGCGGCCGCGCGGCTGCTCGACTTCTGCCTGGCCACCGCCCGGCACGCCGACACCGCCGCCCGCTCCGTCGACCCGGCCGAACGGAGCCTGCTCGACACGCCGGTGACCCGGGCCGGCCGTCCCCTCGCCACCGGCGCCGACGCCGTCCGCTGGATGCGCGACCAGGCCCCGGTGCACGCCGCGGCCGTCGCCCTCGCCTGCGCGGACCCGGCCCTGCCGCTCGCCCAGGCCGCCGAACTCGTCGACAAGATGGGCACGATCGTCTTCGAGCGGGACCGGACGACCGTCATCGCCGGCCTCGCCGAGCGGATCGCCGGGGCGGCCGCGGCCCGCGGCGACCGCGCACCCCAGGCCCTCGCCCGGTACGTGCGCGGCACCATGCTCTGGCACGTGAACCGCTACGAGGAGTCCTGGACCGAGATCACCCGCGCGGTCGCGCTGTGTGAGGCCCTCGCCCGGGACCCGGACCCCGCGGCCGGGCCGACCGCCCGCGTGCGGGCCAAGGCACTGCTCACGCTCGCCGGGAACGCGCGCGTGCACGGGCGGCACGCGGAGGCCGCCGAGCATGCCGGGCGGGCCGCCGAGGTGTTCCGGGAGCTCGGGGTGGAGCGGGCCGAGGGCAGCGCCCTGGGGGAGTTCGCCTTCAACGCCGCGCACACCGGGCGGCCGGCCGAGGCCCGGCGGGCCGCCGAGCGCGGCGCGCGGCTGATGAGCGGGACCGGGCCGGTGTCCGCCGCGACCGGGCGCTACTACCTGGCGCGGGTGCTGCGGCTGTGCGGCGACCCGGAGGGCGCGCTCGCCGAGGCGACCGGGGCCCGGGAGGAGTTCGCCCGGCTCCAGGTCGCGGTGTTCGAGGCGGCGGCCGGTGACCTCTCCGCCCGGATCCACGCGGAGTGCGGCCGGGCCACGCTCGCCGCGGAGGCCGCGGAGGCGGCGCTGCCGCCGGCCCGGAAGACCAGCGTGGCCCTGGAAGCGGCCCTGCTCCACACCCTCGGCTCGGCGCTCGTCTCCCTCGGCAGGCCCCGTCGGGCCCGTGCCTGCCTCCAGGACGCGGCGCAGCTGTACGAGCGGCTCGGCATCGCCGACGAGGAGGAGGCCGTACGAGCGTCGCTCGACTCCCTGCCCGCGCCGTGAGCGGCACGCTACGCGCGTTGACCGGATGTCTACCGGTGTCGGTGACCGTACTGCCCGTCAGGTCACCGACACGACTGGAGAGATCACGACATGACGACGCAGCCTCAGAACGGGCAGGTCTTGACGCTCACCGCGGGCAACGGCCTCGCCGCCGACGTCAACGCGAGCCAGACCGGCAACGGCAACCGGATCCAGGGCTGGGCGCCCAACGGCAGTGCCGCCCAGGGCTGGGTCTTCTGGGCCAAGCCGAACAGCGCCTTCCTCCTGGAGACCAGGCTCACCCACAACGCCCACGCCCCCGGCCAGGCGATGGTGATGGACTACGACTACGCGCACTACACCACCCACCTGTTCCAGGAGCACGGCCAGGCCAACCAGCTCTGGCACCTGGAGGACGCGGGCAACGGCCGGGTCCTGCTGCGCAGCGCCCGCCCCGACGAGGGCGCCGCCTACCTCACCGCCGACGCGCACGGCGCCGCGCTCGGCGTCTGGCGGCGCGACCCCGCCAACCAGGGCCAGCTCTGGCAGCTCGCCCCGGTGGGCAGCACCGGCGGCGGCCAGGGCGGCGGCTCCCAGCCGCAGCCGCAGCCCCAGCCCCAGCCGCAGCCCGCACCGGCCGGTGTGCACGGCGAGATGCTGGCCATGGTCAACGAGGAGCGCCGCCGCGCCGGAGTCCCGGCCATGCGGCTCGACGACCGGCTCTCCTCCGCCGCGCAGCGCCACGCCGACGACATGGCGCGCAACGACCTCACCCAGCACAACGGCACCGACGGGTCCGACTTCAGCCGTCGCATCAGCGACGCCGGCTTCCCCGGCAACACCGCCCGCGCCGAGAACGTCACCCCGTCCAACAGCGTCCCCGAGGCCATGCAGATGTGGATGAAGAGCCCCGGCCACCGCAGCAACATCCTCAACGGCGCCTACCGCAACCTCGGCGTCGGTTACGCGCCCCGCCAGCGCGGCAACTGGGGCCGCTTCGTCCAGACCTTCGGGAGCTGAGCCCGATGGGAACGGTCTGGATACCCGGCGCCGTACGCCTCGGCGACGGAGCCATCGGCGGCCCCATGGACAGCCCCGAGCTGCCGCCCCGGGTCGTCTGGCACACCACGGAGAGCGGCGCGGGAAACGCGGCCTTCGACTCCGTCGGCGCGTACCTGATCCGGCAGGGCAGCGAACCCCACTTCCTGTACGACCCCACCACGGACCGGCTCGGTCAGTTCGGGCCGCTCGACCGCAGCGCCCGCGCCCTGCGCAACGACGGGGACACCCGGACCAACCGGACCGGCCGGGTCTGCGTGCAGATCGAGGTCCTGGCCCGCGCCGCGACCCCGTTCACCGGCTACTGGAAGCCGGGCCCGAACTTCCGTGCGCTCATGGCGGCCGCCCGCTCCTGGGGCGTGCCCGACACATGGGCGGGCCGGGAGCGTTCCCGTACGGACTGGCGGGGGAAGGGCGGCCACTTCGGCCACGTCCACGTCCCCGGCAACGACCACTGGGACCCGGGGAAGATCGATCCCGCCCGGCTCTTCGCCGCCGCCGGCGGGTCCACCGCACCGGCACAGGCACCGGCGTCCCGGCCGCAGTTGCGGTCCGTGGTCAGCCTGGCCCGGGTGCTCGCCGCGGCCCGCACCGACCCGGCGGCCGCCCAGGGCGCCGCGGTCCACCGCGCCGACGCGCTGCCCGTCGAGAAGGCGCTCGCCGCCGAGGGGCTGCTGCGCGCCGACTGGGCGGACGGCTCCTTCGGTACCAGGACCCTCGCCGCGTACGCCGCCTGGCAGCGGCGCTGCGGCTACACCGGCGCGGACGCGGACGGCATGCCCGGCCGCACCACCCTGGAACGCCTGGGCACGGCCCACGGCTTCCAGGTCACGGCATGACACCCACCCGTCATCGAGAGAGGACGATCATGACCAGCACGACCATGACCAGCACGAAGCGAACCACCATCCGATCCTTCGCCGCCGGTCTCGGCGCCGCCGTGGCCGTCGCGGGGGCGGCCCTGGCGACCGCCCCGGCCGCGGGGGCCGCCACCACCGACGACTGCGGGATGTTCCCGCCGGGGCTGCACGCCACCACGGAGGTCGCCACCTACCGGGGCGGCGCCCTCGACCTGCCGTCGAACAACGAGGCCAACGGGCAGCGCGTCGGCACCTGGACGCCCAACGGCTCCGCGGCGCAGACCTGGGCGGTGTGGACCTACTGCGACGGCACCAGCGCCATCAGCCACGGCGACGCCGGCAAGGTGCTCGACGTCGACCGCGCATCGGGCGTCCCGCAGCTCTGGGACACGCCCGGCGGTTGGACGGGCCTCAACGACCCGTACGGCAACTGGACCCCCGCCAACCAGAAGTGGCGGCTGACCGACGGCGGCAACGGCTGGCGGATGGCGAAGAACGTGGCCACCGGCCAGTGCCTGAAGTCCAACGGCGTCGGCTACCTCAACTCCACGGCGCCGTGCGACCCGAACGACGCCGGCCAGTGGTGGAAGCTCGGCTGACCCCCGGCCCGGCCCACGCCCGGGTGCGACTCACCCGGGCCCGGCCGAAGGAGCCGCTCAGCCCTCGGCGTTCTCCTGGTTGAGGTAGCTCAGCAGCTCCCCGTGCAGCAGCCCGTTCGAGGCCGCCGCGTTCCCGCTGTGCGGGCCGTGGCGGCCGTCGAGCCCGGTGTACGTGCCGCCGGCCTCCTGGACGACGACCGCCACCGCCGCCATGTCCCACAGGGACAGCTCCGGCTCGGCGCAGATGTCCACGGAGCCCTCGGCGACCATCATGTACGGCCAGAAGTCGCCGTACGCACGCGTCCGCCAGCACGCGCGCGTGAGGTCGAGGAAGCCGTCGAGCCGCCCCTGCTCCTCCCAGCCGCTCAGCGAGGAGTACGCGAAGGAGGCGTCTTCGAGGGTGGCCACCTTCGACACCCCGAGCCGGGTCGCCGAGGCCAGGCTGCGGCCCGTGTACGCGCCCAGGCCCTTCGCCGCCCACCAGCGGCGGCCGAGCGCCGGGGCCGACACCACGCCCACCACCGGCTGGAAGCCGGTCTCCCCGGCCTCCATCAGCGCGATCAGGGTCGCCCAGACGGGCACCCCGCGCACGTAGTTCTTGGTGCCGTCGATCGGGTCGATCACCCAGCGGCGGGGGCCCGAGCCCTCCACGCCGTACTCCTCGCCCAGGATCGCGTCACGCGGCCTGGCGCGCTGGAGCTGGCCGCGGATCAGCTCCTCCGCGGCCTTGTCGGCCTCGCTCACCGGGGTCATGTCCGGCTTCGTCTCGACCTTGAGGTCGAGCGCCTGGAATCGGTCCATGGTGGCCGCGTCGGCGGCATCCGCGAGGACGTGGGCGAGACGCAGATCATCGTGGTAATCGGCCATGGTCGGCACTCTATCTCCGCGTGATCCCCGCGCGGAGAACCGTCCACCGGCGCCCTTGACAGTGCGGGGACGCCTGCCGACGCTGAGCACGGAAACGTTTCGGTCGGTCCCGGGAGGCGAGGATGCCGACGGCCCGCGAGGCCCTGCTCGACGCCGCGCTCGCCGCGCTCGCCGACCGGTCCTGGTCCGCGATACGGATGGTCGACCTCGCGACCGCGGCCCGGGTGTCCCGGCAGACCCTCTACAACGAGTTCGGCAGCAAGGAGGGGCTCGCCCGCGCCCTCGCGCGCCGGGAGGCCGACGCCTATCTCCAGGGCGTCCGGACGCTGCTCGCCGTTCCCGCCCCGCCCGAGCGGAACCTCGTCGCCGTCGCCGAGTGGACGGTCGCCCGGGCCGCCGCCCGCCCCGTGCTGCGGGCCCTGCTCACCGGTGCCTGGAACGAGCGGCTGCCCGCGCCCCGGCCGGTCCGCCCGGGCGCCCCCCTCGCCCCCGTACCCGCCCAGCGGCACGCCGACGAGGGGTCGCCCGCGCCGGGTGAGCTCGTGGCGGCGGCCGCGGCCTGTGCGGGTGAGCGGTGGGCGGCCGGCTGCGAGCTCGCCGTCCGGCTCGCCCTCAGCCACGTCGTCGCGCCCCCGGTGGCGTCCGGCCGGCCGGAGGGTCAGTGCGAGGAGCCGGAGAGCTGGAGGCCGATGACGCCGGCGATCACCAGCGTGATCGAGACGATCTTGAGGGTGGAGACGACGTCGCCGAGGAAGATCATTCCGTAGATCGCGGTCCCGGCCGCGCCGATCCCCGTCCACACCGCGTACGCCGGACCCACGTCCAGCTTCCGCAGCGCGAGGGTGAGCAGCCCGAAGCTGCCCAGGGCGAAGGCCGCGAAGGCGATCGTCGGCCACAGCCGGGTGAACCCGTGCGAGAGCTTCAGGCAGACCGCGAAACCGGTCTCCAGGACACCGGCCACCACCACCAGCAGCCACGCCATCGTCAGTGCCTCCCACGCCGTCGGTGACTGCTTCGTCGCACTTGGTGCGATTATGCACTTACCGGTGGCAGTGGGTCGTAAACGCCGGCGGGTCAGTCGCCCTCGCGTCGCTCGCGGGTCGCGAGCAGCCGCCGCAGCGAATAGAGCCGCGCGGGGTCCGCGTGCCCCTCCGCCACGAAGGCGTCGAGGGCGCAGTCCGGCTCGTCGTGGCTGCACGCGCGCGGGCAGTTCTCCGTACCCGGTACGAGGTCGGGGAAGGCGAGGATCACCCGGGACGGGTCGACGTGGTGCAGCCCGAAGGAGCGCACGCCGGGCGTGTCGATGACCCAGCCGCCCTCCTTGTCGTCGAGCGGCAGGGCGAGCGCCGAGGTCGTCGTGTGCCGGCCGCGGCCCGTGACCGCGTTGACCACGCCCGTCGTCCGCCGCCGGTCCGCCGGGACCAGGGCGTTGACCAGCGTCGTCTTGCCGACACCGGAGTGTCCGACGAAGGCGGTGGTGCGGCCCTTGAGGTGCTCGTGGACCCGCTCGGCCGCGACGCCGTCCACGAACTCGTCGCGGGTGGTGACCACGTGCGGGACGCCGAGCGCCCCGTACATCTCCAGGAGCGAGTCCGGCGACGCCAGGTCCGACTTGGTCAGGACGAGGAGCGGGGAGAGCCCGCCGTCGTATGCGGCGACCAGACAGCGGTCGATCAGCCGGGGACGCGGCTCGGGGTCGGCGAGCGCGGTGACGATCGCCAGCTGGTCGGCGTTGGCGACGACCACCCGCTCGAACGGGTCGTCGTCGTCGGCCGTGCGCCGGAGCACCGAGGTGCGCGCGCTGATCCGGACGATCCGGGCCAGCGTGTCCTTCTCGCCGGACAGGTCGCCGACGATGAGGACCCGGTCGCCGACCACGGCGGCCTTGCGGCCCAGCTCGCGCGCCTTCATCGCCGTCACGATCCGGTCGTCGACCAGGCAGGTCAGCCGCCCGCGGTCGACGGTGAGGACCATGCCCTCGACGGCGTCCTCGTGCTTGGGGCGGATGGTCGTACGGGGACGGGTGCCCTTGCGGTTGGGCCGCTGGCGGATGTCGTCCTCGTCGGTGTTCTTGCCGTAGCGCCGCATGGTTCAGACCCCGAGCATTTCGGTCCACATCGTCGGGAAGTCCGGCAAGGTCTTCGCCGTCGTGGCCACGTCCTCGATCTCCACGCCCTCGACCGCGAGGCCGATGATCGCGCCCGCCGTCGCCATGCGGTGGTCGTGGTACGTGTGGAAGACGCCGCCGTGCAGCGGGCGCGGGCGGATGTGCAGACCGTCCTCGGTCTCCGTCACATCGCCGCCCAGCTCGTTGATCTCCTTGGTGAGGGCCGCCAGGCGGTCCGTCTCGTGCAGCCGCAGATGGGCGACCCCGCGCAGGGTCGAGGGGGAGTCGGCGAGCGCCGCGACCGCCGCGATGCCCGGGGTCAGCTCCCCGACCTCGCCGAGGTCCACGTCGATGCCGTGGATCCGGCCCGTACCGGTGAAGGTCAGGCCGGCCTCGGTCAGCTCGCAGGAGCCACCCATCTCGGTGAAGATCTCCCGCAGCGCGTCACCGGGCTGGGTGGTCCGCCCGGGCCAGTCCGGCACGGTCACCCGGCCGCCGGTCACCAGCGCCGCCGCCAGGAACGGCTGCGCGTTCGACAGGTCCGGCTCGACGACCAGGTCGCGGCCGCGCAGCGCGGAGGGCGCCACCCGCCAGACGTTCGGCTCGCCGCCGTGCTCCGGCTCGTCGACCTGGGCGCCGACCGCGCGCAGCATGTCGACCGTCATCCGGATGTGCGGCAGCGAGGGCAGCTTCGTCCCCACGTGCCGGACCTCGACGCCCTGGTTGAAACGGGCCGCGGAGAGCAGCAGCGCGCTGACGAACTGGGAGGACGAGGAGGCGTCGATCTCGACCGTGCCGCCGTCCAGGCCCCCGGCGCCGTGCACGGTCAGGGGCAGCGCGCCCCGGCCGTCGTCGTCGATCCGGGCGCCGAGCGCGCGCAGCGCGTCGATCACACCGTGCAGCGGACGCTCGTGGGAGCGGGGGTCGCCGTCGAAGCGGACGGGACCGTCGGCGAGCGCCGCGACGGGGGGCAGGAAGCGCATGACCGTGCCCGCGTTGCCGACGTCGACGGTGGCGGGGCCGCGCAGCGGGGAGGGGATGATCCGCCAGGCCTCGCCGGTGCCGTCCGGGCCCACGCCCTCCTCGATCTTCACGCCGAGGGTACGCAGCGCCTCGGCCATCAGGAGGGTGTCGCGGGAGCGCAGCGGGCGGCGCAGCCAGCCCGGCTCCGAGGCGAGCGCGGCGAGGACCAGACCGCGGTTGGTGACCGACTTCGATCCGGGCACGGTGACGGTCGCGTCGACGGCGCCGCGGGCGTACGGGGCGGGCCAGAGGTCGGTGGACGGGTCGGGGCGCACGGAAGCTGCTGCGGTCATGGAATCACTGTACGGGGGTGTCAGAAGCCCAGGAGCCAGCGCCCGCCGCCGATCAGGGAGCAGATCGAGACCGCGTGGAAGAAGAGGAGCCACACCCCCGGGTGCACATGGGTGAGGCGCGCGAGCTGGTCCGCGTCCGAGTCGGGCGCGCCGCCGTGGCGCCGTTTCGCCTGGAGCTCGAAGGCCGGGCGGACGCCGCCGAGGAGCAGGAACCACACCACCGCGTAGGCGAAGAGCGACTGGACCTCGGGACCGGTCAGCCAGGACACGAGGAGGAAGGCCGCGCCCGTCAGGAGGACGGTGAGGATCCCGTACGCGTTCCGGACCATCACGAGCATCGCGAGGAGCAGGCCGGTCGCGAGCCAGAGCAGCAGGGTGACCAGGCCCGCGCCGAGCAGGGCGGCGCCGCCGAGGCCGAGCAGCGGGGCCGCGGTGTAGCCGGCGGCCAGGGTGAGGACCACGCCGATGCCGGTCGGGCGGCCCCGGGTCACGGTCAGCCCGCTGGTGTCCGAGTGCAGCCGGATCGCCTCCAGGCGGCGGCCGGTCGCGAGGGCGACGATCCCGTGCCCGCCCTCGTGGGCGATGGTGATCGCGTTGCGGGCCAGGAGCCAGGCGCGGCGGGGCACGGTGACGGCGAGGGCGGCGACCGCGGTGGCGATCACCAGCCACTCGGCCGGGGCGGCCTTCGGGCTGAAGAGGTCCATCGTTCGGGCCGCTCCTCGGGAGCTCGGGGATCGTGGCAGTGTGGCACGTATGTGCGGACGGTATGCAGCGAGTCGGCGGCCCGAGGACCTCGTCGACACCTTCGGGATCGAGAAGTGGGAGCCGGAGGAGACCCTGGCCCCCGACTGGAACGTGGCGCCCACCAAAGAGGTCTGGGCCGTTCTGGAGCGTCCTCTGAAAGACGCGGAAACGCGGCGGCCGGTTCGCCAGCTGCGCGCGCTGAAATGGGGCCTCGTCCCGTCCTGGGCGAAGACGCCCGAGGGCGCCGCCCGGATGATCAACGCGCGCGCTGAGACCCTCCACGAGAAGCCCTCCTTCAAACGCGCGTTCGCGGCCCGCCGCTGCATCCTGCCCGCCGACGGCTACTACGAATGGGTGACCGCCGCGGGGGAGCGGGACCTGGAAGTGGAGGGGAAGAAGAAGAGGCCGCGGAAGCAGCCGTACTTCGTGACCCCGGCGGACGGCTCGGTCTTCGCGATGGCCGGCCTCTACGAGTTCTGGCGCGACCGCACCCTCCCCGACGAGCACCCCTCCGCCTGGTGGGTGACCTGCTCGGTCGTCACCACCGAGGCCGAGACGGGCCCGCTGGGCGTGGCCCCGGCCGAGGGCCCCCGCTCGCTCGCCGACATCCACCCCCGGATGCCCCTGATGCTGACGGAGGACCGCTGGGACGCCTGGCTCGACCCGGCGCGAACCGGCGAGGACGAGCTGCGCGGGCTGCTCGGCGCGCCGCCGGAGGGGCTGATGCGGGCCTACCCCGTGTCGACGGCGGTGAGCAACGTCCGCAACAACGGCCCCGAACTCCTGACGGAGCTGGAGGGCCCGGAGGAGGGCACGCTGTTCTGAGGTCCTCCGGCCGGACGAGCGCGGACGGCAGGATGGGGACGTGACAGAGTACGAGACCGTTCCCGCCGAGCACGAGACCGTTCCCACCGACGCCGGTGACGCCCGTGTCACCTGGTACGCCGGTACGGAGCCGTGGGCCGTCCTCGCCCTCGGCCACGGCGCCGGCGGCGGCGTCGAGGCCCGTGACCTCCAGGCCCTCGCCCGCGCCCTGCCCGCCCACGGCGTGACCACCGCCCTCGTCGAGCAGCCCTGGCGCGTCGCCGGCAAGAAGGTCGCGCCCGCGCCGAAGACCCTCGACACCGGCTGGCGCGGCCTCTGGCCGGCCCTCGCGAAGCCCGGACTCCCCGTGATCGCGGGCGGCCGCAGCGCCGGCGCCCGGGTCGCCTGCCGGACCGGGCGGGAACTGGGCGCCCTCGCCGTCCTCGCGCTGAGCTTCCCCCTCCACCCGCCGGGGAAGCCGGAGCGCTCCCGCGCCGACGAGCTCCTCGGCACCGGCCTGCCCACCCTCGTCGTCCAGGGCGGCAACGACCCCTTCGGGCGCCCCGAAGAGTTCCCTGCGGGCGGGCACACCCTCGGCGAGGTGCCGTACGGAGACCACGGCTTCGCCGTGCCCAAGCGGGCGCCGCTCACCCAGGACGAGGCCCTCGACGGGCTGGTCGCCGGCGTCGTCGCGTGGCTCGTCACCCTGCGCTGACAACGACTCCCGCACCGGGAATGTTGAGCGGGGGGCCTCTGTTGTGGAGAACGTCGGTGTGAGAACAAGGAAGAGGGAGTCCGTCGCATGGGTTCGACCATCTGCCCCGAGCGCGCGCAGGCCGCTGACCTCGACTGGACAGTGCTGCCCGCGCCCAAGATCGCCCCTATTCGGGCGGCGGGCGGAGCGGTTCCTCGTCTATCCTCCGAAACGAGTGGGTCCGCCTTCGGGCTCGCCACCACGCTGGAGGAGGTGGGTCCGGTCACTGGGACCGACACAGGGACCGACGACGGCCCCGAGGAGACGACCGCCGAGCGCAACGCGCGCTTCGAGCGGGACGCCCTCGGATTCCTCGACCAGATGTACTCCGCCGCCCTGCGCATGACGCGCAACCCCGCGGACGCGGAGGACCTGGTGCAGGAGACCTACGCGAAGGCGTACGGATCCTTCCACCAGTTCCGCGAGGGCACGAACCTCAAGGCGTGGCTGTACCGCATCCTCACGAACACCTTCATCAACTCGTACCGCAAGAAGCAGCGTGAGCCCCAGCGCAGCGCCGCCGAGGAGATCGAGGACTGGCAGCTCGCGCGCGCCGAGTCGCACATGTCGACCGGTCTGCGCTCCGCGGAGTCCCAGGCGCTCGACCACCTTCCCGACTCCGACGTGAAGGCAGCGCTGCAGGCGATCCCCGAGGAGTTCCGCATCGCCGTCTATCTGGCGGATGTCGAGGGCTTTGCCTACAAGGAGATCGCGGACATCATGGGGACACCCATCGGTACGGTGATGTCCCGACTGCACCGGGGCCGCCGCCAGCTGCGCGGCATGCTCGAGGACTACGCCCGTGACCGCGGGCTGGTACCCGCGGGCGCCGGAGAGTCGTCGAACGATCTGAAAGGCTCGGGCTCATGAGCTGCGGAGAGCCGCACGAGACGGATTGCTCAGAGGTCCTGGATCATCTCTACGAGTTCCTCGACAAAGAGATGCCCGACAGCGACTGCACCAAGTTCGAGGTGCACTTCGAGGAGTGCTCCCCGTGCCTGGAGAAGTACGGCCTGGAGCAGGCGGTGAAGAAGCTCGTCAAGCGCTGCTGCGGCAGTGACGACGTCCCCACCGACCTGCGGTCCAAGGTCATGGGCCGGATCGACCTCATCCGCTCGGGACAGCTGGTGCCCGAGCAGGACATCACGGCGGTCGCCCCGGCGACGCCGGCTCCGGCTCCGGCTCCGCAGGAGTAGGCAGGCAGTGCCCCGACGCATCCCGGCCCGGGTGTCCGGGTGTCAGGTGACGAAGGCCGCCGCGAAGTGATCGCGGCGGCCCCACGCATATATCAGCTTGTATCACCCGATGGTGCGAATCGGCCGCAGCGTCACCTCTCGGACCGTTCCACTCGCTAGCGTGACGGGTGTGATGGGCGAGAGGGTCATTCCGCGGGCGGCCGGCGCGTACATCGGCTGCGCCCTGCTCGCCGCCGGAGCCTGCGCCCTGCCCGCGCTGCGCCCTGGCGCCACCACTCCCTGGGGCACCGTCGCGCTCCTCGCCGCCCTGTACGCGCTCTGCGAGCTGCCCGCCCGCTGCCGGCTCCTCGGCCGCGGCCTCGGCGGCTCCGTCCCCATGGGCACCGGCTCCTTCTTCCCCGTCCTGCTCGCCTCCGCGCTGCTCCTGCCGCCCGCGGCCGCCGCGCTCACCGCGCTGCCCGGCAGCCTCCTCGCCCGCGTCGAGGAGCCGCCCGCCGGACCGCGCCGCGCCTGGCGGACCGCCGCCACGGCCCTCGCCGTCTGGGCCGCGGCCCAGGCCGCCGGTGCCCTGGGCGGCCCCGCCGCCCTCGGCCACGGTCCGGCCGCCCCCGACTTCCCGTACGCGCTGCTGCCCGCGGGCGCCGCCGCGCTCGCCTTCTGCCTGGTCCTGACCGCCCTCGACGGCGGCATCCGGGCCACCGCCGACGGACTGCCCGTCGGGGCCGCCTGGCGCGGGCTCCTCGGACGGGCCATCGCCCCGCACGCCGTGCACGGGCTGGCCGGACTGATGATGGCCGTGCTCTGGCGCAGCGCGTACGGACCGGCCGCGGCCCTCTTCGTCCTGTTGCCGATGTACATCTCCTGCTGGGTCTTCGCCCAGTACCACCGCGAGCGGGCCGCCCACCAGGCCACCATCCGCGCCCTCGTCCAGGCCGTCGACATCAAGGACCGGTACACCCGCGGCCACAGCGAACGGGTCGGCCACGCCTCCGTCCTGATCGCCCGTGAGCTCGGCATGGCGGAGGACCGGCTCGACGTCGTGCGGTTCGCCGGCATCCTCCACGACGTCGGGAAACTGGGCGTGCCCACGCGGGTGCTGCGCAAGGACGGGCCGCTGACGCCGGAGGAGCGCCGGGTCATCGAACTGCACCCCGAGTACGGGCACGAGATGGTCCGGGGCATCGGCTTCCTCGGCGAGGCCCGGTCCGCGATCCTCCACCACCACGAGCGCATGGACGGCAGCGGCTACCCGTACGGGCTGCGGGGCGAGCAGATCCCCGAGTTCGCCCGGGTGGTCGCCGTCGCCGACGCCTTCGACGCCATGACCTCCACCCGCTCCTACAGCCGGGCCCGCCCGGTCCCCACCGCCGTCGCGGAGCTGGAGCGCTGCGCGGGCAGCCAGTTCGACCCCCGGATGGTCACCGCCCTGGCCCGGGCACTCGACCGGCACGGCTGGCAGACCGACGTCACCGCCGACGAGACCCCCCAGACGCTCCCGCCGACCCCGGCAGCTCCGGCGGCTCCGGCGAGTCCGCCCGACGAGACCCCGGCGACCCAGGCAGCTCCGGCAGCTCCGGCAGCTCCGGTGACTCCGGCGAGTCCGCCCGACGAGACGCAGACGGCCCCGCCGACCCCGCCGACCCCGGCACCCCCGCCCGGCCCGGCCGACGGGAACCTGCCCCCGCCGCGCGCGGCGGACGCCCCGCTGACCTCGGACACCTCCCTGACCGCCCGGCCGAAGGAGCGCGCATGAGGCCCGGGGCCCTCACCGTCGGAGCCCTGTACGGGGCGGCCCTGCTGCTGAGCGTCGCCGGCTTCGGCGCCACCCTCTGGTACGGCGTCGACGAACCCGGCAACGCCCTCGCCTTCGGCACGCTCATCGCCCTCGGCGAGCTCGCCCGCTGGGGCGCCCTCCCCGGCGAGCGCGAACCCGCGCCGCTCGCCGCCGCGGGAGCCCTCGCGTACGCCCTGCTCGGTACGGACGCCGGGACCGCCACCACCCACGGCGTCCTCCAGATCGTCGCCGTCGTCGTCGCGGGCGGCCTCGCCGGGATCGTCCCCCACCTGGCCAGGGGCCAGGGCCCCGACGCCGACCACCTCGCCCGCCGCGTCCTCACCGTCGCCTTCGCCGCCCTCTGCTTCCAGCCCCTCTACAACTCCGGCGCCGTCGTCGAGCACGTCGGCGAGGGCCCGTCGTACGCCTTCTTCCTGCTGCTCCTGCTCGTCCTGACCGCCCTCTGCGACGCCGTGCTCGCCGCCCTCGTGCTCCGCGCCCGCACCGGATTCCCGTACGGCCCCCTCCTCCGCGACGAGCTGCGCGCCCTCCTCGGCATCGGCTCCGCCGTCTGCGCCACCGGCGCGGTCATGGCGCTCGGCGTGGCCGCCGCCGGACTGTGGGCCCTCCCGGTGCTCGCCGTACCGCTGCTGCTCACCCAGGTCTCCTTCCGGCGGTACGCGGCCGTGCGCACCGTCAACCGGCAGACCATCGCCTCGCTCGCCCGCGCCACCGAGATCGCCGGCTGCACTCCGCCCGGTCACGCCCGCCGGGTCGCCGCCCTCAGTACCGCCGTCGGCCGTGAGCTGGGCCTCTCCGGGACCGACCTGGCCGTCCTCGAACACGCTGCGCTCATGCACGACATCGGACAGCTCTCCCTCGTCGACCCCGTCGAGGGCGGCGCCACCGCCCTCCTCCCGGCCGAGGAGCAGCGCCGGATCGCCCTCCTGGGCGGCGAGGTCGTCCGCAGGACCGGGGTCCCGGCGGCCGTCGCCGTGGTCGTCGAGCGGCAGGCCGACCCGTACCGCGAGCAGCCGCTGCCGGCCCGGATCGTCCGCGCGGTGAACGCCTACGACGACCTGGCGGGCGACGGCGCGGGCGCCGCCCTGGAGGCCCTGGAGCGGCTCCGCCTCGGCACCGCGCGCGACTATCACCCGGACGTCGTCGAATGCCTGGCCAGGGTCCTGGCGCGGGGCGGAGCCCCTGGGGTGACCTCGTCGATCGCTGGGTAACCCATGGGTAATGAGCGCGCGTCCGACCGGGCATGGTTGGATGCGAACAAGAGGGTGAAAGCGACCGGCAGGCGGGAATCGTGAGGATCTTCGGGAAGGTACGGCATCGGCCCTCCGCCTCGTGGCGGCAGGCCACCGACCGCGCGTTCACGCTGATCGGCGACGGGCGGTACGAGGACGCGGGCGCGCTGCTGACACGTGCGGCGGATCTGGAGCCCTGGCTCTCGGAGTCCTGGTTCAACCTGGCCCTGCTGCACAAGTTCCGGCACGACTGGGAGCAGGCCAGGGCCGCCGGGCTGCGCGCGGTCGCGCTGCTCGACAAGGAGACCGGCGCCCCCGACTGGTGGAACGTCGGCATCGCCGCCACCGCGCTCCAGGACTGGCCGCTGGCCCGCCGGGCCTGGCAGGCGTACGGCCTCAAGGTGCCCGGGGCCGCCGCGGGCACCGGCGAGCCCGCCGGCATGGAGCTGGGCAGCGCCGCCGTCCGGCTCTCGCCCGAGGGCGAGGCCGAGGTCGTGTGGGGCCGCAGGCTCGACCCGGCCCGTATCGAGGTCCTCTCCATCCCGCTGCCGTCCTCGGGGCGCCGCTGGGGCGAGGTCGTCCTCCACGACGGCGTGCCGAACGGCGAGCGCACCACCACCGCGGGCCCCTCCTACCCGGTCTTCGACGAGATCGAGCTGTGGGCGCCGTCCCCCGTTCCCACCTGGGTGGTCCTCCTGGAGGCCGCCACCGAGGCCGACCGGGACGCCCTGGAGCAGCTCGCCGCAGAGGCGGGCTTCGCCGCCGAGGACTGGTCGTCCTCCGTGCGGCTGCTCTGCCGCGCCTGTTCGGAGTCGACCATGCCGAGCGCCGAGGGCGAGGGCGAGCACTCCGACCCGCACGACCACAGCGAGCCGGGGCACCCCGGGCCGCTCGGCCACCGCTCGCCCGGCGAGCTGTGGGTCCCGGAGCGGGAGTGCGGCATCGCGGCCCCGGCGGGCCTGGTGCGCGGGCTCCTGGACGGGTGGGTGGCGGACAGTCCCGACAGCCGTGAGTGGCGTGATCTCGAAGAGGTCTGCTGAGCGGCGACCCGCGGGCCCGTAGGCTGTCATCCGACGGAATCGGGTTTTCAGGAAGGCGCGGCCGGACATGGCGCAGCAGGACACGGACGAGCAGACGCAGATCAACCTTGGGGTCTCCCCGCCGCAGGTAGGGGATGGCTACGTCGTCGACACGGAGGACTGTGAGGCGCGCGAGCTCGCCCACCGCGAGCGCGGCACGGCCCGCCCGATCACGGTCGTCGGCAACCCTGTGCTCCACCGCGAGTGCAAGAACGTCACCGAGTTCGACGACGAGCTCGCCCGGCTCGTCGACGACATGTTCGCCAGCCAGAAGGCCGCCGAGGGCGTGGGCCTGGCCGCGAACCAGATCGGCGTGGACCTGAAGGTCTTCGTCTACGACTGCATGGACGACGAGGGCGTCCGGCACGTCGGCGTCGTCTGCAACCCGGTCCTGGAGGACCTGCCGGCCGAGCTGCGCGTCCTGGACGAGTCCAACGAGGGCTGCCTGTCCGTGCCGACCGCCTACGCCGAGCTGGCCCGCCCCGACTACGCGGCGCTGACCGGACAGGACGTCCAGGGCAACCCGATCAAGGTGCGCGGCACCGGCTACTTCGCCCGCTGCCTCCAGCACGAGACGGACCACCTGTACGGCTTCCTGTACATCGACAAGCTCTCCAAGCGCGACCGCAAGGACGCCCTCCGCCAGATGGAAGAGGGCACCCCGCGCTACGAGACGGTCCCCAACGCCTGATCGCTCGCACCTACGGCGAAGGGCCCCGCACTCCAGGAGTGCGGGGCCCTTCGCCGTACAGGGGAGACCTAGAAGTCCTCGTCCAGGTCCACCGAGCCCTCGACGGCCACCTGGTAGGCGGACGGGCGGCGCTCGAAGAAGTTGGTCAGCTCCTGGACGCCCTGGAGCTCCATGAACGCGAACGGGTTCTCCGAGCCGTACACCGGGGCGAAGCCGAGGCGCTGGAGGCGCTGGTCGGCGACGCACTGGAGGTACTCGCGCATCGACTCGGTGTTCATGCCCGGCAGGCCGTCGCCGCACAGGTCGCGGCCGAACTGCAGCTCCGCCTCCACGGCCTCCTTCAGCATGTCGGTGACCTGCTGCTGGAGGGCGTCGTCGAAGAGCTCCGGCTCCTCCTTGCGGACGGTGTCCACGACCTCGAAGGCGAAGTTCATGTGCATCGTCTCGTCGCGGAACACCCAGTTGGTGCCGGTCGCCAGGCCGTGCAGCAGACCGCGCGACCGGAACCAGTACACGTACGCGAAGGCGCCGTAGAAGAACAGGCCCTCGATGCACGCCGCGAAGCAGATCAGGTTCAGCAGGAAGCGGCGGCGGTCGGCCTGGGTCTCCAGGCGGTCGATCTTCTCCACCGAGTCCATCCAGCGGAAGCAGAACTGCGCCTTCTCGCGGATGGAGGGGATCTCCTCGACCGCGTCGAACGCGGCGGCGCGGTCGTCCGGGTCGGGCAGGTAGGTGTCGAGCAGCGTCAGATAGAACTGGACGTGCACGGCCTCCTCGAACAGCTGGCGCGAGAGGTACAGGCGCGCCTCGGGGGAGTTGATGTGCTTGTACAGCGTCAGCACGAGGTTGTTCGACACGATCGAGTCGCCGGTCGCGAAGAAGGCGACGAGGCGGCCGATCATGTGCTGCTCACCGGGGGTGAGCTTGGCGAGGTCGGCGACGTCCGAGTGGAGGTCGACCTCCTCGACGGTCCACGTGTTCTTGATGGCGTCGCGGTAGCGCTCGTAGAAGTCCGGGTAGCGCATCGGACGGAGGGTCAGTTCGAAGCCCGGGTCGAGGAGGTTCTTCTTGAGGGAAGAGGTGCCGGCGCGAAGCGTCGTCGATGAGGGGTGGTGGTCGGGCGACGGGTGGGACATCACTGGCAGGCCTCGCAGGACTCGGGGTTTTCCAGGGAGCAGGCGAGGGCGTCCGCGTCGGGGGTCGCCTGCTGGACGGGGATGGTGGCGGCGGTGGGCGTCGCGGCCTGGGCGGCGCGGGCGATCCGGGTCGCCGGGCGGGAGCGCAGGTAGTACGTCGTCTTCAGACCCTGCTTCCAGGCGTACGCGTACATCGACGACAGCTTGCCGATCGTCGGCGTCTCCAGGAACAGGTTCAGGGACTGCGACTGGTCGAGGAACGGCGTCCGCGCGGCGGCCATGTCGATCAGGCCGCGCTGCGGGATCTCCCAGGCCGTGCGGTACAGCTCGCGCACCTCGGCCGGGATCCAGGTGAAGCCCGCGACCGAGCCGCTGGCGTCGCGCAGCGCGTCCCGGGTCTGGGCGTCCCACACGCCGAGCCGCTTCAGCTCGTCGACGAGGTACGAGTTGACCTGGAGGAACTCGCCCGACAGCGTCTCGCGCTTGAAGAGGTTGGAGACCTGCGGCTCGATGCACTCGTAGACGCCCGCGATCGAGGCGATGGTCGCCGTCGGCGCGATCGCCAGGAGCAGGCTGTTGCGCATGCCGACCGCGGCGATCCGCTCGCGCAGGGCCGCCCAGCGCTCCGGCCAGTTGAGCTCGACGTCGTAGTGGTCCGGGTGCAGGACACCGCGGGCCGTGCGCGTCTTGTCCCAGGCCGGGACGGGGCCGCTGCGCTCGGCGAGGTCGGCGGAGGCCTCGTACGCGGCGAGCATGATCCGCTCGGCGATACGGGTGGACAGCGCGCGCGCCTCGGGGGAGTCGAACGGCAGCTTCAGCTGGAAGAAGACGTCCTGGAGGCCCATCGCGCCCAGGCCCACCGGCCGCCAGCGGGCGTTGGAACGCCCGGCCTGCTCGGTCGGGTAGAAGTTGATGTCGACGACCCGGTCGAGGAAGGTGACGGCCGTGCGGACGGTCGCGTCGAGCCGCTCCCAGTCGATGTCCTGGGTCGAAACGTCCACGAACGCGCCGAGGTTGACCGAGCCCAGGTTGCAGACCGCGGTCTCGCCGTCGTCCGTGACCTCCAGGATCTCCGTGCAGAGGTTGGAGGAGTGGACGGTGTGGCCGGGCTCGGCGGTCTGGTTGGCCGTCCGGTTCGAGGCGTCCTTGAAGGTCATCCAGCCGTTGCCGGTCTGGGCCAGGGTCCGCATCATCCGGCCGTACAGGTCGCGGGCCGGCATCGTCTTGCGGGCCAGGCCCTTCGCCTCGGCGGCGCGGTAGGCGGCGTCGAACTCCTCGCCCCACAGGTCGACGAGCTCGGGCACGTCCGCCGGGGAGAAGAGCGACCAGTCGGCGTCGGCGTTGACGCGGCGCATGAACTCGTCCGGGATCCAGTGCGCCAGGTTCAGGTTGTGCGTACGGCGCTGGTCCTCGCCCGTGTTGTCGCGGAGCTCCAGGAACTCCTCGATGTCCGCGTGCCAGGTCTCCAGGTAGACGGCGGCGGCGCCCTTGCGGCGGCCGCCCTGGTTCACGGCGGCGACGGAGGCGTCGAGGGTCTTCAGGAACGGGACGATGCCGTTGGAGTGCCCGTTGGTGCCGCGGATGAGGGAACCGCGGGCGCGGATGCGGGAGTAGGAGAGCCCGATGCCGCCGGCGTGCTTCGAGAGGCGCGCGACCTGGTGGTAGCGGTCGTAGATGGAGTCCAGCTCGTCCTGCGGGGAGTCGAGGAGGTAGCAGGAGGACATCTGCGGGTGGCGGGTGCCGGAGTTGAAGAGCGTGGGGGAGGACGGCAGGTAGTCCAGGCGGCTCATCAGGCCGTACAGCGCGCCGACCTCGTCGAGCGCGCGGACGCTCTCGTCCTCGGCGAGGCCGCAGGCGACGCGGAGCATGAAGTGCTGCGGGGTCTCGATCACCTTGCGGGTGATCGGGTGGCGCAGCAGGTAGCGCGAGAAGAGGGTGCGCAGACCGAAGTAGCCGAAGCGGTCGTCGGCGGTCTGGTCGATGGTCGCGTCGAGGCGGTCCGCGTGCCGCGCGACGAAGTCGGCGGTGCGGTCGGCGATCAGGCCCTCGCGGTGGCCGACGGCCACGGAGGCCGAGAAGCAGACCGCGCCCTGGCCGGCGGCCTCTTCGGCGATGGTGATCGTCAGGAGCCGGGCGGCGAGCCGGGAGTAGGCCGGGTCCTCGGAGATCAGACCGGCGGCCGCCTCGGTGGCCAGCTCGCGCAGTTCCGCCTCGTCCGACGTGGCGCTGCGGCCGCGGAGCGCGGCGGCGGCGATCTTGCCGGGGTCGGTGTCGGGGAGGTCGGCGGTGAGATCGGTCAGGGTCCGCAGCAGCACGGTGCCGGGTCCGTCGCTCTCGATCGCCGTGGCCGGATCGGCGGGCGCGATGGTCACGTGGGGGCTCTCCCTCGCTCGGCTCGGGGCCGCGGCGGGGGAAGGCGGGCAGGCGGGCATCCGTACACAGGACGCGCCGCGTCCACCGGCCCACTCCGCGAGGCCCGGACGTCAGTGACACCCGGAACGGCTGGACCGGGTGTGCTGTCGGCAGGTCCTCGGACTCACTTCGTACGAATCAACACGAAGCACACCGTTGCGGGACAGTTCCGGATTCGCGCCGGATTTCCCTGCGTCGACAGCGAGGACGAGCATACATGTGGGGGGCGCTGCTCGCAGAACCCCCCACATGTTGTGTCGTCCGTGTGTCAGAACTCCAGGGCGTAGGTCCGCAGCTGGTGGCCGGGAATCGGTTCCCAGTCCCGCTCGGGGGTGCGGACGAAGCCCATCCGCTCGTAGATCCGGTGCGCCGAGACCATCTTCGCGTCGGTGGAGAGCACGAGCCGCGCGCACCCCGGCAGGGCCCGTGCGCGGTCCGCACAGGCGCGGACGAGGGCCTCTCCGACGCCCCTGCCGCGGGCCTCCGGAGCGACCGCGAGCATCCGGAACTCGGCCTCGCCGGCGACGGCGATGTCCGCCCACGGGGTGGAGCCGGGGGCGAAGGTCACCCCGCCGATGATCCGGTCGTCCTCGTCGGCGGCGACGAGCACCTCGGCCTCGCGGGCCCGCCGGGCCGTGTCCTTCAGTACGTCCAGGTAGAAGTCGTCCTCGCCGTACAGCAGCAGCCCGTCGTTCAGGTATGTCAGCCCGGTGAGTTCCCCGAGCTCCTCGTGTTCCTCGGGCCGTACCGCCCTGATCGTGAAGTCCATGGGGGCAGTGTGCCCCGGGGGTACGGGAAGGGGCCCGGGATTTCCTGGCGGAGATCCCGGGCCCCTGTGTCGTACCGCGAGGTCAGTGCGCTCCGGCGCCGACCTTCGGGTCCGCCTGCGGGTCCGGCTTCGGCTTCGCCGCGCGGGCCGGCGCGTCGACCGTGTAGTCCGACGGGGAGGTCTCGTCGACGCCCTCGGGGGCCTTCAGGGCCTTGAGGACGAAGGTCAGGACGACCGTGACGACGACGTTGAGGACGAACGCGGTGAGGCCGATGTAGCCGATCTCGCCGATGCCCGGGATCTCGGCGGAGGAGCCGCCGAAGTGCTTCTGCGTCGGGCTGGCGACGCCGTACGCGGCGACCGTGCCGTAGACCATGCCGACGGCCCAGCCGGCGAGCAGCGCCCAGCGGTGGAACCAGCGGGTGAAGAGGCCGCCGACCAGCGCCGGGAAGGTCTGGAGGATCCAGATCCCGCCGAGCAGCTGGAAGTTGATGGCGACCGTCTTGTCCATGGTGAGGACGAAGGCCAGCGCGCCGACCTTCACCAAGAGCGAGACCAGCTTGGAGACCTTGGTCTCCTGGGCCGGGGTCGCGTCCGGCTTGATGAAGTCCTTGTAGATGTTGCGGGTGAAGAGGTTGGCCGCGGCGATCGACATGATCGCGGCCGGGACGAGCGCGCCGATGCCGATCGCGGCGAACGCGACGCCCGCGAACCAGTCCGGGAACATGGTCTCGAAGAGCTGCGGGATGGCGAGCTGGCCGTTCTTGACCTGGATCCCGGCGGCGATCGCCATGAAGCCGAGCAGCGCGAGCAGGCCCAGCATCAGCGAGTACAGCGGCAGGATCGTGGTGTTGCGGCGGATGACCTCACGGCTCCGCGACGACAGGGTCGCCGTGATGGAGTGCGGGTACATGAAGAGCGCGAGCGCCGAGCCGAGCGCCAGCGTCGCGTACGTCCACTGCCCGGCCTCGCCGGGGACGAGCGCGCCGCGCGGCTTGCCGGTCGCCGGGTTGGTCTGCCCGTACGCCTCGCCCGCCTTGGCGAAGATCTCGTCGAAGCCGCCGAGCTTGATCGGGATGTAGATGATCGCCACCGCGATGACGATGTAGATCAGGGTGTCCTTGACGAACGCGATGAGCGCGGGGGCGCGCAGGCCCGAGGAGTACGTGTACGCCGCGAGGACACCGAAGGCGATGAGCAGCGGCAGGTCCTTGATGAACCAGTGGGTGGTCTCGCCGCCGCCGACGCCCATCACGTCCAGGACGGCCTGGATGCCGACGAGCTGGAGCGCGATGTACGGCATGGTGGCGAGGATGCCGGTGACGGCCACCGCGAGCGAGAGGCCCTTGGAGTCCCAGCGGCCGCGCACGAAGTCCGAGGTGGTGACGTACCCGTGCTTGTGCGAGACCGACCAGAGGCGCGGCAGGAAGGTGAAGATCAGCGGGTACACCAGGATCGTGTACGGGACGGCGAAGAAGCCGGCCGCGCCCGCCGCGTAGATGGCCGCCGGGACGGCGACGAAGGTGTACGCGGTGTAGAGGTCGCCGCCGAGCAGGAACCAGGTCACCCAGGTGCCGAACGACCGGCCGCCCAGGCCCCATTCGTCGAGGCTGTTCTCGTTCTCGGCCCTGCGCCAGCGCGAGGCGAGGAATCCCATGACCGTGACGGCCAGGAAGAAGAAGATGAACACGGCGAGTGCCACGCCGTTCACGCCGGTCACGTCCTTCATCGTGCGTCACCTCCCTTGCGGGCACGCTGGTCCAGCTGCCACAGCTTGTACGCGATCATGGTGAGCGCGGTGGAGATCAGCACCCAGAGCATCTGGTACCAGTAGAAGAACGGGATGCCCGCGAGGAGCGGTTCGGCCTTCGCGTACGAGCTCACCCAGAGCATCGCCACGAACGGTGCGAACAGGCAGAGCGCGATCACCACCCGCAGGGGAGTGATGGCGGGTTGTTTCCCTTGTGCCGTTTCCGACGCTTCTGACGCCTCTGACATGGCGATTCCGTCCCCTCGCTGATCACCTCGGTAATGCTGGGGAAATCTAGGGGACGCTCACGCTCGGCGGAACCCCCGTCCGCATAACGGAAGCGAATTCCCTGGTACGCGAAACGAGGGGGGCCGCCGAGTCCTCGGCAACCCCCCTCGTCAGGCGTGTGGATCCGCTCAGCCGTTGGGCCTCTTCAGGCGCGCCACGAACTTGTACCGGTCGCCGCGGTAGACGGACCGTACCCACTCCACCGGCTCGCCCTGGGCGTCCAGAGAATGGCGAGAAAGCATCAGCATCGGCAGGCCCACGTCCGTACCGAGCAGACCGGCCTCGCGCGGCGTGGCGAGGGAGGTCTCGATGGTCTCCTCGGCCTCGGCGAGGTGGACGTCGTAGACCTCTGCCAGCGCCGTGTACAGCGAGGTGTACTTCACCAGCGAGCGGCGCAGCGCGGGGAAGCGCTTGGCCGAAAGGTGGGTGGTCTCGATCGCCATCGGCTCGCCGCTCGCGAGGCGCAGCCGCTCGATGCGCAGCACCCGGCCGCCGGCCGAGATGTCGAGCAGTCCGGCGAGCGTGTCGTCGGCGGTGACGTACCCGATGTCGAGGAGCTGCGAGGTGGGCTCAAGGCCCTGGGCGCGCATGTCCTCCGTGTACGAGGTGAGCTGGAGGGCCTGCGAGACCTTGGGCTTGGCCACGAAGGTGCCCTTGCCCTGGATGCGTTCCAGCCGGCCCTCGACGACCAGCTCCTGGAGCGCCTGGCGCACCGTGGTGCGCGAGGTGTCGAACTCCGCGGCGAGCGTGCGCTCCGGCGGGACAGGCGTGCCGGGCGGCAGTGTCTCCGTCATGTCGAGCAAGTGCCGCTTCAGTCGGTAGTACTTGGGCACGCGCGCGGTGCGAGTGGCGACCCCGCCCTCCGGTTCCGTGCTGCCCGCGTCCCTGGCCATGGCCTGCCTTCCCGACTCCTGTGCTGCTGCCGTCACCGGCTCCTCCGTCTGTAGCGGCTCACATGGTGGCACGGACCGGTCACGGGTCGTCGCCCTACCTCAGGTGTCGGTCCGATAACGGACGCGACTGCCCTTCTTATACACCCTTGACACCCCTAAAGGTCTAGGCCAAGCTCCGGGTACTGGTCTAAACCATTAAAGACCAGGTCCCAGCCCCACGAGCACTACCTGACGAATGTCTTCGCGCGGTGGGCAGGGGTTTGCAGGCATCCCTGAGGAGGGTGGCGTGAAGCGCAAGCTCATCGCGGCGATCGGCGTCGCGGGCATGATGGTCTCTATCGCTGCATGTGGTTCGGACAGCGACACGGGCAAGGACGGCGCGAAGCCGTCCGCCGGTGGCAACAAGAACCTGACCGTCTGGGTCATGGACGGTTCGGCGCCGCAGACGTGGATCGACGGCGTCAACAAGGAGTTCGAGGCCAAGCACCCGGGCGTCAAGGTCAAGGTCGAGACGCAGCAGTGGACCGACATCCAGACCAAGGTCACCACGGCTCTCTCCGAGGACACCCCGCCGGACGTCCTGGAGCTCGGTAACACCCAGACGACGGGTTACGCCGCCTCCGGTGGTCTCGCCGACCTGACGGGCGACAAGGAGACGCTGGGCTACGCCAACTGGAGCGAGGGCATCAAGCCCTCCGCCGAGCTGGAGGGCAAGCTCTTCGCCGCCCCCTGGTGGGCCGCCAACCGTGTCGTGATCTACGACAAGGCCGCGTACAAGAAGGCCGGCGTCACCCCGCCGAAGACCCGCGCCGAGTGGATCGACGGCCTGAAGAAGCTCAAGGCCGCCGACCCCAAGGGTCAGCCGATCTACCTGCCCGGTCAGAGCTGGTACGTCCTCGCCGGTCTCATCTGGGACGAGGGCGGCGACCTGGCCGTCAAGGACGGCGACAAGTGGAAGGGCACCCTCGGCACCCCGCAGGCCGCGGCCGCCATGAACTTCTACAAGGAGCTGCAGTCCTTCTCGACCGGTCCGAAGGACAAGGACGAGGCGACCCCGCAGCAGTCCGTCGACATCGTCCCCAAGGGCGGCGTCGCGTCCTGGATCGGTCTCGGCTGGGAGGCCGGCGGCGCTGTCGCCGAGATCGAGAAGGCCGGCAAGAAGGCCGACTTCGGCTACTTCCCGATCCCGGGCAAGACCGCTGACAAGCCGGGCTCCGTCTTCTTCGGCGGCTCGAACCTCGCCATCGCCGAGCGCTCCCAGAACAAGGACCTCGCGAAGGAGTGGCTGGCCCTCGCCGTCAGCAAGAAGCAGATGGCCGAGTACGGCAAGGCCAACAAGGGCGGGATCATCCCGAACGACCCGGCCGCGCAGTTCCAGCCGGAGGCCGGCTCCTTCGCCGAGGCCATGGTGAAGGCCGCCAGCACCGGCAAGATCACCCCGGTCACCGAGGGCTGGGCCAACGTCGAGACCGCCCCGAACCCGATCAAGGACTACATGACCAAGGTCCTGAAGGGCGAGGACGCGCAGAAGGCCGGCGAGGCCGCCGACAAGGTCATCACCGAGCGCATCAACCAGCAGTAATCCCCAGCCCGGTGGCGTGGCCGGTACCTTTCGGCCACGCCACCGGGTCGGCGCAGTGATCAGCGGCCCGCTCCCCCGGGCCGCGACCCGGTGGGCGCGGGAGCCCCAGAACCGCGAGGAATAAGACCATGACCGTGGACTCCCAGGGGACGGCGAGCGCCGCTTCCCCGGACGCGCCCGGGAGGGCGGCAGGGAAGTCTCAGACTCCGCCACCCCCTTCCGGTACGAAGGAAGTCCTTCAGCCCTCGCGCGGGAGACGCTCCCTGCCCAGCGGGCTGCTGCCGTACCTGCTCGTCACGCCGGCCCTGCTCTCCATGGCCGTGCTGCTGCTCTACCCGCTGTTCCGCAACCTGATCCTCTCCTTCCAGGGGGTCAACAAGCGCGAGATGATCCGGCGCGAGACGCCCTGGGTCGGCTTCGACAACTACACCCAGCTCCTGCAGGACCCCGACTTCTGGACCGTCGTCGTCCGGTCGGTCGTCTTCACCGCGGCCAACGTGGCCCTGATCATGGTGATCGGCACCCTGATCGGCCTGCTGCTCAACCGCCTCGGCAAGAAGATGCGACTCGTGCTCTCCCTGGCGCTGATGTTCGCCTGGGCCATGCCGGTCATCGCCTCGATCACCGTCTTCCGGTGGCTCTTCGACGAGCAGTTCGGCGTCGCCAACTGGGTGATGCGCACACTCGGCTTCTCCGGCTACGAGCAGCACAACTGGTTCGAGACCGGCTTCGACGCCCTCGTCATCATCCTGATCCTGCTGGTCTGGGGCTCCATCCCCTTCGTCGCCCTCAACATGTACGCCGCCCTCACCACCGTGGGGACCGAGCTGTACGAGGCCGCCAAGATGGACGGCGCGAGCGGCTGGCGCACCTTCTGGTCCGTGGTCTTCCCGAACCTGAAGCCGTTCTTCCTGATCACCACGTTCCTGGAGATCATCTGGATCTTCAAGGCGTTCGCCCAGGTCTACGCGATGAACGCCGGCGGCCCCGACCGCGGCTCCGAGACGCTGCCCGTCTACGCCTACATCGAGGGCCTCGGACAGCAGCACTACGGCCTCGCGGCGGCCATCTCGATCCTCACGATCATCATGCTGATCGTGGCCATGTCCTTCTACTTCCGCCTGATCCTGAAGCAGGAGGATGAGCAGTGAGCACCACCACGCAGACCCCCCAGTCGGAGCGGACCCCGCAGAAGCTGCGCACCCGCAAGCCTCTCCGGCCCGCCGCGGTGGCGAAGAACCTCGCGGCGCTCGTCCTCGCGGCGATCTTCGTCTTCCCCGTCTACTGGATGTTCTCGTCCTCGCTGAAGCCGCAGTCGGAGATCCTCACCAAGGACCCCGTCTTCGTCTTCACCCCGACCTTCGAGAACTACACGACGGCGACCGGCGTCGACCTGTTCTGGACGTACGTCACGAACAGCCTCATCGTGACCGTCGGCGCGGTGCTCCTCGCCCTCGTCGTCGCCCTGGCCGCGAGCTTCGCGATCGCCCGGATGAAGTTCAAGGGCCGCAAGGGCATCGTCCTGATCGTGATGATGGCGCAGATGGCCCCCTGGGAGGTCATGATCATCGCGATGTACATGATCGCCCGCGACGGCGACATGCTGAACAGCATCCCGCTGCTCACGATGATCTACTTCGTGATGGTCCTGCCCTTCACCATCTGGACCCTGCGCGGCTTCATCGCCGCCGTCCCGGTCGAGCTGGAGGAGGCCGCCCAGATCGACGGCTGCACCCGCGGCCAGGCGTTCCGCAAGGTGATCTTCCCGCTGCTCGCCCCCGGCCTGATGTCGACCTCGCTCTTCGGCTTCATCACCGCCTGGAACGAGTTCGCGATGGTCCTCGTCCTGAACAAGGACGCGGAGAACCAGACCCTGACGCTCTGGCTGACGCAGTTCCAGACCGCGTTCGGCAACGACTGGGGCGCCACCATGGCCGCCTCCACGCTCTTCGCCCTCCCCGTGCTCATCGTGTTCCTCTTCCTCCAGCGCAAGGCCGTCGGCGGCATGACCGCCGGCGCGGTGAAGGGATAACGGCTCCCATGACCACTCTCGTACACGCCTCGGACACCCTGACCCGAGACGCGCTCACGGTGCTCCAGCCCGGCTTCGTCGGCACCACCGCCCCCGACTGGCTGCGCCGCCACATCGGCGAGGGCCTGTCCTCGGTCGGCCTCTTCGGCCGGAACATCGTCAGCCCCGAGCAGCTCGCCGCGCTCACCGCGCAACTGCGGGCCGAGCGGGACGACGTCCTCGTCGCCATCGACGAGGAGGGCGGGGACGTCACCCGCCTGGAAGTGAAGCAGGGCTCGTCCTTCCCCGGCAGCTACGCGCTGGGCAGCGTCGACGACGTCGAGCTCACCCGGGCCGTGGCCCGCGAGCTCGGCCGCCGGCTCGCCCAGTGCGGCGTCGACCTCAACTGGGCGCCCTCGGCGGACGTCAACTCCAACGCCGAGAACCCGGTCATCGGCGTCCGGTCCTTCGGGCCGGACCCGGACCTGGTCGCCCGGCACACCGTGGCGTACGTCGACGGCCTCCAGGGCGTCGGGGTCGCGGCCTGCACAAAGCACTTCCCGGGACACGGCGACACCAACGTCGACTCGCACGACGCGCTGCCCCGGATCGATGTGGACCTCGCCACACTGCACGCCCGTGAGCTGGTACCTTTCCGCGCCGCCATCGCCGCGGGTACCAAAGCGGTCATGAGCGCGCATATCCTTCTGTCCGCGCTCGACCCGCACCGTCCGGCCACGCTGAGCCCGCAGATCCTCACCGGTCTGCTGCGCCAGGAGCTGGGCTTCGAGGGGCTGATCGTCACCGACGGCATGGAGATGCAGGCCGTCGCGGCGACGTACGGCATCGAACGCGGATCCGTCCTCGCGATCGCCGCGGGCGCCGACGCCATCTGCGTCGGCGGCGGGCTGTGCGACGAGGACACCGTACTGCGGCTGCGCGACGCGCTGGTCGACGCGGTACGGACCGGTGAACTGCCCGAGGAGCGGCTGGCCGACGCCGCGGCGCGCGTGCGCGCCCTGGCGTCCTGGACCCAGTCGCACCGGGCCAGGGGGGCCGAATCGGCGTCGGGCGCGGCAGTGCAGGAGGGGACCGCGCCCGGCGCCGACATCGGACTCGTCGCGGCGCGCCGGGCCCTGAAGGTGACCCGGGGAGAGCGGCCCTACACGCCGGTGAGCAGCGCTCCCTACGTGGCCTCCTTCACCCCGGTCGCGAACTTCGCGGTCGGCGACGAGACGCCCTGGGGCATCGCGGCGGAGCTGGAGCGCCTGCTGCCCGGCACGGAGACCGGCTCGTACGCCGATGCCTCCGTGGACGCGATCCTCGCCGCCGCGGGGGAGCGCCGGATCGTCGCGGTCGTCCGTGACGCCCACCGCCACCCGTGGATGACCGAGGCCCTGGACGGCCTCCTCGCGGCCCGCCCCGACACCGTCGTGGTCGAGATGGGCCTCAACGAGGCGGAGCCCCGCGGGGCCCTGCACATCGCCACGCACGGCGCGGCCCGGGTCTGCGGCCGCGCGGCCGCCGAGGCCGTGGCCGGCACCGGCGCCTGACCACCGCCACCGTCGTCCGCACGCGAAGGGGCCCGGCACCTGAAACCAGGTGCCGGGCCCCTTCGTCGTGTCCGTGTCCCTCGGACACCCTGCTCGGATGCCCTGCTCGGATGCCCTGCTCAGATGCCCTGCCAGGCCGGCTTGGCGGCGAAGGTCTGGCGGAAGTACTCCGCGAGCTTCAGCTTCGAGGCCGCGGCCTCGTCCACGACGACCGTGGCGTGCGGGTGCAGCTGGAGCGCGGAGGCCGGCACGAGCGCCGCCACGGGGCCCTCGACGGTCTGCGCCACGGCCTCGGCCTTGCCCTCGCCGGTGGCGAGCAGCACCAGGTGCCGGGCCTCCAGGATGGTGCCGATGCCCTGGGTGATGACGTGGTGCGGCACCTGCTCGATGTCGTTGTCGAAGAAGCGCGCGTTGTCCACGCGGGTCTGCTCGGTGAGCGTCTTGATCCGGGTGCGCGAAGCGAGCGAGGAGCACGGCTCGTTGAAGCCGATGTGCCCGTCGGTGCCGATGCCCAGGATCTGCAGGTCCACGCCGCCGGCCTCGGCCAGCGCCTTGTCGTACGCCTCGCACGCCGCCTGGACGTCCTCGGCGGAGCCGTCGGGGCCCATGAAGGCCTCGGGGGAGAGCCCGAGCGGCTCGACGACCTGGCGGAGCACGGTGGAGCGGTACGACTCGGGGTGCCCGGACGGCAGCCCGACGTACTCGTCCAGCTGGGCGATCCGGGCCCGGGAGGCGTCCACGGAACCGGCCGCGACCTGGGCGGTCAGGGCGTCGTAGATGGGGATCGGAGTCGAACCCGTGGCCACGCCGAGCAGCGCGTCGGGCTTGCGGCGCAGGAGGCCGGCGATGCCGTCCGCGATGAGCTCGCCGCCTGCCTTGGCGTCCTTGACGATGACAACTTCCACGCTGTGCCTGCCGATCTGGTGGAGGGGCTGGAGGAGGGGCCATGTGGTATAGACCAATCAAAGCCAAATCTAGCAGAGGGGAGGCCGTCTCCTCATGTCGTTCCGCGGTGCGGACGGCACCGCCACCATCGTCGGCCGCCCCCGTCCCCCCAGCCACTCGAACCCCCGCCCACCGCGGCCTCCACGCCCCCCTGCGCCCCTGTGCTTTGCGCCCCCTGCCCCCGCGCGCCCGAAGCCCCCGTGCGTCGGCTCAGGCCAGCGAGCCGCCCGTGGCGTCGATCCAGTGGCCCGTCACCCAGCGCGCGTCCTCGGAGACCAGGAAGGCCACCACGTCCGCTATCTCCGCCGGCGTGCCGACCCCTCCGAGCGCCGACATCGCCGCCGCCCCCGCCCAGGCCTGCTCGTCGCCCCGCAGCCAGCCCGCGTTGATGTCCGTGTCCACGATCCCCGGCGCCACCGCGTTGACCGTGATCCGCCGCGGCCCGAGGACCTTCGACAGATAGCGGGTGAAGACGTCCAGCGCGCCCTTCGACATCGCGTACGCGATCGTCTCCGGCATGAGGGCCGCCTTGCTCAGGCCCGTCGAGACGTTGACGATCCGGCCGCCGTCCCGCAGTCGCTCCGCACCCAGCTGCGCCAGGAAGAACGGCGCCTTCGTGTTGACCGCGAAGATCCGGTCGTACTCCTCCTCTGCGATCGTCCCGAAGGGCCGGCTCGCCCCGATCCCGGCGTTGTTCACGAGGATGTCCAGGCCGTCCGCGCGCTCGTCGAAGGCCGCCCAGAGTGCCGCCGCGTCTCCCGGCGTCCCGAGCTCCCGCCCGATCGCGAAGGCCTCGCCGCCCGCCGCCTCGATCGCCGTGACGGTCTCCTTCGCCGCCGTCTCGTTGCTCCCGTAGTGCACGGCGACCCGCGCGCCCTCGCGGCCGAGCCGCTCGGCGATCCCCCGGCCGATGCCCCGGCTGCCGCCCGTGACCAGTGCCGTCTTGCCTGCGAGCACGCCCATGGCGACGCCCCCCTGTTTGTGTAGTGGTCGTTACGAAAAGACCGTACCCCAGCTTTCGTAACGCGCGCTATAGAATTCACTCCATGGTGACGAGACAGCGCGGCCGCCCCCGCTCCTTCGACCGGCTCACGGCCCTGGAGCAGGCCACGATGGCCTTCTGGGAGCACGGCTACGAGACGACCTCCGTCGCCGACCTCACCCGCGCCATGGGCATCAGCGCGCCCAGCCTCTACGCGGCGTTCGGCGACAAGCGGACGCTCTTCGAGGAGGTCGTGGAGGCGTACGCGGGGTCGTACGGGGCGTACGGCGGCCGTGCCTTCGCCGAGGAGCCGACGGCCCGCGGTGCCATCGGGCGCGTCCTGCGGGAGGCGGCGGAGCTCTTCACGGAGTCGGGCCATCCGCGCGGCTGTCTGATGATCTCCGCCGCGATCAACTGCTCGACCCCCGAGGTGGAGGAGGCCCTCCGCGCACGCCGGGAGGCCAATCTGACCTCCTTCGAGGCCCGGATCCGCCGGGGCGTCGAGGCGGGGGAGCTGTCGTCGGGCACCGACGCCCGCGCGCTCGCCCGCTTCAGCGGCGCCGTACTCCAGGGCATGTCCCAGCAGGCCCGCGACGGGGCGACGCGGGAGGATCTCGCGGCGGTGGCGGAGTGGGCGATGAGCTCCTGGCCCGTGGAAACGGTCCCGGCCGCGACGTCGCCATCGGCGCCGGCAACGGCCCGGGAGACGGCCCCGGAAACACCCGCGGGCCGCGGCGCCTGACGGGACCCTCAACCCGTCCGGCACCGCAGCCCGGAGTTGCTCGGCCGGGGGTGTGCGGTCCCTCGGCCGTGTGGGAGGTCTCGACGCAGTCAGGGCAGAGAGCGTCGGGTACCTCGTTCCATCCTCCTGTGCGGGGAGGATGGAGGCTTGTAGCGTTCATTGTGGACTAGACCATTCTTGTCTGTCCATCCACAGGAGCGCGGTCCTTCCCGGCCCATCCTCCAACACGGACGCCCGGAGATCCAGGTTCACCGCCCCTGCAATTCCGCAGGTACCCTCGCACCGTGCCCTCCATGAACGACCTCGTGCGCCAGCACACAGCCCTGAGCGACTCCGACCTCGAGTGGCTCCACCTGCTGGTGTCGGAGTGGCAGCTGCTCTCCGACCTCTCCTTCGCCGACCTCGTCCTGTGGGTTCCCACCCTCGACGGCACGCGATACGTCTCCGTCGCCCAGATGCGGCCCAACACCGGCCCCACGTCCTACCAGGACGACATGGTCGGCCACCTGGTGCCGCGCGGCCGCCGCCCCCTGCTCGACGCCGCCCTCGACGAGGGCCGGATCGTCCGCGAGGGCGACCCCGAGTGGCGCGAGGAGGTCCCCGTACGGGTCGAGTCCATCCCCGTACGCCGCGAGGGCCGGGTCCTCGGCGTCATCGCCCGCAACACCAACCTGCTCACCGTCCGCACCCCCTCCCGGCTTGAGCTCACCTACCTCCAGTCCGCCTCCGACCTCGCCCAGATGATCGCGGCCGGAACGTTTCCCTTCCCCGGCGAGCAGGTCGACATGGACTCCTCGCCGCGCGCCGGCGACGGCCTCGTCCGCCTGGACGCGGAAGGCGTCGTCCAGTACGCCTCGCCCAACGCCCTCTCCGCCTACCACCGGCTCGGACTCGCCGCCGACCTCGTCGGCCAGCACCTCGGCCAGATCACCGCGGAGTTCGCCCCCTCCCGAGGTCCGGTCGACGAAGCCCTGGTCAAGGTGGCCTCCGGCTACGCGCCGCGCGAGTTCGAGGTCGAGGGCAACGGCGGAGTGATCCAGCTGCGGGCGATCCCGCTCAGCCCCAAGGGCACCCGGATCGGTTCGCTCGTCCTCCTCCGCGACGTCACCGAACTGCGACGCCGCGAGCGCGAGTTGATCACCAAGGACGCCACCATCCGGGAGATCCACCACCGGGTGAAGAACAACCTCCAGACGGTGGCCGCCCTGTTGCGCCTCCAGGCCCGCCGGATGGACTCCGACCGCGGCCGTGAGGCGCTCAACGAGGCCGTGCGGCGCGTCGGTTCGATCGCCATCGTCCACGAGACGCTGTCTCAGAACCTGGACGAGCGCGTCGAGTTCGACGAGATCGCCGACCGGGTGATCGCGATGGTCGCCGAGATCTCCCCGGGCAAGGTCACCTGCCGCCGCAACGGCCGCTTCGGCATTCTCGACGCCGAGGTCGCGACCCCGCTCTCCATGGTCCTCACGGAGATCCTCCAGAACGCCCTGGAACACGCCTTCGCCCAGGGCGAGCAGGGCACCGTCGAGGTCACCGCCGTCCGCGGCGAGCCCCGCGTCGACGCCCGGCTCCTGATCACGGTCCAGGACGACGGCCGCGGTCTGCCCGAGGGCTTCGACCCGCAGCGGGCCGGCAACCTCGGCCTCCAGATCGTACGGACGCTGGTGGAGGGGGAGTTGGGCGGAACCTTCGACATGGTCCCCGGCGCCGAGCGCGGCACGAAGGTGATCCTCGACATCCCCGTACTGCCGCAGAAGTAACCGCGGTGACCGCTGTGATTGCTGTAACCGCCGTGATCACTGTGACCACTTGAGGCGGGCGGCACAGCAGCGAGCCCCGGACCGAGGAGATCGGTCCGGGGCTCGAATGCTGTGGGTTACTGCTGCGCGCTGCGACTCGAGGGCGGTGATTGCATACGCGATGTATGCGCCGCTGGCCTCAGGCTTTCGGCGGGGTGTCAGGCGGTAGCGTTACGCGCCCGGTTGCGAGCGGCACGGCGCTTCATTGCGCGGCGCTCGTCCTCGCTGAGGCCACCCCAGACGCCGGAGTCCTGGCCGGACTCGAGCGCCCACTGCAGGCACTGCTCCATGACGGGGCAGCGGCGGCAGACGGCCTTGGCTTCCTCGATCTGCAGCAGCGCAGGACCGGTGTTGCCGATGGGGAAGAACAGCTCGGGGTCTTCCTCACGACAAACGGCGTTGTGACGCCAGTCCATGGCTGCTACCTCTCTAGGGTGTTACAAGCTGGTTGCTTGTGAATGTGAACGCTTTCACGAATCCCCCCGTAAGTGAAGGGCCGACTGCCAGATGAACTGGTGTGGTCCAGGTACTGAGGAGGGGTTCTGGCTCTCAGTGGAGGCCGGTGTTGCGGGCCGTCCCGATCGCCAAGAAGAGACTCGCAAACCTCGACACCGGATACAACCCCTTCCGGAAAGTTTTTTTTGATTCCTCGGTGTCGACTAGGTCACAGCCGTACTTCTAAGGGGTGGATGCCAGCCTAAACGTTCGAGTGAAAGGACTTTGGGCCCTTCCACTCACACAATCACACGCAGTGCACGGCGTACGCCTGTGAACGTCACGCTCGTACGCAGTCCCAGGTGGTCTCCGTCCATCTGAAGGGGGAGGGGGACCTTGGAATGCAAGGTGAAGTCGGTCAGGTCGTGCAGAGTCACGGCATGCTTGCCGCGGGGCCCTCGCTCCGGCGTGGAAGTGAGCAGCTGAGTGGCGTAGCGGGCCACCGCCGGAGTGGAAAGACGGCTCAGTCCGAGCACGTCGAGAGCGGTTTCGAAGGACGCCTCCGGGGACGCGTACACCGGACGATTGCCCAGGTAGGTCCAGGGGGAGGTGTTGCAGATTATGGAAAGGACGAGGTCCTCGACCGGCTCCGCGCCGGGGCGCTCCAGGGTGATCGTGCCGTGCCGCCGGTGCGGCTCCTCCAGGAACTGGCGGAACACCTGGCGCAGATAGAGGGCGTGCGTGGATCTCTTTCCGCGCTCCCTCTGCTGTTCGACCCGGCCGATGACGCTCGCGTCGAATCCGAGGCCGGCGCAGAAGGTGAACCAGCGCGACGGCACCGCTTCGTCCTCGGTGCCCGGGGTCCCCGCCGCAAGCCCGAGGCTCACTGTGCGTGCCCGTCGCTCACGCAACGCGTCGAGCAGGGCGCCGGTCGCCTCCACCGCGTCGTTCGGCAGTCCGAGCGCGCGGGCGAAGACATTGGTCGAACCGCCGGGGACGACCGCGAGACCCGGAAGCCGGTCCGGATCGGGCCCGCCGTGCAGCAGTCCGTTGACGACCTCGTTGACCGTGCCGTCGCCGCCGAGGGCCACGACCAGATCGATGTTGCCCTCGTCGGCGGCGCGCCGCCCCAGGTCGCGCGCGTGCCCGCGGTACTCGGTGGTGACCGCCTCCAGCTTCATCTCGCTCGCCAGGGCGTGGATGAGCACGTCACGGGTGCGGGCACTGGTGGTGGTGGCTGCCGGATTGACCACGAGAAGTGCGCGCATGACCGCCAGCGTACCTACCCGGCGGTACCTGTCCCAGCCCAGGACCACCCGTCGGACACTCCGCGGGGCTCGGGGCAGTGCTCCCGGCGGTGCCGCCCGGTGGGGTCTTCCCGGCGGTGCCGCCGGGTCCACCCCGGCCTGCCCGGCCCGGCGGGCGCCCCGGATACCCTGCCCTTCATGAGCAGCAGCAGTACGGAGCAGACCTCCCGCCCCACCCGTCTCGCCGCCGCGGCGGCCGTGGCCGGAATCGAGGCCCTCGGGCTCCTCGCCGGCGGCGTGTACATGCTGGTGAAAGCCCTCTCGGACGGGACCGGCGACCTCACCGGCGCCCTGACCGGCGCGGTGACGCTCGTCGCACTCGGCCTGATCCCGCTCGCCGCCGCCCGCGGCCTGTGGCTGTGCCGCTCCTGGAGCCGGGGCCCGGCCGTCATCACCCAGATCCTGGCCCTGCCGGTGGCCTGGCAGATGCTCCAGGCGAACAGCGCGATGATCCCGGCCGGTGTCGTCCTCGGCGCCTTCGCGGTGACCGGGCTCGTCCTCCTGGTGAACCCGGCCACGACCGAGGCGCTCGGCATCCGGCGCCCCGGCCAGGACACTCCGTAACGAGTCCCTACTCCTCCACGAGAAGTTTCTCCCGCAGCGACGCCAGGGTCCGAGCCAGCAGCCGAGAAACGTGCATCTGCGAGATGCCGACCTCCTGCGCGATCTGCGACTGGGTCATGTTCCCGAAGAAACGCAGCAGCAGGATTCGCTTCTCCCGGGGCGGCAGGTCCTCCAGGAGCGGCTTGAGCGACTCGCGGTACTCGACCCCCTCCAGGGCCTCGTCCTCCGCGCCCAGCGTGTCCGCCACGGCCGGCGACTCGTCGTCCGTGTCGGGGACGTCCAGGGAGAGCGTCGAGTAGGCGTTCGCCGACTCGAGACCCTCCAGGACCTCCTCCTCCGAGATCCCGAGCCGCTCGGCCAGCTCGTGCACCGTCGGGGAGCGGCCGTGCTGCTGGGAGAGCTCGGCCGTCGCCGTGGTCAGCGAGAGCCGCAGCTCCTGGAGGCGGCGCGGCACGCGGACCGCCCACCCCTTGTCACGGAAGTGGCGCTTGATCTCGCCGACGACCGTCGGGGTCGCGTACGTCGAGAACTCGACCCCGCGCTCCGGGTCGAACCGGTCCACCGACTTGATCAGGCCGATCGTCGCCACCTGCGTCAGGTCGTCCAGCGGCTCGCCGCGGTTGCGGAAGCGCCGGGCCAGGTGCTCCACGAGTGGCAGGTGCATCCGGACCAGCCGGTTGCGCAGCTCCGCCTTCTCCGGGGAACCCTCCGGCAGCTCGCGCAGCTCGACGAAGAGGGCGCGGGCGCCGCTCCGGTCGGTCGGGCCGGGAACGGAGGGTGGCTCCGGGACCTCGTCCGCCTCGTCCGCCTTGGCCTCTTCGGCGCTCGGCAGGCCCGAAGAAGCCCCAGTGGCCTCGGAGACCTCGGCGACCTCGGAGGTCCCGGAGGTCGGCGAGACCTCCGGGAGGCCGGGTGTCTCGGGAACCTGGTGGTGCTGCTCGTGCTCGCTCATCTGGTCCGCCTGCTCCGTAGCGACCTCATGCGGCCGCGCCTGCTGCTCAGGGATGCCGGCCGTCGCGTCCCCGCTCCTCACGCCGGGCCTGGCCCCGCGCCGCGCTGTTTGTACAGGCTGATCGAGACCGTACGGTCATCGGCCACCGACGACTCCACCTTCCCGGCCAGTGCCGACAGCACCGTCCAGGCGAAGGTGTCCCGCTCCGGCGCCCGGCCGTCGGTCGTCGGGGCGGAGACCGTCACGTCCAGCGAGTCGTCGACCAGCCGGAAGACGCAGCTGAGGACGGACCCCGGCACGGCCTGCTGGAGCAGGATCGCGCAGGCCTCGTCGACGGCGATCCGCAAGTCCTCGATCTCGTCGAGGGTGAAGTCCAAGCGCGCCGCGAGGCCGGCCGTGGCCGTACGCAGCACGGACAGATAGGCACCCGCAGCGGGCAGCCGGACTTCCACGAAGTCCTGGGTCCCGGGCTCGCCTGTGATCTGGGACACCCTCACCTCCAAGGTGGCACAAGCTCATTCGGGGTCCGGGGGGAGAGGCCCCGGACCGGGCGGTGCGCAGGGGGCTGCGCAGTCCGCCGTGACGCTATCGCGATCCGTCCCGCCGTGTCGCCGTGAGCCCCCCGGGCCCCCGACCACGCTCGTCACCCATGGTAGGCCCATGGATGCGGACGGTGGGTAGAGGCCTGCGGAGGGCGAAAACGAGCGACGGGCGGAGGGATGACGTACCCAACGGGGAAGCCGTCGAACCGTCGGAAGGACCGCCGTACCGGGCGGCCCGGCCGTCAGACGATCGAACTGTCCACGAAGCACCACCGCCAGGCCTCGCCCGGCTCGAAGGTCCGCATCACCGGGTGCCCGGTGGAGGAGAAGTGCCCCGTCGCGTGCCGCCCCGCCGACGAGTCGCAGCAGCCGACGTGTCCACAGGTCAGACAGAGCCGCAGCTGGACCGGGTGCGTCCCGTCGGCCAGGCACTCCGGACAGGTGTCGGCCAGCGCCGCCGGTTCGGGGCGCGGCATTTCGGCAACGTGCGGGCACTCGCTCATGATGGCCAGGTTACTTTGCGACACCGGACAGGGACGGGCACACGGTCATGGACGCACTGCAGTTGGTGGCACTGGTCGCGGCGAGCGCCGCGATCGCGGGGTTCGCGCGCAGGACCCCGGTGCCGGCCCCGCTGCTCCTGGTCGCCGCCGGCCTCGCCGCCTCGTACGTACCCGGAGTGCCGGACTACACGCTCGACCCGCACATCGTGCTGCCGCTGATCCTGCCCCCGCTCCTCTACACGGCGGCCGTCGAATCGTCCTACCTCGACCTGCGGGCCAACATCCGGCCCGTCGCCCTGCTCTCCGTCGGCTACGTCCTCTTCGCCACCGTGGCCGTGGGCTGGCTCGCGTACGTCCTCGTCCCCGACCTGCCGCTCACCGCCGCGCTCGTGCTCGGCGCGGTGGTCGCCCCTCCGGACGCGGTCGCCGCCACCGCCATCGCCCGCAAGCTCGGCCTGCCCGGCCGGATCACCACGATCCTCCAGGGCGAGTCCCTGGTGAACGACGCCACCGCCATCACCGCCTACAAGGTCGCCCTCGCGGCGGCGGTCGGCGAGGGCATCAGCTGGGCCGGCGGCATCGGGGAGTTCGCCCTCGCGGCCCTCGGCGGGATCGGCGTCGGCCTGGTCCTCATGGTCCCCATCCACTGGCTCCGGCGCGGCCTCGGCGACTCCCTCCTCCAGAACACCCTCTCCCTCCTCATCCCCTTCGTCGCCTACGCGGCGGCGGAGGAGGTCGGCGCCTCCGGCGTCCTCGCCGTCGTCGTGGTCGGCCTCTTCCTCGGCCACCGCGCCTGGCAGGTCGACTTCGCGACCCGGCTCCAGGAGGAGGCCGTCTGGAAGATGGTCGCGTTCATCCTGGAGTCCGCCGTCTTCGCCCTGATCGGACTCCAGCTGCCGTACGTCGTCCAGGGCCTCGGCCAGTACGGCATGGCGGAGGCCGTCTGGTACGCGGTCGGGGTCTTCGTGGCCGTGGTCGTCGTGCGGTTCGTCTGGGTCTACCCCGCGACGTTCCTGCCCCGCTGGCTCTCCGTCCGCGTGCGCGAGCGCGAGCCGGAAGTGGACTGGAGAGCCCCGCTCGTCGTCGGCTGGGCCGGCATGCGCGGGGTGGTCTCCCTCGCGATCGCCTTCTCCATCCCCGTCGTCACGGACGGGGTGGAGTTCCCGGCCCGCAACCTCGTCCTCTTCCTCACCTTCACCACCGTCATCGGCACGCTGGTGGTGCAGGGCCTCACCCTGCCCCCGCTCATCCGGCTCCTGAAGCTCCCCGGACGCGACCGGTACGCCGAGACCCTCGCCGAGGCACAGGCCCAGAGCGAGGCCTCCCGGGCCGCGGAGGAACGCCTCGACGCCCTCCTCGCCGACGAGCGCAACGCCCTCCCGAAGCCCCTCGCCGACCGGCTGCGCACGGTCCTGGAACGCCGCCGGAACGCGGTGTGGGAGCGGCTCGGGGCGGTCAACGAGGCCACCGGGGAGACCGTCGACGACACCTACCGGCGGCTCTCCCGCGAGATGATCGACGCCGAGCGCGAGGTCTTCGTGCAACTGCGCGACGCGCGCCGCATCGACGACGAGATGATGCGGACGCTGCTCCGCCGCCTCGACCTGGAGGAGGCCGCCGCGTACCGCGAGGAGACGGCGGACTAGGGCCTGTCCGGCGGATCACGGCAGTCGTGACGCTTCCGGGAGCGGATCGGGGGCGCCCGTCACCACCGCCGCGAGCCGGGTACCCGCCGGGAACGCGCCCTCCTCCGCGAGGGTGACGAGTCCGTGGAGCATTTTGGCGACATACAGTCGCTCGATGGCGAGTCCGTGCCGCGCCTCGAAGTCCTGTGCGAACGCCTCAAGTGCCGGGCTCGTACGGGCGTAACCGCCGCAGTGGAAACGCTCGTCGAGGGCCCAGTCGCCGCGCGGGCCGCCGAACGCCGCCTCCTGGAGGGCGCGGACCTCCGCGCCCAGGAAGCCGCCCTTGAGGACGGGGACCCCCAGCGCCCGCTGCCCGGGGGAGAGGCCGGCCGCGAGGCCCGCCAGGGTGCCGCCCGTGCCGCAGGCGACGGCGACCACGTCCGCCGCCCCGGCGAGCTCCCGGCCCAGCTCCACGCACCCGTGCACGGCGAGCGCGTTGCTGCCGCCCTCCGGGACCACGTACGTCCCGGCGGGGGCCCGTTCCAGGAGCGCGGCGAGCGTGGCGGGGTCGTTCTTCGCGCGGTACGTGGCACGGTCCGTGAACTCCAGCCGCATCCCGTCCGCCGCGCACCGCGCGAGGGACGGGTTCAGCGGGCGCCCGGCCAGCTCGTCGCCGCGGACGACGCCGATCGTGGGGAAGCCGAGGAGCCGGCCCGCGGCGGCCGTGGCGCGCAGGTGGTTCGAGTACGCGCCGCCGAAGGTGAGCACCGGCCGGCCGTCCGCCGCGCGCAGGTTGAGCACGAGCTTGCGCCACTTGTTGCCCGGCAGGTCGGGGTGGATGAGGTCGTCGCGCTTGAGCAGCAGCGTGAGACCGCGCCGGGCGAAGCGCTCGTCCTCCACCGGCTCCAGGGGCGAGGGGAGCCGGGGCCGCAGACGGGAGAGATCGAACGCGTTCACCCGGCCATTGTCCGTCCCGCTCCGCGCGGTCAGCGCAGGCGGTCGGCGATCCGCTCCCGCATCGAGGCCATCGTGAAGCCGCGCGGGTCCACCTTCCCCGGCTGCCACTCCCGGTGCCCGATGACCGAGCGCTGGGTCCAGCCGTGCACCCGGCACACGGCGGCCGCCGCCTTCGCGATGGCCTCCAGCTGGACCTTCGGCCACGGGTCCTCGCCGTCGCCGAGGTTCTCGCACTCGAACCCGTAGAAGTGCCGGTTGCCGTCCGTCGTGGCCTCGTCGTCCGGCGGCAGGCCCTGCTCGGCGACGACCGCCCTGAGCACCTCGTCGTCGCCGAGCCCCGCGTGGTTGGCCCGGCCGTAGCCGACGAGGTGGACCGTGCCGTCCTTGGCGATCACGCCGTGACAGAGCGGCCCCGGCAGCCCCTCGTAACCGTCCCTGCAGATCCGGACGGTGTTCGCGGTGCCGCGGGTCACGGTGTGGTGGATCATCACGCCGTGCACCGGGCCCCAGGGGCCCTTGTGGTTGCGGTTGTGGGTGGACCAGTCGCCGACCTGGACGACCGCGAGGCCCTCGTCGCGCAGCGCGTCGAGGAACCTGCTCGCGGACATGGGTGAGGCCATGACCGACTCCCTTCGGGGGAACGGGGTGAGCTTCCGGAGTACCGGAGTCCGCCACTCCGCGGCCATCCGTTCGGGCGGTGTGCGAGCCGATCCGGACACGACCCGTGGGGCCCGCGGTGCGCCGCTGTTCGGGTGGGAAATCACGTGACATGCCCCGAAGTTCGTCGAACAGTCCCACCCGAATGTGTAATGGCGCCGACACGTTCCGTGCTGAAAGGCTTCTCTCGCTACTCACGTATACGAGAGGGAGTTCCATGTCCGTTGGTTCGGTTGGCGACGAGGTCCGTACGGACCAGGCACCGCAGCAGAGTCTCGGTACCGCCGCCGCGCGGAACCTCGCCACGACCACCAAGTCCGCGCCCCAGATGCAGGAGATCACCTCCCGGTGGCTCCTGCGGATGATGCCGTGGGTGCAGGTGCAGGGCGGTACGTACCGGGTGAACCGCAGGCTCAGCTACTCCGTGGGCGACGGTCGCGTCACCTTCGTCCAGACGGGGCAGCGTGTCGCGGTCATCCCCGCCGAGCTGGGAGAGCTTCCCGCCCTGCGCGGATACGAGGACGAGGACGCCCTGACCGAGCTCGCGTCCCGCTGCTCGCAGCGGGAGTACGCGGCGGGCGAGATCATCGCGACCACCGGCGCCGCCACCGACCGCGTGTACCTCCTCGCGCACGGCCGGATCGAGCAGATCGGCGAGGGACCCTACGGGGACGAGGCCGTCCTCGGCGTCCTCGCCGACGGCGCCTACCTCGGCGAGTCCGCGCTGACCAGCGGCGACGCCGTCTGGGGCTGGACCGCCCGCGCCGCCACCGCCTGTACGGTCCTGGAGCTCACCCGCGACGACGTGCGGAACCTCGCGGACCGCGTCGGCTCGCTCGCCGCCCACCTGGAGGCCGCGTCCGCCCTGCCCGAGCAGCGCACCAACCACTACGGCGAGGCCGCCATCGACCTCTCCGCCGGCCACGTCGGCGAGGCGGTCGTCCCGCACACGTACGTCGACTACGACGCCTCGCCCCGCGAGTACGAACTGAGCGTCGCCCAGACCGTGCTGAAGGTGCACAGCCGCGTCGCCGACCTCTACAACCAGCCGATGAACCAGACCGAGCAGCAGTTGCGGCTGACGGTCGAGGCGCTCCGCGAGCGCCAGGAGCACGAGCTCATCAACAACAAGGAGTTCGGCCTCCTCTCCAACTGCGACTACGGGCAGCGGATCCAGCCCCACGACGGCGCCCCCAGCCCCGACGACATGGACGAGCTGCTCTCCCGCCGCCGGGGCTCGAAGCTCTTCCTCGCCCACCCGCGCGCCATCGCCGCCTTCGGCCGCGAGCTCAACAAGCGCGGCCTCGTGCCCGAGACGATCGACGTCAACGGCAACCGCATCCCGACCTGGCGCGGCGTGCCGATCTACCCGTGCAACAAGATCCCGGTCTCCGACGCCCGGACCACCTCGATCATCTGCATGCGTACGGGCGAGGCCGACCAGGGCGTGATCGGTCTGCACCAGACCGGCCTCCCCGACGAGATCGAGCCCAGCCTCTCGGTCCGTTTCATGGGCATCGACGAGCAGGCGATCATCTCCTACCTCGTCACCGCCTACTACTCGGCGGCCATCCTCGTCCCGGACGCACTCGGCATCCTGGAGAACGTCGAGGTCAGCCGCTGGCGCTGAGCCGGTGACGCCCGGGGGCGGGTCCGAACCCGCCCGCCCCCGGGCGCTCCCAGCGCTCGCACCGCGAAGGACATGAAGGAGTGACCGTGGCCATGACCAGCGCGGATGCCGTCACCGACGGGCAGGGGGCCGTGATGCTCCTGGACCAGACGCGGACCGCCGTCCATCCCCAACTCCGCTCCACCGTCGAGTCCCTGCCGGGCTCCATACGGCGGGTGGCGATGTACCACTTCGGCTGGGAGCACGCCGACGGCACCCCGGCCGCCGGACAGGCCGGCAAGGCGATCAGGCCGGCGCTGGTCCTCGCGGCGGCCCGCGCCCTCGGAGCCGAGTCGGCCCAGGCCGTGAAGGCCGCGGCGGCGGTCGAGCTCGCGCACAACTTCACCCTGCTCCACGACGACATCGTGGACGAGGACCCGACCCGGCGGCACCGGCCCACCGCCTGGACCGTCTTCGGCATCCCCGACGCCCTCATCGCCGGCGACGCGATGAGCGCACTCGCCCTGCGGCTGCTCGCCGAGGACCCGCACCCCGCGTCGCCGGCCGCCGCCGCGCGCCTCGCCGCCTGCATCATCGAGCTCTGCGCGGGGCAGCAGGCGGACTGCGCCTTCGAGCAGCGCGCGCCGCTCGACGTCTCGCTCGACGAGTGCCTGGCCATGGCCACCGCCAAGACCGGTGCCCTGCTCGGCGCTTCCTGTGCCATCGGCGCGCTCTACGCGGGCGCGGGCGAGGAGGAGGTCGCGGCGATGGATGCCTTCGGGCGCGAGGCCGGACTCGCGTTCCAGCTGATCGACGACCTCATCGGGATCTGGGGCGACCCGGACCGTACGGGCAAGCCGGCTGGCGCGGACCTCGTCGCCCACAAGAAGTCGCTGCCCGTGGTGGCGGCGCTCGCCTCGGGGACCCCCGCGGGGAACGAACTGGCCGAGCTCTACGGCCGTCCGACCCTCGACGCGGCGGCGGTACGGGCGGCGGCGGACGCGGTCGAGCGGGCCGGCGGCCGGGACTGGGCACAGGCCCAGGCGGCCGAGCGGATGGGCCGTGCCGTCGAGTACCTGGCGCAGGCGGTCCCGGACCTGGCGGCGGCGGGGGACCTGCTCGCCCTCGCGGAGTTCGTCACCCGGCGTACGCGCTGAGGCCTGCCGGAAGTGCCGGGGGCCGCCGGGGCCGGGGCTGCCGGGGCCGGCGGGAGTGTGGTCACCCCTCCGGGACGATCCGGTCCACCACGGTCTCGACCAGCTCGTCCAGGTCCCGTTCGGCGTGGAGGCCGGGGACGGTGAAGTGGTCGAGCAGCAGGCCGGTGAGGGCGAAGTAGAGCACCCGGACCGTGTCCGCGTCCCCGGGCATCCTGGATTCGACGTGCAGCCGGATGTTCAGGTCGAGGTCGTCCCTGAGTACCTGGGTGAACCGTTTCTGGAGCTCGGGCCGGCGCGCGGCCTCCAGGCGCAGCTCGAAGAGGCCCAGGTAGCAGGTGCGCTCGGCGGCCATGCGCCGGGCGAGCCAGCGCATCAGCTCGACGACGAGGGCGCGGCTGGGCTCCGGCAGCATCGCGGTGTCGACGGCGCCGGGCTCGGGCGTCAGCCGGACGAAGATCCGGTCGGCGACCTCGGACAGCACCTGGTCCCGGTCGGCGAAGTAGTTGGACGAGGTGCCCGTGGGGACCCCGGCCCGGGCGTCGACGGCCCGGAAGGTCAGCCCGCGGGCGCCTTCGTCCGCCAGCACCTCGATCGCGGCGTCGAGCAGTGCCGTACGGCGTTCCGGGTTTCTCGCCATTTCCGACTCCTTTGACGATGGGGCTTGCGAAACCACTACAAGTGAAGCACTATAGCCGTCGTGGTTGCGATCGCAGCCCACCCCCGAAGACGAAGAGGACCGGTTTGCGCAAGCTCACCTATTACATCGCCTGCACCATCGACGGCTTCATCGGTGACCCCGAGGGCGATGCCACGTCCATGTTCAAGTTCGTGGACGCGCAGTACCTGCAGTTCATGGGCGCCGAGTACCCCGAGACGATCCCGACGCAGGGCCGGGAGGCGTTCGGGATCGACGGCGACAACAAGCACTTCGACACCGTCGTCCAGGGGCTGAAGTCGTACCAGCTCGCCCTGGACATCGGCGTCACCAGCCCTTACGGCCATCTGCGCGAGTTCGTCGCCACCCGGTCGCTGACCGAGTCGCCCGACGCCAACGTCGAGCTGATCGCCGACGACCTGGTCGGCCGCGTCCGCGAGCTCAAGGCCGAGGAGAGCCCCCTGGGCATCTGGCTCTGCGGCGGCTCCACCATCGCGGGCGAGCTCATCGAGGAGATCGACGAGCTGGTCGTCAAGACGTATCCGCAGGTCTACGGCTCCGGCATGCCGATGTTCGGCGCCGGCTTCGAGCCCCGCGACTTCACGCTCGGCGAGGTGCGCACCTTCGACAACGGCGTGCTCGTCCGTACGTACACCAGGCAGCGGTAGCGGCGGGGAGCGGGCCCGCGCGAGGCGTCCTACCCTGGAACCATGGGTGACGAGGTGCCTCGCACGACGCGGGACTCCTTGGCCGAGCCCACGTGCCCGGCCTGTGGTGGACCGCGCGACAAGTTGGCCACCCGGCACAAGGTCCTCGGGGCCTGGGTGCCGGAGTGGGAAGTGCAGCCGTGCCGCAATCCGGACTGCCCGCTGTACGGAGGCACGGAGGCGCGGGCCACACGGGGTCCTGACCCGGGTGCGGAAGCCACGAGCGCGCACGTGACCGGCAAGAACGGCGAGATCGGGAGAAGTCCGGCCACTGGGTGACCGGCCGCGCGCCGGAGCCGGTCATACCGCTACAGTCCGCGCATGTCATCGGAGTCGACAGAAGTCTGGACCGGCTGGTACCGGGACCGCAGCGGCGCGGAAGCGATCGTCATCACGGCCACCGGGCGGCACGTCGCCACCCGGATCAGGGGGGTCGAGTACACGGGCGCGACCTTCGCCGCGCTCAGCGCCGCCGAGAGCGGCGGGCAGGCCCTCTTCGGCTGCGTCCTGGAGTGGGACCTGCCGCTCCCCGTCGTCATGGACGGCGTGACCCAACAGGCCACGCTGAGCTGTCTGCTGACGCTCGGTGAGCGTTCGGACCTCAGCCTGACGCTCCACTACGGTGGCGCCGCCTTCGAATCGTGCGTCGCCGGGGGTGACTTCGAGGGGGCGCTGGACCGGGTCCGGCGCCAGCTTCCGCCCGGCGCCGACTTCGGCCGCCGGCTCCTCCAGGCGGCCTGACACCCAGGCGGCCCGCGACACCCCGGCGGCCTGACACCCAGGCGGCCCGCGAGACCCCGGCAGCCTGACACCCAGGCGGCCCGCGAGACCCGGGCGGCCTGACACTCAGGGTCCCGTACCCCACCCGAACGCCGGACGGCGGCGCCCCTCGCGGGCGCCGCCGTCCTCTTCGTACGCGTACGGACGCTTCCCGGGGATCAGGAGGTCTTGAACGCGGAGGTGAGCCCGTACCGCCACAGCTGGTCGACGCGGGAGCGCTCCTGGGCGTTCGGCTGGGCGTTCTGGCAGGACGTGCCGGGGCCGCCGCCCGACATCAGCTCGCTGCACGGCCCGCTGTAGTGGTCCGGCAGGCCGAGGACGTGCCCGGTCTCGTGGGCCGTCACGCGGGTCGAGTTGTACTGCTGGTTCTGCCGGTAGTCGAGGAAGATGTAGCCGCTGCCGTGGCCGTCGGTGCTCGCGTACGAGCCGCGGGAGTCGTTGCCCTCGTAGTAGGTGAAGTCCGGGTTGCTGCCCTCGACGAGCCGGACGTTCACCACCGAGCCGTTCCATATCTGGGCGGAGCGGGCGATCTGGGTGCGGAAGCTCGGCGCGTTGGCGGCGCTGTAGACGACGGTGACCGCGGCCGCGCCAGGGTTGGCGGCCCGCTTCTTAGCCACCGACTTCACGACGGCGTCGAAGAAGGCCTGGTTCGCCTTGGCCTCCTCGGCCGAACCGGCGTACGCCACGGCGGCGGCGCCGGCGGCGGGAACGGCGGCCGGAGCGGCCGCTGCCGGAGCCGTACCGAGCGAGGCGGCGAGGCCGAGGCCGAGGGCGGCCGTCAGTACGGAGTTGAGGACCTTGGGGTGACGCATGGGGGGCTCCTCCTGTAGGGGGTCGGAGCGAGTCTCGGGGAAGCCGGGGCGTGTGGGGATGATGTCAATTGCCGATAGCCCGCCCACATCACCCGGATGGATCCACCCAACTACCTTGAAAACCAAGGTATTTGACGCGCTCCGGCTGTCTGGTGCGACACAGGCCGCCGCCCTACCCTCGGGGGCATGGAGCTGGAGGTGAGACATCTGCGCGCGCTCTGCGCCATCGCGGACGCCGGCAGCCTGCACAAGGCGGCGCGGCAACTGGGCATGAGCCAGCCCTCGTTGACCACCCAACTGCGCCGGATCGAGAACTCCCTCGGCGCCGAACTCTTCTCCCGCGGCCGCACCGGCTGCCTGCCCACCCCGCTCGGCCGCTCCGTGCTCAGCCGGGCCCGCCCCCTCGTCGCGGACATGGCCGCGCTGGTCACCGAGACCCGGGCGGCGGTCGCCCGTACGGAGGGCCCCGGACTCCGCGTCGGCTCCACCGCCAGCCGGGCGCTCCCTGGCTGGCTGCGCCGGCTCCGCCAGCGGCTGCCCGGCACGGACGTCGGCCTCCGCGTGGACGTCTCCGCCCACGCGCTGCTGAGCACGGTCGCGGCGGGCCAGCTCGACGTGGCCTTCGTCCACGAGGTCGAGGGCTGCCCGTTACGGGTGCCCGAGGGGCTTCAGCGACGGGTCCTGGTCGCCCGCGAACCGCAGTTCATCTCCATGGCCCGCGACCACCCCGCCGCCGCGGCACCCGTCGTCGACCTCGCCGACCTCGCCCGTGACCACTGGATGGTCGACCCGACCGTGGACGGCGAATGGGACGGCCTCCGGCGGGTCCTCGGAGCGGCCGGCATCGACCCGCCGCTGTTGCACGGCGACTACCACACGGCCGCGTCGCTCATCGTCCTCGGCGAGGCCGTCGCCCCCTGCCAGCCGACCTCGGTACCCCGCGAGGACATGGCGATCCGCCCCCTGCGCGGCGACCCGCTGGCCGTCCGGCTGCTGCTGTACGCGCGCCCGGAGACGCCCCTGGACACGCTGTACGCGGAGCTGTCCGCCGCCTACCGCGAGGTGGCCCTGCGCGCCGCCCCGTACCGCGAGTGGCTGCGCCGCCAGGGAGCGGCCGCCGGGCTGTCGGTGGGGCCGTGCATGATGGCCGTATGAGCGATCGTGACGGCGGGGACGGAAGGGCCGCGGTCCGCCGCGCCCGCGCGGAGGACCTGGGACGGATCGTCGAACTCGTCGCCGAACACGCCGAGTACGAGAAAGCCGCACCTCCGACACCGGACCTGGCGCCCCGCTTGGCGATCCTCCTCTTCGGCGAGGGGGCCCGGGGCGACGAGCTGCCCGGACGTCCGGGGCCCGGCGGCGAGCTGCCCCGCCTCCGCTGCTTCGTCGCCGAGCTTCCGGACGGGAGCCTCGCGGGCTACGCCACCTGCGCGCCCGAGCTCTCCACCTGGGACGGCGTCGCGTACCTCCACATGGACTGCCTCTACCTCACCTCCACGGCCCGGGGCCACGGCCTCGGGCCGCTCCTGATCGACGCCGTCCGCGCGGAGGCGCGCGCCCTGGGCCTGACGGAGATCCAGTGGCAGACGCCGGCCTGGAACGAGGGCGCGATCCGCTTCTACGACCGCCTGGGCGCGACGTCCAAGGAGAAGCGCCGCTACACCCTGCCGGTGGATCCGGCCTAGAGGGGACGCGGCTCGGCGCGTCGGCTCACCCGGCATCAGTCCGGCGGCGGCCAGGCGCCGTCGAGCAGGCGTTTCGCCTCCTCGGCGATCGCTGCCGCCAGGTGCTCCCGGTCGCCGCGTCCGACCGCCGCCCAGTCGTTGTAGGCGCCGGTCTTGTCGACCAGTGGCCGGAGCGAGTGCGGCCGGGCCAGTGCGGCCCACCCTTCGTACGTGATCAGGTCACCGCCGGGGCCGGGGGCCAGGCTGTCGTTCACGATCAACCGGAGCCACCAGCGGACGAGTTCCCAGCGGGCGGTTTCCCAGGGAAGGTCGGTGGTGTCGGCGGGGAGGTCCTGGAGCAGGCCGAGTTCGGTCAGTACGCGGTCGAACAGGTCCGCGGCTTGGTCGTGTTCGGTGCGGGTGAGGCCGGCGAGGAGGGGGAGGGACTCCGACTCGACATCGAGGACCAGGGCCGCGAGGCCGGCTTCGACGAGCTGCTCCGGGTGGTGCCGTCGGCCGATCAGGCGCTCCAGGGCCAGCATCCGGAGGCAGTCGACGGCCTCCTGCGCGCTCAGGGCGTACGGCGTGAACGGCGTGGGTGCGGTGACGTCGATGCCCGGTCCGCCTTCGACGAAGTACGACCAGAAGTCGACGGTCGTACGGGCGAGGAGGTCGCTCGATCGGCCGGCGAATTCATGGTGGACGTAGTCGGTGAGGTCGTTCCCGTACAGGATGATGTCGGTCTGGTAGACGGACAGGACGGGGTGCCCGTGCTCGCCCGCCGTGCCGGGCAGGTAGCGGTGTCCGTAGACCGGGACCAGCTGCGGCACGCCCTCCAGCTCGGTCCGCGCGACGCGCAGCGCGTCGGACGTCTCGGAGGGCCGCGACGGCCAGGCGGGATGCCAGAACCGGCTGTGCTCCACGTCGAAGAGCACGCCCTCCACCGGCCGCGCCAGTCGCTCGGCCAGGTCTTCGGGGTCGCCGTTCCGCCAGTCGGGCCACCGCGACGAGCCGTGCGGGAGCCCGGCGCCGAGGAACACCCGGTGATCGGCCGAGAAGGTGAAGCCGAACCGCGCCTCGACCGCGTCGAGCTCACGCTCGCTCAGACCCGGGCCGATCTCGGCCCGGAGCATGCCCTGGAGGCGCCGGGCGGCTTCCGGGGTCAGGAGCGGGGGCGACTGCGCGTTCATGCTCCGCAGCCTAGTGACTGAACACGGCCGGAAAAGACCGCACCCGGACCGCCATGGACGCCGTGAAGGCGGCCTGCGGACCGGGTGCGGGCCGGGAAGGAAGCCGGGCGAGCGGGGAAACCGCGGCCCGACGGCATGACCGGAGGTCAGGCCTTCTTCGTCTCCCAGAAGATGCGGTCGATCTCGGCGATGAGCTCCAGCGCCTTCTCGCCCGTCTTCGGGTCGGTCGACGCCTTGGCGGCCGAGAGGGCCTTCAGGGTGTCGTTGACCAGCTGGTTGAGCTGCGGGTACTTCTCGAAGTGCGGGGCCTTGAAGTAGTCGCTCCAGAGCACCGAGACGTGGTGCTTCGCGAGCTCCGCGCGCTGCTCCTTGATGACCGTGGCGCGGGCACGGAAGTGCGCGTCCTCGTTCGCCAGGTACTTCTCCTGGACAGCCTTGACCGACTCGGCCTCGATGCGGGCCTGGGCCGGGTCGTACACGCCGCACGGGAGGTCGCAGTGGGCGCTGACCTTCACCTTGGGGGCAAACAGGCGGGAGAGCATTGAGCCGTCCTTCCTCGTGATCGTCTTCTCAGGTGGGACATTACTCGGTGAGAAGGGCGTTTTCGCGGGCGCCCCCTGGGGCTTAGGTCAAAAGTCCAGGGTCACCATGGGACTCGTGTACGAGTGGACGAGACGGGTCGGCGGGGTGCGCCGGCGCGTGGGTCGGGAGTGCGGATGAGGGAATCGGGGCCGGAGCGGGTGGATGCGGCCGGGGCGCCGTTCGGGATTGCCGAGGTCACGGGGGTGTCGATGGTGCCCACACTGCTCCACGGCGATCAGCTGCTCGTGCACTACGGCGGCCGGTTGAGGCCCGGCGGTGTGGCCGTGCTGCGGCATCCGCTCCAGCAGGATCTGCTCATCGTGAAGCGGCTGATCGAGCGACGTGACGGCGGCTGGTGGGTGCTGGGCGACAACCCGGACGCCGAGGGGGACAGCCGGGTCTTCGGGGCCGTACCGCCCGAGCTGATCCTCGGGCGGGTGCGGGCGCGGTACCGGCCCGTGACGCCGGGGCGTCAGCGGTCGGCCGGGGTGGTGCTCTCCTGGCTGTTCTCGTCGGTGAGGCCCGTGTGGTCGGGCCGCTCGGCCTCCAGGCGCTTGCGGGCGCGGTAGGCGGCCACGTTGGCCCGGGTCGCGCAGCGGTCCGAGCAGTAGCGGCGGGAGCGGTTGGTGGAGGTGTCGAGGTACGCGTTGCGGCAGGGCGGCGCCTGGCACAGGCCGAGCCGGTCCGCGCCGAACTCGGTCAGGTGGAAGGCGAGGCCCATCGCCGCGATCGCCGCGTAGCCCGAGGTCGCGTTCGAGGGGTGGTCGGCGAGGTGCATGTGCCAGCGCGGGCGGCCCTCCTCGTCGAGGGTGTCGTGGCCCGAGATCTGGGGGCTGACCGGGAACTCCAGGAGCAGGGAGTTCAGGAGGTCCACGGCGCCGGTGTGGTCGCCCTCGTCGGCCGCGGTGAAGACGGCCCGCAGGCGGGTGCGTACCGACCGGAAGCGGGTCACGTCGGAGTCGGTCGCCCGCCGGGCCATCTGGGTGGCCTGGCCGAAGAGCTCGCGGATCACCTCGACGGAGGTCAGGGCGTCCTTGTTGCGGGCCGGCTCCTCGGTGTTGACCAGACGCACGGCGTAATCCGAGTAATAGGCCAGTTCCACTTGTAGTCCTTACTCCGGCGGGCTAGGGTCTCGGTCGGTAGGGGTAACGGCTGTTTCCCCTACGAGGGTATTACGAAGAGTGGGGAGGAGCGGCGATGACCGGAACCGACTGGGCGGGCTGGCAGCAGAGCTGGGACCGTCAGCAGGAGTGGTACATGCCGGACCGTGAGGAGCGGTTCCGGGTGATGCTCGACATGGTCGAGGCCCTGGTGGGACCGAAGCCCCGGGTCCTCGACCTCGCGTGCGGTACGGGAAGTATCACGGATCGGCTCCTCCGGAGGTTCCCGGAGGCGACCAGTACCGGTGTCGATCTCGACCCCGCCCTGCTCGCCATCGCCGAGGGGTACTTCGCCGGCGACGAGCGCGTCACCTTCGTGACCGCCGACCTCAAGGATCCCGCGTGGGCCGCGCGGCTGCCCCACGACTCGTACGACGTCGTCCTCACCGCCACGGCCCTCCACTGGCTCCACAGCGAGCCCCTGGCCGTCCTCTACGGGCAGCTGGCCGGTCTCGTCCGCGACGGCGGCGTCTTCATGAACGCCGACCACATGATCGACACGGCCACCCCGCGCATCAACGCCGCCGAGCGCGCCCAGCGCCATGCCCGCATGGACCGCGAGAAGGCCGCCGGGGTCCTCGACTGGGCCGAGTGGTGGGCCCTCGCCGCCAAGGACCCCGTCCTCGCCGAGCCCACCGCCCGCCGCTTCGAGATCTACGGCGAGCACGCCGACGGCGACACGCCGCCCCTCGGCTGGCACGCCGACACCCTCCGTGCCGCCGGCTTCGGCGAGGCCCGGGCGGTGTGGGCCTCGCCCTCCGACGCCCTGGTGCTCGCGGTGAAGTAGCCCGAGAACCCGAAAATCCGAGAACCCGAAATGAGAGAAGGGGCGGTACAGGTGATCCCGTACCGCCCCTTCTTCCTGTGTGCGTCCTACAGGACCTTCGACAGGAATGCCTTCGTCCGGTCCTGCTGCGGGTTGGTCAGGACGTCCCTCGGGTGGCCCGACTCGACCACCACGCCGCCGTCCATGAACACCAGCGAGTCGCCCACCTCGCGGGCGAAGCCCATCTCGTGGGTGACGACGACCATGGTCATGCCCGACTCGGCCAGGTCGCGCATGACGTCGAGGACGTCACCGACCAGCTCGGGGTCGAGAGCCGAGGTGGGCTCGTCGAAGAGCATCAGCTTCGGCTCCATCGCCAGCGCGCGGGCGATGGCCACACGCTGCTGCTGGCCGCCGGAGAGCTGCGAGGGGTAGTTCCCGGCCTTGTCCGCGAGGCCCACCCGGTCGAGGAGCCGCTGGGCACGCTCACGCGCGACGGCCTTCGTCTCGCCCTTCACCTGCATCGGCGCCTCCATGACATTGGCCAGGGCCGTCATGTGCGGGAACAGGTTGAAGCGCTGGAAGACCATGCCGATGTCGCGGCGCTGGAGCGCGACCTCGCTGTCCTTCAGCTCGTAGAGCTTGTCGCCCTTCTGGCGGTACCCGACCAGCTGGCCGTCGACCGAGAGACGGCCGGCGTTGATCTTCTCCAGGTGGTTGATGCAGCGCAGGAAGGTGGACTTGCCGGAACCGGACGGGCCGATCAGGCAGAACACCTCGCCGTTCTGCACCTCAAGGTCTATTCCCCTGAGGATGTGCGCGGCGCCGTAGGACTTGTGGACGCCCTCGGCCTTCACCATTGCGGTCACTTGGCCACCGCCTCACGGTTGGAGAATCGGGAGAGGTTCGCCTTGATCTTCTGCCACGGCGTGGGCGGCAGGGACCGCAGGGAGCCGCGGGCGTAGTGCCGCTCCAGGTAGTACTGGCCCACGCTGAACACCGAGGTCAGGATCAGGTACCAGATCGAGGCGACGAAGAACATCTCCATGACCGCGAACGAGGTCGAGGCGATGTCCTGCGCGGCGCGCAGCAGATCCGGGTACTGCACGGCCACGACCAGCGAAGAGGTCTTCAGCATGTTGATGAACTCGTTGCCGGTCGGCGGGATGATCACCCGCATCGACTGCGGCAGGATCACCCGGCGCATCGTCTTCGCCTGGCTCATGCCCAGGGCGTGCGAGGCCTCGGTCTGACCCTCGTCGACCGACTGGATGCCCGCGCGGACGATCTCCGCCATGTACGCGCCCTCGTTCAGGCCGAGGCCCAGCAGGGCGGCCAGGAAGGGGGTCATGACGTCGGTCATCTCGTCCTTGTAGAACCCGATGTTGAACACCGGGAAGATCAGGGCGAGGCTGAACCAGATCAGCAGCTGCACGTAGACCGGCGTGCCGCGGAAGATCCAGATGTAGAGCCAGGCGACCGAACTGGTCACCGGGTTCTTCGACAGACGCATCACGGCGAACACCACGCCGAGCACCAGACCGAGGGCCATCGAGGCCACGCTGATGAGGATGGTGTGCCAGAGACCGCTCAGGATGGTGGAGTCGAACAGCTTCTCCGGCACGGTCGCCCAGCGCACGTTGCCCTGGGAGAAGGCGTACCCGATGAGCACCAGCAGGGCCACCACCACGACGCCGGCGACCCAGCGCCCGTAGTGGCGGACCGGAATGGCCTTGATGGCCTCCGGCGGGACTCCCGCCGGGGCGGGCGCCCCGGCAGGAACCTTGTCGATCTTGTCAGTCACAACGACTGCCCTTCAGTCTTGCGGGAGAGGGTCAGGAGCCGCCGTTGATCTTGGCCGCGGGGATGGCGCCGTCACCGGCGTTCCACTTGTCGAGGGCGGCCTTGTAGCTGCCGTCCTTGATGGCCGCGTCGAGGGCTTCCTTGAGCGCGTCCCGCAGCTGGGTGTTCTTCTTGTCGACGGCGATGCCGAAGAGGCCCGCGTCCGTCTTGTTGGCGATCGCCTCGAAGTCGTTGCCGCCACCGGCCGTCTGGGCGATGTAGGCGGCGACCGGCGAGTCGTTGAGGTCGGCCACGGCGCCGCCGGCCTTGACGCGGGTCTGCGCCTCGGCGTCGGTCGGGTACGACTCGAAGGTCAGCTTCGGCTTGCCGTCCTTCTCGCACTTGGCGGCCTGGTCCTTGGCGGCCTGCTCGTACGTCGTGCCGCGCTGCACCGCGAGCTTCTTGCCGCACAGGTCGTCGAGGGACTTGATGTTCTCCGGGTTGCCCTTCTTCACCAGGATGCCGGTGGAGGCGGAGAAGTAGTCGACGAAGTCGACGCCGGCGCCGGTCTTCTTGCCCTTGTCGTCCAGGCCCTCCTGGCGGGCCTTGGTGTCCGTCATCGAGGACATGACGACGTTGGTGCGGCCGGTCGTCATCGAGGTGAGCAGGGTGTCGAAGGTGCCGCTCTCGAACGCGAACGTCACGCCGAGCTGCTTCGACAGGGCGGCGGCGACGTCGGGGTCGATGCCGACGATCTCCGCACCCTTCTTGAACTCCATCGGGGCGTACGTGGCGTCCGTGCCGACCTTGATGACGCCGGCCTTCTGGATGTCGGCCGGGAGCTTCGAGAACAGCGGCGCGGTGTTGGCGGAGGCGGAGCCGCCGTCCTTCGTCGGGGTCGAGGAGCCGCCCGAGGTCTGGTCGCCGCAGGCGGTCAGCAGCATCGAGCCGGCGACCGCGATGGCGGCGACCGCGGCAAGACGGGACGTGCGGGTCTTGGCGGCGGTCGTACAGCGCGTGGAGCGTGCGGTCATGGTCGGGTTCCTCCGGCGTGTGAGGGGCTTGCCAGCAGGTCACGTACGCGTCTTCGAGTGTCGCGACCTCGTGTGATTACGGCATCTTGCCATTCGGACTGCCTCAAACCGACGGCCATGGATGTCAAAATCGGGTAACGGGTGACCCCCGAATCGCGACAGGCCGGTACATCAAGGCCGGACCTTCTTCGGGATCCCTTCCCCATCACCGGAAAATCTGCGGTTGATCTCGCCATTCGGACGAGCCGAAGGCGGCCATTCGGGTGCCGTGGGCATCTATGTGGACATCGGGTGACGTGTCGCGCTCCATCCGTGTCCGGATGCTCTCGGTATGAGTCGCGTCACCGAGTGGTTATGGACTCGTCTGCGGTGCCGTCCGTCCGGTAAGAAGGATCCTTACACCCCTCATCCGGGGCTCAGGGCGCGTTGTGCGGCGCGCCCGAGCGGCTGCCAGACAAGGCGGCCGCGGTGCCTCCCCACCCCTCCTCAACCAGGAGTGGCCACCCTCAAATGAAACAGACTTAAGGGGTCTTCCCAATGGCAGCGGAGATCGTCAATCCTCGCAATGACAGTGGTACGGACGGGGCTCCCGAGCCCTTCGATCCTGTCTTCGCCCTTCACCGGGGCGGCAAGATGGCCGTGCAGGCCACCGTTCCCCTCCGGGACAAGGACGACCTGTCCCTCGCGTACACGCCCGGCGTCGCCAAGGTGTGCACCGCGATCGCCGAGCAGCCCGAGCTGGTCAACGACTACACCTGGAAGTCCCAGGTCGTGGCCGTCGTGACCGACGGTACGGCGGTGCTCGGCCTCGGCGACATCGGCCCGGAGGCCTCCCTCCCGGTCATGGAGGGGAAGGCCATCCTCTTCAAGCAGTTCGGCGGCGTGGACGCGGTTCCGATCGCCCTCGCCACCAAGGACGCCGACGAGATCGTCGAGACCGTCGTCCGGCTCGCCCCGTCGTTCGGCGGAGTGAACCTGGAGGACATCTCGGCCCCGCGGTGCTTCGAGATCGAGCGCAAGCTCCAGGAGCGCCTCGACATCCCGGTCTTCCACGACGACCAGCACGGCACCGCGATCGTCACCCTCGCCGCCCTCCGCAACGCGGCGAAGCTGACCGACCGGACCCTCGGCGACCTGCGCGCGGTCATCTCCGGCGCCGGTGCGGCCGGTGTCGCCATCGCCAAGTTCCTGCTGGAGGCCGGCCTCGGCGACGTCGCCGTCGCCGACCGCAAGGGCATCGTCAGCCGCGACCGCGAGGACCTCACCGAGGTCAAGCGCGAGCTGGCCGAGATCACCAACAAGGCGGGCCTGACCGGCTCCCTGGAGACCGCCCTCGCCGGCGCCGACGTCTTCATCGGCGTCTCCGGCGGTACGGTCCCCGAGGAGGCCGTCGCCTCCATGGCCCCGAACGCCTTCGTGTTCGCCATGGCCAACCCGAACCCCGAGGTCCACCCCGACATCGCGCACAAGTACGCGGCCGTCGTGGCGACCGGGCGTTCGGACTACCCGAACCAGATCAACAACGTCCTCGCGTTCCCCGGCATCTTCGCCGGTGCGCTCCAGGTCCGGGCCTCCCGGATCACCGAGGGCATGAAGATCGCCGCGGCGAACGCGCTCGCGGACGTGGTCGGCGACAAGCTCGCCGCCGACTACGTGATCCCGTCGCCGTTCGACGAGCGGGTCGCCCCGGCCGTCACGGCCGCGGTGGCCGCCGCCGCCCGTGCGGAGGGCGTCGCGCGCCGCTGAGCTCGTACCTGAGCCCCCGACAGGGCCCCGTTCCGGCACGCCGGGACGGGGCCCTGCGGCGTGTGCGGGCCGTCGGTTCGGCGGCGGAGGCATGTGTCACACGGGGGCGTGGTTCCGCCGCCTGGCCGTCCGACCCTAGGGTCGGGGCCATGTTCGCTGCCTACGCTGCCCGAATCGACCGCGACCAGCCCCTGAACGGACTCGTCCTGGGCGACCGTCCCGAGCCCGAGGTCCGGCCCGGCTGGACCACCGTCACCGTCAAGGCCGCCTCGCTCAACCACCACGACCTGTGGTCCCTGCGCGGGGTCGGACTGCCCGAGGAGAAGCTGCCGATGATCCTCGGCTGCGACGCCGCCGGCATCGACGAGGACGGCAACGAGGTCGTCCTGCACTCCGTGATCGGCCAGACCGGCCACGGTGTCGGGCCGGACGAGCCCCGTTCCATCCTCACCGAGCGGTACCAGGGCACGTTCGCCGAGCGGGTGACCGTCCCCCGCTGGAACGTGCTGCCCAAGCCGAAGGAGCTCTCCTTCGAGGAGGCCGCCTGTCTGCCCACCGCCTGGCTCACCGCGTACCGCATGCTCTTCACCAACGCCGGTGTACGGCCCGGGGACTCGGTGCTCGTGCAGGGCGCCGGCGGCGGCGTGGCCACCGCCGCGATCGCCCTCGGCAAGGCGGCGGGCCTGCGGGTCTTCGCCACCAGCCGCGACGAGGCCAAGCGCAAGCGCGCCGTCGAGCTCGGTGCCGTCGAGGCGTACGAGCCGGGGGCGCGGCTGCCGCAGCGGGTGGACGCGGTCATCGAGACCGTCGGCGCCGCGACCTGGTCGCACTCGGTCAAGTCGCTGCGGCCGGGCGGCACTCTGGTCATCTCGGGCGCCACGAGCGGGGACCGGCCCGCGCATGCCGAGCTGACCCGGATCTTCTTCCTGGAGCTGAAGGTCGTCGGCTCGACGATGGGCTCCAAGGACGAGCTGGAGGACCTGCTGTCGTTCTGCGCGGCGACGGGCGTCCGTCCGGTCGTCGACGAGGTACTGCCGCTGGACCGGGCGCGGGAGGGCTTCGAGAAGATGGCCTCCGGCGAACTCTTCGGAAAGATCGTCCTCACGACCTCTTGATGACTCGTCAGTAATGCTGATGGGATCTCCGGCACGCGAAAGATGAACATCTCTCACATCCTCGTGCCGGAGGTCTTCCTTGTTGCGAACCACCCTTGTGGCGACCGCCGTCGTCGCCGCGCTGATCACCCCCACGGCCGCCCGTGCCGAGACCGGGCGCGGGGGCGGCGACGCCATCCCCGCCCTGACCGACGAGCACGGCCGCACCCTCACCCTCCGCGGCTGGAACCTCGCGGACAAGGCGAACAGCGGCGACGCCGCCCTCTCCGCGATCACCGAGAAGCACTTCCGCGACATGCGCGCCAAGGGCTTCAACTTCGCCCGTCTCCTCGTCTTCTGGGACGACCTGGAGCCCCGCCCCGGCCAGTACAGCCAGGCCTATCTGCGCAAGGTCGAACGGATCCTGGACTGGGCCGAGAAGCACGACGTCAAGGTGCTCATCGACGCCCATCAGGACGTCTTCGGCCCCGCCTTCGGCCACCGGGGCATCCCCGAGTGGGCGACCAGGACCGACGGCCTGCCCTTCACCCCGCACCCCGACGACTGGTTCTCCGAGTACTTCGAGCCGGCCGTCCAGCGGGCCTTCACCCACCTGTACGAGGACGAGGACCTCAAGCTCTCCCAGGCCCGCATGTGGCGGCTGCTCGCCGACCGCTTCGAGGACCACCCGGCCGTCCTCGGCTACGACCCGATCAACGAGCCGATGGGCGAGCTGCGGGAGGGCGAGGACCTGGCGACGGCGGCCCGCCGCATCGAACGCGATCAGCTGACCCCGATGTACAACCGGGTGGCGGACGCGATTCGTTCGGTCGACCCGGACGCCTGGATCTTCGTCGAACCGACCCCCATCGTGGGCGAGGGCGTGCCCACCGGCCTCGGGCGGATCGACGACCCGAAGATCGTCTACGCCCCGCACTTCTACAACGCTGGCATGGAGGCGGGCACCGACTACGACCCCGCCGCCCGCTGGATCGAGAACTACGAGCAGGCCGTCACGCTGTACCCCAAGGAGTACAAGGTGCCCGTGGTGGTGGGGGAGTGGGGCCCGCTCAACAACTCCCTGCCGAACATGAACCGCTTCTACCGCGAGGCGATGCCCTCCCTCGGCCGCTACAGCTCGGGCTGGGCGGGCTGGGAGTGGTGCTACGGCGGCGGGTACTGCGCGGTGGACGGCACCGGGGCCTTCCGTACGAACAAGGAGCTCACCGCCGAGCCGTACGCGGAGGCGGTCGCGGGCACGGTCCGCTCGGCGGCCTACGACGCGGCGGCGGGGGTCTACCGCCTGTCGTACGACGCCGCGGGGCGGCGCGGCCCCCGGGTCACCGAGCTCTCCCTGCCGCCCGGCGACTGGCGGGTGACGGCCCGGGGCGGGGCGCTCGTGCTCCGCAAGGACCGGGGGAGGGCCTGGATCCTCGCGGTCCCGGGCGCCCGGGTGACGGTCACCGTCACCCGGGGCTGACCCGGCCCGCCCGCGCCCCGCTCAGCCCTTGCGCCGCGGGTCCAGCAGGCCAGTGATCCGGACCGCCGCCGTCGCCAGATGGCGGCGGGTCTCGGCCAGCTGCTCCTCGCTCACGCCGTGGTCACGGGCGGCGTCCCGGATCTCGTCCCGGAAGCGGTCGAGCAGCCGGTCGAGATCGCGGCCCGGGTCACCCGAACCCTCCGGGTCGCGCGCCCACTCCGGCGTGCGGCCGGTCTCGTCGGCGGGGTCGGCTGCCGCGGCCTCTCCCGCGGTCCCTCTCGTGGCTCCCGTGGCTCCCGTGGTGCCGGTGGCCCCGGCCGACTTGGCCGCCGCCTTCGGGTGGGTCGTGCCCGCCACCAGGCCGCCGAGCTGTGCCGTGATGTCCGAGAGGCCCTCCCAGACGCCCTTGGGCCAGTCGCCCCGCGAGAACCGGTCCTGGACCTCCTCCTGGACCTGTTGGGCGATGCGCTGGAACTCCTTGGCCTGGTGGCGGGCCGACTGGGCCTCCGCCTTGGCCTGGCGGGCCTGCTCCTTCCACTCCTGCTTGGCCCGGCGCAGCTCCTCCTTGGCGTCGGCGAACGACGAACCCTCCGCCGTCCGCGTCTGCCCCGCCGCCGCGCGCATCTCGCTGCGCACCCGGCCGGCCGCGCCGCGCACGTCGTCGCGGATCTCCGCCGCGAGTTCCGAGACCGAGTCCCGGATCTCCCGCTCCAGGTCGGTCAGTTCGGCCCCGCGACCGGCCAGTTCGGCGCGGCCCGCGTCGGTGATCGAGTAGACCTTCCGGCCGCCCTCGCTGGCGTGGGTGACGAGACCTTCGAGCTCCAGCTTGGCCAGTCTCGGGTAGACCGTGCCGGCCGAGGGCGCGTAGAGCCCCTCGAAACGCTCCTCCAGGAGCCGGATCACCTCGTAGCCGTGGCGGGGGGCCTCGTCGAGCAACTTGAGGAGGTAGAGGCGGAGGCGGCCATGGGCGAAGACGGGCGACATGTCAGAGCACCTTTCCGGTCGCGGAGGGCGAGTCCGAGAGGGAGGCCGAGGGGGAGGCCGAGGGGGATTCCGCGGGTGATTCCGAGGGGGAGGCGGTGCGGGTCGAGGAGGGGGCGGACTCGGTGTCCTCGGCCGCCTCGGGGCGGCGGAGCAGGGCGATGGAGCCGGAGACGGTGGTCGCCTTGAGCGTGCCCCGACCGGAACCCAGGGTGCCGGTGACGGACTTGGTGCCCCACTGCCCGGTGACCCGGAGGTCCTCGAAGGCGTTCGACACGGAGCCGCTCGTCGTGCTCGCCTCGACCCGGGCGTCCGCCGGGTGCGGCAGCCGGATGGCGACCTGGCCGGAGACGCTGGTGAGCCGGATGTCGGCGGGCGGCCCGTCGAGCTCGCCCGGGTCGAGGTCGATGACCATGTCGCCGCTGACCGTCTCGGCCTTCACGGAGCCGCCCGCGCCCTCGATCACGGTGACGGGACCCGTCACCGAGGTGATCCGCAGCGCGCCCGTGACCGACTGGGCCTCCAGGCTTCCGGAGACGCTCTCGGCGCGGACCGGACCGGAGAGCCCGAGGAGCGTCGTGTCGCCCGTGACGCCGCGCACCTCCGTACGCCCCCGGATGCCGGAGACGACCGCGTCGGCGTCGACCGCGCCGACCTCGACGTCGACGCCGGCGGGGACCGCGACGGAGACGACGGCCCGGCGCCTGTGGCCCTTGCGGTCGAACCACTTGAGGAGGTTCTTCCAGTGCAGGTCCTCGTAGGTCACGGTCAGGGTGGAACCGTCCTGCGACACGATCAGCGGCGGGCCCTCGATCTCGGAGATCTCGACGCGGGCGGAACTCTCGTCCGTCCCCACCACGTTCACCGTGCCGTTGACGATGCGGACCTGCAGGCGCGTCACGGGGTCGGCCGGGGCAAGTTTCGTCGGCTCGGTGACGGACCACTCTGTCATGGTGCTGACCTCCCGTTTCGGCAACGCAACATATCGCGACTCTCGATAGACACGATATATCGCGGTCGGGCGAAGTCAACCCTGACTCTTCCCTGATGCCCAGGGGGCAATCACCGCCGTATACGGACAAATTGGCTAGCGTGGGGGCATGAACGCGACATCCGGATCGAGCCCCTCAGGCGCACTGCTCCTCTGCCGTGCCGACCCGCCGGCGGTCAGGCCGCCGGCCCAGCTCCTGCGGGAACAGCTGCTCCTCGCCCCGGCGGGCGACGACTGGAGCGTGCTCGTACCGGAGGGGAAGCCCTGGCTCCACGGCGGGGAGCCCGTCGAACAGGTCGTCACCGGCTGGGTCACCGCCCTCGCCGTCTCCGCCGCGACCTGGCCCGTCCTCGCCCTGTGGTGGGACCGCGACCGGGCCGGGATCACGCTCGCCGCGGGCTTCCGCCGCACCGTCGGCTACACCTGGCTCGCGGACGGCACGCCCGTCGGCGAGGACGAGGCCATGCGCACCTTCGCCGCCCGGCTCGCCCTCGACCCCGTCCTGGACGTGCAGGCCCTGGAGCCGCTCACCGAGCCAGACCCGGACGCCGACGCCCACAGCCGGCTCGTCGGCGTCGTCGCGGTCCTCGCCCGCGCCGGCCTCGCCCTGCCGACCGGCCTCGTCCCCGGTGACAGCGCCGACCGGCTCCGCTCCGTCGCCCTGGCGCAGGGCGCCGAGCAGCTCGAATGGCGCGGCTGGCGCGACGCCGTGCGCGCCGAGCTCGACGTGGTGGAGGAAGGGCCCCTGGGCCCGTACCTGCGCGGCCCCAAGGCGCGGGTACTGGGCGGGGCGCAACTCGCGGCGGGTGTGCCGCTGCTGATCTGGGGGATCGGCCGGCGCAGCGGCGGCTGGGCGACGGCGGGGGCGCTGCTCGTCGCGCACGGCGCGCTCGGACTCGTCTACGACCGGCTGCGGGACAACTGACCCGCAGGCCGACCCGGCAGCTGACCCGGCAGCCGACCCGGTGGCCGGCCGGGCAGCCCGCTCGGGGGCCGGCCCGGGGGCCCGATCCGGCCCCGCGGCCGGGAAGGCTTCCTACTCGTCGTCGTCCTCGTCGTCGTCCAGACGGGCCAGCCAGGTGGCGAGGCGCTCGACCGGCACCTCGAAGTCGGGGTTGAGGTCGACGAAGGTCCGCAGCTGCTCGGCGAGCCACTCGAAGGTGACCTCCTCCTCGCCTCGCCGCTTCTCCAGTTCCTCGATGCCACGGTCGGTGAAGTACATGCGATCAGGATAGGCCGTACCTCCCACGTCCCCTGTCGCCTGTCGGTCCCACCGATTAGCCTTCTCCCCCACTGATCGCTTCGGGGAGCGGGGGGCCGCTGTGGCACACGGGATCGCTCGGATTCGGCTGGACGACGGCACGCCCGTGTGGGCGCGGATCAGTGAGGCGGAGGAGCTCGGCAGAGGCGGCGGGTTCCAGGACACCGGCGTCCGGGACCGGGTGGTCTCGATGGCCGGAGGACTCACGGACGTCGTGCGCGGGGTGGTCGGCTCGCTCCGCGCCGGACTCGAACCGCAGGGGCCGGTGGAGGTCGCCGTCAGCTTCGGCATCGAACTGTCCGCGCAGTCGGGGAAGGTGATCGGGGTCCTCGCCGACGGCGCCGGCAAGGCCTCCGTGAACGTCTCGCTCACCTGGACCGAACCGGGCCCCGCGCCCGCCCCCGCGCCCCTCCCGTCACCCGCCCCCGCCCCCGCCCCCGCGTCCGTTCCGTCACCCGCCCCGGTGCCCGCCGCCGAGGGCCCCGACAGAGGTCCGCACGGGCGCCCGGCGGCCGACGGGCCCGCATGAGCGCCTTCGACGCTCTCGTGCGCCCCGCACTCGTACGCATCGCCGCTCCCGGCACCGGGTATGACCCGCTCGGCGACCGGTACTGGGGCACCGGCTTCTTCATCGCCCCCGGCTGGGTGCTGACCTGCGCCCATGTCGTGGCCGAGGGGGGAAGCGCGGTGTGGAGGAGCGAGCCGGCCGTCGGCGTCACCTGGGAGGACGGCAAGACCACCCGGGAGACCACGGGCACGGTCGTGCTCGCGCTGCCGCGCCCCGACCGCCCCGAGGACCCGCCGGACCGGTGGGCCTTTCCCGACATCGCGCTCGTCCGGGTGTCCGGCGCGCAGAAGGCGTCCTGCGTGCGCCTCAGCGAGCGCCCGGCCGTCTGGCCGGCCGCCGTCAGCCTGCACGGCTGGTCCCGGGAGACCGGCGAGCTCGGCATCCGGCACGTCCACGGCACCCTCAACGGCAGCGACGGCCAGGCCCTCGTCACCCGGGGCGTCATGCCCGTCGAGGGCTGCTCCGGCGGCCCGGTCGTCGACCACGCCCAGGGAGCCGTCGTCGGCCTCAACAAGGGACGCGGCCCCGACGGAGGCGCCGTCGTGCCCGTCACCGCCCTGCGCCGGCTGCACGACCTCCCCGGCGGCGAGGCGATGGGCGAGGCGCTGCGCGCCCACGACCGCTACCACCTCGCCCGCTACCGCTCGCTCGACGACCGGCCCGACTGGACCCGCGCGCAGCTGCTGCTGCCCGGCTCCCCAGGGATCGGCCCCGGCCTGCGCACCCAACTGCACGGCCGGTTCGCCGAGCTGCCCGCGCCCACCGCCCCCGGCGAGATCATGAACCTGATCGACCAGGTCAAGGCCTGGATCAGGGACGACGGCCTGCCGGACGCGCTGGAGGACGACCCGCGCACCTGGAGCGAGGGTGCCGGGCTCCTGCGCGGTCTGCGCGCCGTCCACGGGAGCGCCGCCCGCGACCTCGACCTGGACGCCGTCCTCCTGTACGCGGCCCATGTCGTCCGGCACCTCTCCGTGCGGTACGGCGAGCGGGCCGACACGACCGGGCTCACCCGCTGGATCGTCGACGAGTCGGGCGACGCCGACCGCCATCTCCGGCGCGAGATCGACCGGCTCGTCACCCCCGGGAGGCCGGCCCCCCTCTCCGTACGCGAACCCCGCGCGCGTGCCGATGTCCTCCTGGAGATCGACACCCCGCGCTACGACCGGCGTTACCCGTGGCGGGTCAAGCTCCTCCTGGACGGGCACACGGTCAGCCCGCTGCACTGCGACGACCGGGGCGTCGAGCGGTCCCGGCTCAGGGAGACCCTGCGCGAACCCCTCGCGGACGCCCTGCGGCGCGGCGACAGCGGCGCCCACCTGGCCGCCGTCGAGGCGGTGCTGCCCCGCGAGCTCTTCGACGAACCCCTCGACACCTGGCGGCTCGAACCCGCCCAGGAGCCCGAGGACGCCTGGTCGGCCACCCTCGGCCAGCGCAGGATCGTGGTCATCCGTGACGCCCGCCGCCACGACAGGGAACCGTCCCCCGAGTGGCGCGACCGCTGGGAGGCGGCGGACGGCGGGCCGCTGCGCGCGGCCCCGCTGCGCGCCGAAGTGCCCGGCGCCGGCCGGGACGCCCACACCGCGCGCGTGCGCCGGGAGACCTGGGCGGAGACGTACGACCGGCTCCGCGAGGCCGACGGCGGGACCGTCCCCGTCTACTGCGGGCCGGTGGGCAGCGGCGACGGACTCATGGCGATGAACGCGGCGCTGACCGCCGGCCACCCCCTCGCCCTCTGGCGGACCGGCGCCCACGACCACACCGACTGCGAGGAGTTCCACGAGCGGGCCCACCGGCTGCTCGCGAAGGCCGTGACGGCCCAGGGGCTGCGCGGCCCCGTCCGCTCCCTGCGCACCCGCGCGCCGGACCGGGCCGCCCTGGCCTGGGCCGAGACCCTCGCCGTCCTCTACGACCCGCCCGACCGGCCGCCGCACGGAGGGCGCCTGGAGGCCCCGCCGCTGCTCGGCGAGGGGGACCTGTGACCCGGGCGGCCACGCGTACGCGTGCTGCCCCGGGAGCCGCCACGCGCACGCGTGCGGACCGGCGTGCGACCCCGGCGACGGGCGGCCGGATTGAGCGTCGGCACGCTCCACCGCCGGGCGGTACGTTCGACGGGCCCGGCATCGACACCACAGCCAGGAGGAGTCCATCGTGAACGATTGGCGGATCTACCGTGGTGCCGGTCTTCCGCACGACGAGATTCAGCGGCTGCCCGCCCCGCCGCCCTGGCGCGACTTCTCGGCCGGCGGAGCCGACGACACCCTGGCGGGTTCCGACCGTCGGCTCGGCGTCCGGCGCAGACTCGTCCAGAACCACCACCCCCGGCCCGCCGAGACCGACGCCGTCAACGCCGCCCTGTACCTGCGGCGCCCGCTCCTCGTCACCGGCAACCCGGGCACCGGCAAGTCGACCCTCGCCCACGCCGTCGCCCACGAACTGCGCCTCGGCCGGGTGCTGCGCTGGCCGATCGTCAGCCGGACGACCCTCCAGGACGGCCTCTACCGGTACGACGCCATCGGCCGCCTCCAGGACGTCCAACTGGAGCGCGCCCAGGCCGGGTCGCCCGGTTCCGCCGCCGCGGCCCCGGCCGGTATCGGCTCGTACATCCGGCTCGGACCGCTCGGCACCGCGCTGCTCCCGTCCGAGCAGCCCCGCGTGCTGCTCATCGACGAGCTCGACAAGAGCGACCTCGACCTGCCCAACGACCTCCTGAACGCCCTGGAGGAGGGCGAGTTCGCCATCCCCGAGCTGGAGCGGATCGCCGACCGCGAGCCCGTCGTCGAGGTGCTCAGCGACGACGGCCGCAAGGTGCCCGTGTACGGCGGCCGGGTCCGCTGCAGCACCTTCCCCTTCATCGTGCTCACCTCCAACGGCGAACGGGACTTCCCCGCCGCCCTGTTGCGCCGCTGCATCCGCCTGGAGCTCGAAGCGCCCGGCGAGGAGCAGGTCGGCGCCATGATCGAGGCCCATCTGGGGGCCGAGGCCGCCACGGGGGAGGAGGAGCGGGGCATCGTCCGGCGCTTCCTGAACCGCGAGCCCGGCGAGGTGATCGCCACCGACCAGCTCCTCAACGCCCTCTATCTGACCCAGCACGCCTCCCGCGCCGAACGGGTGACCAGGGAACGCATCGAGGACATGCTCATGCAGCCACTCGACCAGCCGAGGTGAAGGACGCGTGCACCGGATGCAGCTGGAGGAGCTCACCCGGCGCCTGAGGGCGGGCGGCCAGGACCCGACCGCGGAGGACATCGCGGACGCGGTCTGGCTGTCGCGCTGGCTGCCGGGCACGCCCCGGGAGTCACCGGAGCCGGAGCCGGAGCGGGGGTCGTCATCGGAATCGGGGGCGGGGAGCGGCTCGGACGCGGGCCGACTCCCCACCGAGGGGCGAGATTCGGCCAATCGGGGTGCCCACGGGGAGGGGGCCGCGACCGGGACGACGCCGCCCGAGTCCGTCTCCCTGGTCACGAGCACGGGGAGCACGGGGAGTACGGGGAACGCGGGGGGTACGGGAGGACCCGGGGGCTCAGGAGAGCCCGGGGCCGCCGGAGGGCCCGACGGCCCCGGAGGACCCGGCGGCCCCGGTGCCGCAGGCCGTACGGAGCGGGCCGCGACCCTGCCCGTCCGCGCCCCCGGCGCCAACGCGCTGCCCGGCCTCCTCGGCCTCCAGAAGGCCCTCCGGCCCCTGCGCGGCTACGCCCTCGTCCCGCAGCGCCCCGGCGAGGGCAGCCTCGACGAGGAGGCCACCGCCGAGCGCAGCGCCGCCGCCGGCATCCTCACCCCCGTCCTGCGCCCCGCGACCGGCCGCCGCCCCGACATCCAGCTCCTCATGGACACCGGCCCCGCCATGGTCGTCTGGAGCCGCATGGTCGAGGAACTCCGCCAGGCCTGCCAGCAGTCCGGCGCCTTCCGCGACGTCCAGGTGCACCGGCTCTACGACACCGGCGAAGGCCCCCCGCTCGTCACCACCACCTCCGGCGCCGACGGCAGACCCCGGCTGCGCCCCGTCGACCAGCTCCACGACCCCACGGGCCGCCGGCTCACCCTCGTCGTCAGCGACTGCGTCGGCCCCCTCTGGCAGCGCGGCGCCGCCCAGCGCTTCCTGCGTCAGTGGCCCCGCCGCTCCCCGCTCGCCCTCGTCCAGCCGCTGCCGCCGCGCCTCTGGCCCCGTACCGCGCTCCCCGCCGAACCGGGCACCTTCCAGCGCCCCGCGACCCCCGGCGGCCACACCCCCTTCCGCTCCGACGACGACCCCTGGGGGCCGCCCGTCCCCGGCCGCCGGGCCGTCCCCGTGCTCACCCCCACCCCCGAGGCCTTCGCCTCCTGGGCCCGGCTCCACACCGGCCACGGAGGCAACGCCGTACGCGGCTGGGCCGCCTGGCTGGACCCCGAGACGACGGCGCCCCGCGCGCCCCGGACCCCCCGCGTCCCCCGCCCCGACGAGGAACTCCTCCGCGCCTTCCGGGCCAGTGCCTCGCCCGGTGCGATCCACCTCGCCGTCCACCTCGCGGCGGCGCCGCTCGCGCTCCCCGTCATGCAGCTCGTCCAGCGCGCCATGCTCCCCGACACCGGCCCCATGGAGCTGGCCGAGGTCCTGCTCAGCGGGCTCCTGCGGCGGCTCCCCGGCCCCACCCCGTACCCCTGCTTCAGCTATCCGCCCGGCGTCCAGCAGCACTTCCTCGGCTCGCTCGACCCCAGCGCCGCCGCGCTCGTCCTCAAGCACTGCTCCGCCTACGTGGAGCGGAACTTCGGCCAGGGCATGCGCAACTTCCCGGCGCTCGCCGCCGCCCGCCTCGCCGGCACGGACACGGAGCCCGGCGCCGAGCAGGGCACCGACGGCGAAGGGCGGCACGGGACGGGCGACGGAGCCGCCGCCCTCCCCGAGGCGACCGACGAACCCCTCGGCCCCGAGGGAGCCGAGACCGAGCTCTTCGCCCGCATCCCCGCGCGCGTGCTCCGCTTCTACCACCCCGACCTCATCACCCCCGACCCGCTCACCGAGGCCCGCAGCCTCCTCGCCCAGGGCCGCGCCCACTCCGACCCGGCCCTCCTCGCCGGGGCCCGCGAGCGAGCCGAGGCGGCGCTCCCCACCGCCCCCGCAGAGGCCCGTACCGTCCTCGGCCTCGTCCTGTACGCCGAGGCCGGCACCGCGCTCGCCCGCCGCTCCCACCGGCGCCGCGAGCTTCTCGACCAGGCCGCCGACATGCTCGTACGCGCCGGGGAACTGGCCCTGCCCGGCGGCGAGGCATGGGCCGAGGCCCGGCTCGAACTCGCCGTCGTCCACCACGCCCTGTGGCGCGACACCGACGAATCCGGCCACCTCGACGCGGCCCTCGCCGTCCTCGCCGAGGACGCCGACCGATGGCCCGAGACCGCCCGGCACACCCTCCATCTGCGCCGCGGCCGGCTGCTCCTGGCCCGGGGCGACGGCGAGGCGGCGGCCGGAGAGCTCACCGCGGCCCTCGCCCTCCGGGAGAACGCCGCCACCCTCCTCGACCTCGCCGACGCCCTGCGCCTCACCGAGGCCGACCCGGCCGGCGTCGGGCCCGTGCTCGACCGCGCCGAGCCCCTCCTCGGCGACGGCCGCGCCCTGCGGCTGCGCTTCACCACCGCCCGGGCCCGGCTGTACGACACGACCGGCGACGGGGCCGCGGCCGACGCGGCGTACGAGGAGGCCATCCTGCTCGCCCCCGCCGAGAGCGGGCAGCGCGGCCGGCTCCTGCTGACCTGGGGCGAGTCGCTGCTGCGCCGCGCCGCCGCCGGCACGGGCACCGCCCCCGTCGACCGGGCGGAAGGGGTGCTGCGCGAGGCCCTCACCCGGCTGCCCGGCGACGCGCCGGAACGGGCGGGCGCGTCGACGCTGATCGGCAGCGTGCTCGCGCTCCGCTTCCACCGCGCCGGGTTCCTGCCCGACCTCTTCGAGAGCCGTCACCTGCTCGAACAGGCCGTCCGCACCACCGACGACCCGGGAGCTCGCTCCGAGGCCTGGCTGCAACTGGGGCGGGTGAGGCTGGAGTTGTCCGAGACCGCCCGGGACGGCGGCATCGGCGACGCCCTCACCGCGTACCGCAACGCCTGGGAGGACGCCCGCGCCGCCCACGGCGACACCCCGGGCACGGTCACGGGTGCCCGCGCGTTGCACGCACAGGGAGCGGTCCTGTGTCTGATGGGCCGCCCGGCCCGGGCGCGCGCGGTGCTGCGGTCCGCCGACGAGCAGTGGCGGCGGCTGACGGGACGTCTCGTGGACGTGGACTGGGACGACGTGGAGCGGACCAAGGCCCTGCTGAGGGAGACGGAGGGGGCGACGGGCACGGGATACGGGAGGGGCTCGGCAGAGGAGCGACGCAGGATCACGCCGCCCTGGTGGGCCTGGAGCGGCGCCACGGGATGAGCTTCTGTCGATCGGCTGGATAACGGGGGCGCGAATGAGCGCAGTTGAATCGAATGGGTTTCCGGTCTCGTGGCGTCGGGAAGAACCGCTGCGCCGCTACGACCGTGGGGGACATGCGTCGGTGAGGAGGAGCCGAGAGTGTTCGAGCGTACGGAGTGGGCGACCGGTGTCGGCCGGAGTGCCGGCCGGTCTCCGCGTCTGCCCGATCTCGCGGCCGTTGATCTGCGGACCTTGCGCGTCATGGACGACGCCGTCCTCGGTGCGGCGGTCGAGAGAGTGCTGCTCCACCCCTCGGATCTGGTCGTCTCCTGGCCCGAGGACGCCATCGTCGACTGACGCCCGGGTGCCCGGCGCGGCCCGGACCGGAGCCTGTCCGCCCTGTCCGCCGCCGTCCGGCACCCGCGCCGACCGCTCGTTTCCGGCCGTATCCGTCAGGCGGCGGCCGGCGGCTCGGTACGCACGGGCCGAGCGGCGGGCCGAGCGGCGGGCCGGGCGGGCCGGGCAGTCGCCGGCGGGCCGCTCCCGGAGGCGCGAGTGATCGCCGCCCCGCCGCGCCCCGCGGCCTTCGCCGCGCTCGCGGCCACCCGTCCCGCCCCGGCCGGCGCGTCCTTCCTGCGGACCGGCGCGCACGCCCGCCGACTGCTGCTGCTCAAGGCCCTGCTGGTACGGGTACGGCGCCATCGCGACGAGGTCGCTCCCGAGACCCTGCGCGGCTTCGACACCGCCTGGCGCCTCCTGGAGCGGACCGAGCGCACGGCCCCCGCCGTGGTCCGCGCCGTCCTCGACTACCCGACCACCGGGGCCTGGCTCGCCGCCGCCCTGACCGAACCCGCGGGACCCGCCCTCGACCGGCACCTGGCCCGCCTGGAACCGATCGCGGCCACCGCCGCCCTGCGCGCCGGCCGGCGCCTCGACCTCGTGATCCAGGCGCCCGCCGGAGTGCTCTCGCTCCCGGGCGTCGGGAGCGTCCTGGTGACTCCGGGCCCGGTCCGGCTCACCTCCCGCTCCCAGGTCGTCCGGATCCACTCCGAGGGCGCCCGCGGGGCCCCGGCGGCGCTCCTGCGCGTCACCGACGGCCGCCCCGGCGACAGCGACGGAGCCGGCGTCGGCCCCGGAGCGGCCGCCGGTGCCGGCGCCGTGACCGGCAGCGGCCCCGGCTGGCGCGGCCTGCGCGGCCTGTCCGGCGGAGCCGCCCGCCTGGAGGACCTGGACCCGTACCGCGTACCGCCCGGCGGCGTCGGCACCCCGGCCCGGGTGGCGGCCGAGCGGCCCGACATCGACCACGCCGCCTGGTCCGGCCACTGGCGCGCCGCCCGGGAACTGCTGCGGCGGACCGACCGGGAGCGGGCGGCGGAGGTCGGTCGGACGGTCGGCGCCCTCGTCCCCCTCGTACCGCAGGGGCCGCGCTCGGTCGGCGCCACGCTCAGCGTCGCCCCCGGGGCCGTCCTCATGACGCCCTCGGCCGGCGCCTTCGACATGGCGGAGACCCTCGTCCACGAGCTGCACCACGGCAAGCTCTCCACGCTCCACGAACTCGTCCCGCTCTACCGCCCCGGCCACGCCGTGCTGTACCGGGTCGGCTGGCGCACCGACGAGCGTCCGGTCGCCGGGGTCTTCCAAGGCGCCTACGCGCACCTGGCGTTGGCCGATCTGTGGCGGCGGGCGAGGGACGCCCCCGGGGTCCCGGGGCCGTGGCGAGCGCGGGCCGTCCATCAGTTCGACCATGTCCACGATCAGGTGGGCGAAGCGCTCGCGATGCTGCTTGAATCCGATGAACTGACCAATGAGGGGCGGGAGTTCGCCCGGCAAATGAGGCAGCTCCATGCGAGCCTCGGAGCGAGCCACGGCCCCCGTGGGTAACACTGTGCCCACGGCACATGACACTGCGTTGCGCGTGAGCGGGACGGGAGACGTACAGATGGCGGAACAGCGGTCGGGCGGGGGCGCGGAGAGCCACGGCGGCAGGTCCGCCCCCGAACACGTCCTGGTGGTCTTCCCCGGCTACCACCGGCCGTGGGCGGCCTGGATCAACCAGCGGCTCGAAGCCCACGGCGTACGCGCCACCCTCCAGCGGTGGGACCCGCCCCGCGAGGTCCCCCTGGAGGACTCCCTCGGCGACCTGCTCCTCGCCCGCGGCCGGGTCCTCCTCGTCCTCAACGACTGGTTCTTCGAGCTCGGCCCCCGGCCGGCCGGCGAGTGGAACGACGTCCTGCGCGGCTTCGTCGCCGCGCACGCCGACCGGTTCGCCGCCGTCAACCTCACCAACCGCACCCTGCTCCCCTCCACCGCCGTCCTCGAACCCGTCAGCCTCTGGGGCGTCGGCGAGGAGGAGGCCGAGGCACGGCTCCTCAGCAGGCTCTCGATCGAACCCCGCCGAGCCTCCGGCCGCCGCCTCCCGGCCGCCGCCCTCGCCCGCTACCCCGACAACCCGCCCGAGATCTGGGGCGACGTCCCCCGCCGCAACCCCCGGTTCACCGGCCGCGACGACCTCCTCACCGAGCTCCAGGAACGGCTCATGGACGCCGAGCGCGGCAGCGCCGCGTGCACCCTCCTCGGCATGTCCGGCATCGGCAAGACCCAGATCGCCGCCGAGTACGCCCACCGCTTCAGCCCCGACTACGACGTCATCTGGTGGGTCAGCTCCGACGACCGCAACGTCCAGCGCGACCGCCTCGGCGAACTCGCCGTCCGGCTCTCCCTGCCCACCGGCAGCGAGCCCGGCGAACGCATCCGCGCCGTCCGCGAAGCCCTCCGCCGCGGCGACCCGCACGCCCGCTGGCTCGTCGTCTTCGACGGCTGGGACGACACCGACGGCATCGACGTCATGCTGCCCCAGGGCCCCGGCCACGTCCTCATCACCTCCCGCAACCGCGGCTGGCGCGAGCACACCGACGTCCTGGAGATCCCCAGCTTCGACCGCTCCGAGTCCACCGGCTACCTGATGCGCCGCGCCCCGCAGATCAGCGCGGCCGAGGCCGACGAGGTCGCCGCCGAGTTCGGAGACGTACCCCTGCCGCTCGTCCAGGCCGCCGCCTGGCTCGGCGAGTCCGGCATGGAGGCCCCCGAGTACCTCCGCATGGTCCGCGACGGACGGCTCTCCACCGTCGACGAGCCCTCGGCGGGCGACGGCATGCCCAACGCCTCCCTCACCTCCTGGTCGATACTGATCAACCGGCTCCGCCGCGCCCAGCCCCAGGCCATCGACATCCTCAGCCTGTGCGCCTCCTTCGCCCCCGGCCGCATCCCGCTCGGCATCGTCCGCGCCTACCCGCAGGCCCAACTGCCCGAGGACCTCCGCTGGATGGCCACGGACCTGCCCGCCTGGACCCGCGCCCTCGACACCCTCGTCAACTACTCGGTGCTCACCCGCGAGACCCGAGGCCCCATGACCACCGACGAGATCGGCCCCCACCAGGAGTCGATCCACATGCACCGGCTGGTCCACGACATCGTCGCCCGGCTCACCGACGGCGAGCACCGCGACGCCCACCGCAAGGCCGTCCGCACCCTGCTCGCCGAGGCCGACCCCGGCAACCCCACCGACAGCAGGCACTGGCCCCGCTACTCCGAACTCCTCCCGCACCTGGAACCGTCGGGCGCCCTCCGCAGCACCGACCCGCGCATCCAGGTCGCCGTCCTCAACTGCCTGCGGTTCTGCGACCGCAGCGGCGAGTACAAGGCCGGCATCCGACTGGCCGGACGCATCCGGGACGAGTGGACGTCCTTCATGGAGCCGCTCGCCCCGCACATGCAGGAACTCACCACGCTCGAAGGCGACATCCTGCGCCGCTACGGCCGGTTCCGCGAGGCGTACGACCTCGACCTCGCCCAGCGCGAGCGGCTGACCGCCGCCGGGACCACCGACCAGCTCGGCGAACTCCAGACCAAGGTCTCCATCGCCCGCGACCTGCGCTTCCTCGGCCAGTACAAGGAGTCGGAGCAGCTCCAGCGGGAGGCCCTCGCCGAAGCCCGGAGCCTGCTCGGCGAGACCCAGTTCCTCACCCTCGTCGCCCGCCACAACCTCGGCGTCGTGCTGCGGATGCTCGGCCGCTACCAGGAGGCGTACGAGCAGGACGCCGACACCCTCACCCGCTGCGAGACCGTCCTGCGGCCCCACCACGCCTCCACGCTCAACTCCAACAACGCCGTCGCCCAGGACCTGCGCCTGCTCGGCCGCTACCGCGAGGCGCTCGGCCGGCAGGAGGCCAACGTCCGGCTGCACGTGAAGATCCTCGGACCCCAGCACCTCCACACCCTGTACGCGCGCAGCCAGCTGGCGCTCTGCCGCCGCCGCGAGGGCGGTTTCCAGCAGGACATCGGCACCATGATGGCGAGCGTCCTGGAGCACCTGGAGCAGGCCTACGGCCGCGACCACTACGTGACGCTGTCGGCCGTCACCAACTACGCCAACTTCCTCCGCGAGCATGGCGACCTCGACCTCGCCAGGGAGCTCATCACCGAGGCCGAGGCCGGCTACCGCGCCCTCCTCGGCCCCGCCCACCCGGTCTCCACCGGCGTCCTCGCCAACACGGCGCTCGTCATGCAGGCCTCCGGCGAGCGGGCCGCCGCCATGACCATGCTGGAGTCGGCGCTCGCCGGACTCACCGCCACCCTCGGCTCCGACCACCCGTGGGTGTTCGGCTGCGCCCTCAACGCCAGCGCCGCCCGCAACTTCAACGGACGGGTCGCCGAGGCCGCCGAACTCAGCCGGGACACCCTGCGCCGGGCCCGGCACGTCCTCGGGAACGAGCACCCGCTGACCCTGTCCTGCCAGGTCGCGCTCGCCACCGACCTGCGCGGCCTGCGCGAGACCGACGAGGCCGGGAAGCTGGAGGAGGACGCGCTCCTGACCCTCACCAGGACCCTCGGCGCCCAGCACCCGCACACCCTCTCGGCGCGCCAGCGCAACCGTCCGTACTGGGACTTCGAGGCCAATCTCTGACGGCCGCCGCCCCGAGGCGCCCGGAGAACGCCGGAGGCCCGGCACCCCGAGTGGGGTGCCGGGCCTCCGTACGTGCTCCGAGGACGACGATCAGGCGTCGAAGACCTCGTTGACCAGCTGCTGCTGCTCCGCCTGGTGACGCTTGGCCGAGCCGACCGCCGGGGACGAGGAGTGCGGACGCGAGATCCGGCGCAGGCGCTCGCCCGCCGGGATGTCCGCGCCGACCGCCAGGTCGAGGTGGTCGATCAGGTTGAGCGCGATGAACGGCCACGCACCCTGGTTCGCCGGCTCCTCCTGCGCCCAGATGTACTTCGCGGCGTTCGGGTACTTGGCGATCTCGGCCTGGAGCTCGGCACCCGGCAGCGGGTACAGGCGCTCCAGACGGATGATCGCGGTCTCCGTGTCACCGCGCTTCTGACGCTCGGCCTCCAGGTCGTAGTAGACCTTGCCGGCGCAGAAGACGACCTTGCGGACGTCCGCGGGGTTGACGGTCGAGTCGCCGATCACCGGGCGGAAGCCGCCGGTGGTGAACTCCTCCACCTTCGACGCCGCGGCCTTCAGACGCAGCATCGACTTCGGGGTGAAGACGATGAGCGGCTTGTGGTGCGGGTTGTGCACCTGCCAGCGCAGGAGGTGGAAGTAGTTCGACGGCAGCGTCGGCATCGCGATCGTCATGTTGTCCTGGGCGCACATCTGGAGGAAGCGCTCCGGGCGCGCGGACGAGTGGTCCGGGCCCTGGCCCTCGTAGCCGTGCGGCAGGAGCAGCGTGACGCCGGAGGTCTGGCCCCACTTCTGCTCGGCCGAGGAGATGAACTCGTCGACGACGGTCTGCGCGCCGTTGACGAAGTCACCGAACTGGGCCTCCCAGACGACCAGTGCCTCGGGGCGGGCCAGCGAGTAGCCGTACTCGAAGCCCATCGCCGCGTACTCGCTGAGCAGCGAGTCGTAGACGTTGTAGTGGGCCTGGTCGTCGGCCAGGTAGAGCAGCGGGGTGAAGTCCTCGCCGGTCTCCTGGTCCACCAGCACCGCGTGGCGCTGGCCGAAGGTGCCGCGACGGGAGTCCTGGCCGGAGAGCCGGACCGGGGTGCCCTCCATCAGCAGGGAGCCGATGGCGAGGGTCTCGCCGAAGCCCCAGTCGATGGTGCCGTCGTCGATGGAGGCGGCGCGGCGCTGCATCTGCGGCGTCAGACGCGCGTGGACCGTGATCCGCTCCGGGACGTTGACCTGCGACTCGGCGATCCGCTTCACGACCTCGGCGGAGACCGCGGTGGTGACGGAGACCGGGAACTCGGCCTTGGCGTCCGGGACCTGGGTCGGAACCGGGGCGGCGGTGGCCTCGCGGACCTCCGCGAACACCTTCTCCAGCTGGCCCTGGAAGTCCTGGAGCGACTGCTCCGCCTCTTCGAGGGTGATGTCGCCGCGACCGATGAGCGACTCGGTGTACAGCTTGCGCACCGAGCGCTTCTTGTCGATCAGGTTGTACATCTGCGGGTTGGTGAACGAGGGGTTGTCGCCCTCGTTGTGACCGCGGCGGCGGTAGCAGATGAGGTCGATCACGACGTCCTTGTTGAACGTCTGGCGGAACTCGAAGGCGAGCCGCGCGACGCGGACCACGGCCTCCGGGTCGTCGCCGTTCACGTGGAAGATCGGCGCCTCGATCATGCGGGCCACGTCGGTCGCGTACATCGAGGAACGCGAGGACTCCGGGGCGGCGGTGAAGCCGACCTGGTTGTTGATCACGATGTGGACCGTGCCGCCGGTGCGGTAGCCCCGCAGCTGCGACATGTTCAGGGTCTCGGCCACGACGCCCTGGCCCGCGAAGGCCGCGTCACCGTGGAGGGCGACCGGCAGGACGGTGAAGTCCGTGCCGCCCTTGTTGATGACGTCCTGCTTGGCGCGGACGATGCCTTCCAGGACCGGGTCGACCGCCTCCAGGTGCGAGGGGTTGGCGGCCAGGGAGACCGTGATCTGCTCGCCGTCGAGACCGGTGAAGGTGCCCTGGGCGCCCAGGTGGTACTTGACGTCGCCGGAGCCGTGCATCGACTTCGGGTCGAGGTTGCCCTCGAACTCGCGGAAGATCTGCGCGTACGACTTGCCCACGATGTTCGCGAGGACGTTCAGGCGGCCGCGGTGGGCCATGCCGATGACGACCTCGTCGAGGCGCGACTCGGCGGCCGAGTCGATGACCGCGTCGAGCAGCGGGATGACGGACTCGCCGCCCTCCAGGGAGAAGCGCTTCTGGCCGACGTACTTCGTCTGCAGGAAGGTCTCGAAGGCCTCCGCCGCGTTCAGCCGGCGCAGGATCCGCAGCTGCTCCTCGCGCTCCACACGGGCGTGGGGGCGCTCGACGCGGTCCTGGATCCACTTGCGCTGCTTCGGGTCCTGGATGTGCATGAACTCGACGCCGGTGGTGCGGCAGTACGAGTCGCGCAGGACGCCGAGGATGTCGCGCAGCTTCATCATCGACTTGCCGGCGAAACCGCCGACCGCGAACTCCCGCTCAAGGTCCCACAGGGTGAGGCCGTGCTCGGTGATGTCCAGGTCGGGGTGCTTGCGCTGCTTGTACTCCAGCGGGTCGGTGTCGGCCATGACGTGGCCGCGGACCCGGTAGGAGTGGATGAGCTCGAAGACGCGCGCGGCCTTGGTGACGTCGTCGTCGTGCGACGCGTCGATGTCCTTGAGCCAGCGGACCGGCTCGTAGGGGATGCGCAGCGCCTTGAAGATGTCGTCGTAGAAGCCCTGCTCGCCGAGGAGGTAGTTCGCGACGACGCGCAGGAACTCGCCGGAGGCGGCGCCCTGGATGACCCGGTGGTCGTAGGTCGAGGTCAGGGTCATGACCTTCGAGATGCCCAGCTTGTTCAGGGTGTCCTGGGACGTGCCCTGGAACTCGGCCGGGTAGTCCATCGAGCCGACGCCCATGATGACCGACTGGCCGGGCATCAGACGCGGCACGGAGTGGACGGTGCCGAGGCCGCCGGGGTTGGTCAGGGAGACCGTGACGCCGGAGAAGTCGTCCATCGTCAGCTTGCCCACGCGGGCCCGCTTGACGATGTCCTCGTACGCCTGCCAGAACTCGAAGAAGTTGAGCGTCTCGGCCTTCTTGATGCCCGCGACGACGAGCTGGCGGTCGCCGTTGGGCTTCACCAGGTCGATCGCGAGACCGAAGTTGACGTGCTCCGGCTTGACCAGGGTCGGCTTGCCGTCCTTCTCCGCGAAGGAGTAGTTCATCGACGGCATGGCCTTGATCGCCTGCACCATCGCGTAGCCGATGAGGTGCGTGAAGGAGATCTTCCCGCCCCGGGCGCGCTTCAGGTGGTTGTTGATCACGATCCGGTTGTCGAAGAGCAGCTTCACCGGGACGGCGCGGACGGACGTGGCCGTCGGCACCTCCAGCGAGGCGTTCATGTTCTTCGCGACCGCGGCGGCGGGACCGCGCAGCGTGACCAGCTCGGGGCCGGCAGGGGCCTCGGTGGCCTCCTTGGCCTTCACAGGCGCCGGAGCGGCGGCGGCGGGCTTCGCGGCGACCGGGGCGGCAGGCGCGGCGGGAGCCGCGGCCGGCTTGGCCGGAGCCGGAGCCGCGGCGGGCGCCGGGGCCGGAGCGGGCACGGAGGCCGGAACGGCCGCCGGAGCGGCAGGCGCGGCCTGTGCGGGGCCCGTCTGCGGCACGGCGGGCGCGCTCTGAGTGGTGGTGGGGGCCGGGGCGGTCGGGGTCGCCGACGCTCCCGGCTTGTAGTCGGCGAAGAAGTCCCACCAGGCACGATCGACCGAATTCGGGTCCTGGAGGTACTGCTGGTAGATCTCGTCGACGAGCCACTCATTGGCACCGAAGGCGGCGGCAGGGTTCTGACCCTGCCCGTCTTGGTCGGTCGGGGAGCTCGGGGTACTGGGGGACTGAGACGACACGGCGGCAACCGCCCTCTTCCGCTTCACAAGGTGATGGACAGCGGAAATAAAGGCTACGCCTACCCGGCCGGGAGGTGCAGGCCAGGCACTCCAACGTCGCGCAAGTCACACTTGACGAGGTGTTTCGGGACCATGAATGGCGGGAAACAAGCGTGGTTCCGTACGTGTGAGGGTACAGAAAAGCGCGGGCGCGGCCCTCTTCGACCGCATCCCTGATCGCACCCCGTTCACGTGCACGCAGGTCCCGCTCACGTACACGCAGAACGTGCTCTTCCGGTTCGAACCCTACGTCAATCTCTCGGCGGAAGGCTGCCCGGAAGAGTGACCCGGATACGGCAGCCGCGTGACGATTCGGCCACGCCGATCCCGCCACCGTGCAGATCCACGGCCCAGCGGGCGATCGCGAGCCCGAGCCCGGTGCCGCCGTCGCTGCCCGGACCGTGCCGGTGCGCCGCCGTGCCCCGGTTGAACCGCTCGAAGACCTTGTGCCGCTCCGACTCCGGGATGCCGGGACCCTCGTCCTCGACCTCCAGCGCCAGCGAGTCCGGATACGGGCCGCGCCGGGCCCGGACCGTGACCCGGCCGTGCGGCGGCGAGTGCTTCACCGCGTTGTCGATCAGGTTGGCCATCACCTGGTGCAGCCGCTCCGCGTCCGCGTGCGCGACCAGCTCGGGCGGCGACACGTCCAGGTGCAGATGGACGTCCGTGCGGTTGTGCAGCCCCGACGTGGAGAACAGGCCGCGCTGGGACGCGGCGAGGTTCGCCTCGCGCAGCACCCCCGACAGGTACGGCCACACCTCGAAACGGCTGGCCTTCAGCGCGACGACACCGTTGTCAAGACGTGACAGGTCCAACAGCGTCTCCACCAGCCGGCCGAGCCGCTCCGTCTGCTTCAGCGCCGAGCGCATCGTCTCCGGATCGGCCTCGGACACCCCGTCCACGACGTTCTCCAGGACGGCCCGGAGCGCGGCGATCGGCGTGCGCAGCTCGTGCGAGACATTGGCGACCAGCTCCTTGCGGTGCCGGTCGACGGCCTCCAGGTCGTCCGCCATGCGGTTGATCGTCAAGGCGAGGGCGCCCAGCTCGTCCCGCCGGTCCGCGCCCCGCACCCGGCGGCTGAAGTCGCCGCGCGAGATCGACCCGGCGACCGTGGTCATCTCGTCCAGCGGCGCCGTCAGGGACTGCGCCACGAACTGGGTGATCAGCAGGGTCGCGATCATCGCGAAGATCGTGATGTACCGGAACTCCGTGGAGGTCCGGATCGCCACCAGGGCGAGGCACGAGGTCAGCAGCACCGCGCCGACGACCAGGGCACCCAGCTTGGTCTTGATCGAGATGACGATCCGCCGCCGGGCGGGCCGCCGCGCGCCGGCGGTGCCCTCCGTGCGCCTCCCCGGCCGGCTCATGGCGCCGGGGTCTCCAGCGCGTACCCCACGCCATGGACCGTACGGATGCGCTCGGCTCCGATCTTCCGGCGCAGCGCCTTGATGTGGCTGTCCACGGTCCGGGTGCCGGAGGCGTCCGCCCAGTCCCACACCTCGGCGAGGAGCTGCTCCCGCGAGAGGACCGCCCTCGGGGTGCTCGCCAGGCAGACCAGCAGGTCGAACTCGGTCGGGGTCAGGTGCACGTCCTCGGAGCGCACCCGGACCCGGCGCTGCGCGTGGTCGATCTCCAGCTCGCCGAGGCGCAGGATCCCGCTGCGCGGGGTGACGGCCGCCAGCGCGGCCCGCTCGACCCGGCGCAGCAGGACGTGCACCCGGGCGGCGAGCTCGCGCATCGAGAACGGCTTCGTCATGTAGTCGTCCGCGCCGACGCCGAGCCCGACGAGCATGTCGGTCTCGTCGTCCCGCGCGGTCAGCATGAGGACGGGGACGGGCCGCTGGGCCTGGACCCGGCGGCACACCTCCAGGCCGTCGAAGCCCGGGAGCATCACGTCCAGGACCATCAGGTCCGGTTGCCAGGCCTCGGCGGCGTCCACGGCCGCCGGGCCGTCGGTCGCGGTCTGCACGAGGAAGCCCTCTGCGCGCAGCCGCGCGGAGATCGCCTCGACGATCGTCGCGTCGTCCTCGACCACGAGGACCCGTCGCTGGGCCCCGGGAGTGGCCGCCGCACCGTGGTGAGTGGTGTGTGTCTGCTCCATTGCCCCGCCTCGCGTCGCCGATGTCGGTGCAGCAGCCTAGAGGTACGGGTGGTGTCCCGGCTATCCAGGAGTTATCGGGGGCGGACGGCGAGGTGGACCGCGTCGGGGACGCCCCGGGCAACGGGGATCTCTTCCGTCCGTACCCCGCTGAATCCGGCATTCCGCAACGAGTCTTCGAAATCGACCGAGGGCTGCGCGGACCATACGGCGAGGATGCCGCCGGGGTTCAGCCGGGCCGCGCAGGCCGCCAACCCCTCGGCCGAGTACAGGGTTTCGTTGTCCTCGGTGACCGTCCAGTCCGGCCCGTTGTCGATGTCCAGACAGAGGGCGTCGTAGGTGTCGGAGGTGGTGCGGAGGTAGGTCACCAGGTCCGTGTGCAGGATCACGGTCCTCGGATCGGCCAGCGCCCTCCCGGAGATCGAGGAGAGGGGCCCCTGGCGGTGCCAGTCGATGATGGCGCCCTCACGCTCGGCGACGGCGATCCGGCCCCAGCGCGGGTCGGCCGCCGCGTGCGCGAGGGAGAAGCCGACCCCGAGGCCGCCGACGAGGACGGAGGCGCCGGAGCGGGACTTCTCGGGCAGGGCGTCCAGGGCGGCGTCGACGAGCAGCCGCTCGGAGCGCCCGTCGGAGGTGTCCATCAGGAAGGTGCCGTTGGCGATGATCTCGAAATGCTCGGCACGGCGGCGCAGCACGACTTCTCCGTACGGCCCGTCCCGGCGGTCGAGTGTCACGGGGCTGGTCAAGGTCGGTCACTCCGCTCTCGGCTCGGCAGTGGGTGGTCCCGGCCATCCTCGCGGGGCGAAGGAGGCCGGGACAAACACTTAACGGAGTCGCGCGGTTACCGCGTTACGGGGTTACGGGGCGACCGGATTGCGGGGTTGCGGGGTCGCAGGGTTTGCGGGGTTACGGGCGCGGGGCCTCGTGCTCGACGAACCGCTCGATCCGGTTCAGCTCGCGGCGGGCGTCGACCGGCGTGCCGTACGTGCGGTCCCAGGTGATCGGGGCGACCGTGATGTGGCCCTTGTCGAGCAGCCAGGTGGAGTCGGCGTCCTTCCGGCCCTCGGCGCACTCGCCCTCGCCGCCGCCGTCGAACGGACAGAGGCCGAGCGCGATGTCGAAGGAGTCGCTGCTCCCGCGCTGTTCGAAGGCGTGGTAGACGACCGCCCCGTCGCCGACCCGGGTCCAGACCGGGGCCTTCGCCGGCGCGCCGGCGCTGACGTCGGGGTAGTCGATCTTGAGGGCGAACTTCGAGGTCAGCAGGGAGCGCTGCTTGAGTCCCGCGACGAACCGGGCGCCGAACTCGGCGTGGGCGCGGTAGTTGACGCGCGGGAAGGAGGTGTTGGTGGCGTCGCCGGAGGAGGAGAAGGCGAGGGCCGGGACCCCCTGGTCGATGGCGGCGACGGCGGCGCCGACGGTGCCGGAGTCGTTGACGCTGGCGGAGATGTTGGGGCCGGAGTTGATGCCCGTGAGGACGAGGTCGGGGGCCTCGGTCCAGCCGGCCTTCGCTCTGAGCCCGCCGCGCAGGGCGAGCTTGACGGTGTCGGCGGGAGTGGCGCTCGCGGAGTCCTTCGTACAGGGGCCGTCGGAGAGGCAGACGCCGTAGACCGCGCCCCGGGCGGGGGCGCCCGCGCAGTCGTTCTCGTACCCGGCGGGCAGGGCGGTGCGGCGCTGGGCGGTGACGACGCCGCCGTTGGTGACGGCGGTGCCCTTGCCGGACTGCACCTGCCAGGGGGCCATGACGACGACGTCGGCGCCGGCGGCGCACATCGCGCGGCGGAGCTCGTACAGGCCGAGGCCGTCGGAGTTGCTCGCCTTCGCGGCCTGCATCGAGTCGTCGTTGGAGATCAGGATCCGCATCCCGGCGAGCGGCCCTGCGGAAGCGGAAGCGGTGCCGGCGGTGTCCGCGGTGGTGGCGTAGGCGGTGGCGCCCAGGCTGACGAGCAGGGCGGCGGCCGCGGACAGGGCGACGTAGGTGCGCATGGAGAACCCTTCAGGTGCATGACATGTGGCCAGGGAGAAGAGATCCGGGGCCTGGCCCCCCACGGGCAGGCCCCGGATCGGTCGCGGGGTCGTTCAGGTACCCCGCGGTCTAGGGGTGATTTCCGGCCGTTACAGCGCCAGGCCGTGGCCGTGCGCGAAGACCGGGTCCGCCGTGTCGTTCGGCACGTCCGGGCGGGCCGCCTCCACCGCCGCCATCGAGCGCGGCAGCTCGAAGGGGAGCCGTCCCTCGGCCTTCGCCCGCCCGAAGGCCACGTCGAGCAGGGCCTCGTCGCTCGCGCCGAAGTCGGCGATCAGCGCCGCAGCGTGCTCGGCGATCTCCGGCAGGACCGCCGGCCGCTCCAGGTTGACGCAGACGACCGTCGGCACGGCGGCGAGCAGGCCCAGGATCCGGGTCAACTCGGGCTCGGCGAAGGCGAGCGAGCCGGAGTGGAAGAAGGACTCGAAGAGGTTCGGCCGCTCCTCGTACGGGGTGCGCAGCCGCAGCACCGCGAGGTCGGCGTCGGCCGGGTCGGCGACGACCTCGCCGTAGGCGGCCGCGACGGCCGGGTCGACGTTCTCGACGTACAGTTTCGGCCGTCCCGACAGGGGGAGCGGGCCGTCGGTGAGGACGGTGAGGGAGCGGCGCTGGGCGGCGGCGCCCGCGGCCGTGAAGTCGGCGCGGCCGACGGTCTCCGCGGCCTCGTCGGGGTCGACGTACCGGCGCTCGTCGAAGAGGCCGAGGAGGAACTTCTCGCGCAGCAGGCGGCGTACGGAGTCGTCGACGCGGGCCTCGGAGATCCGGCCCGAGGCCATCAGCTCCACGATCACCTCGGGGCACTGCTCGCCGCCGAACTGGTCCACGCCCGCGTCCAGCGCCTTCGCCGTCCGCTCGGCCACGCTCAGGTGCTCCACGCCCCAGGCGCGCGCCGGGTGCATCTCGCCGAAGATCGCCGCGTCCGTGAGCAGGCCCCAGTCGGTGCAGACGATGCCGGTGTACCCGAGCTCCTCGCGGAGCAGCCCCGTGATGACGCCCTTGTTGAAGCCGAAGCCGACCTCTTCCCAGTCGGTGCCGATCGGCTGGCCGTAGTACGGCATCATCTGCGAGCAGCCGGCCGCGATCGCGTGCCGGAACGGCTCCAGGTGGTGCTCTCGCATGCCGCCCGGGTAGACCTGCTCCTTGCCGTGCGCGAAGTGCGGGTCCTCGCCGTCCTTCTGCGGGCCGCCGCCGGGGAAGTGCTTGACCATCGCGGCCACCGAGTTCTTGCCGAGGCTCTCGCCCTGGAGACCGCGGACGTACGCCTCCACCAGCTCGCCCGTCAGCTTCGCGTCGGAGCCGAAGGTGCCGGACTGGCGGGACCAGCGGGGCTCGGTCGCGAGGTCGATCTGCGGGTGGAGAGCCGTACGGAAGCCGACGGAGAGGTACTCGCGGCGGACCGTGTCGGCGAAGGCGAAGACGAGGTCGGGGTCGCCGATGGCGGCGAGGCCGAGCGCCTCGGGCCAGGCGGAGAAGGCGCCGGAGTTGAAGGAGGCGCCGATGTTGTCGGTGAAGGCGTGGCGGGGGTCGGTGGAGAGTGAGACGGGGATGCCGAGGCGGGTGCCGGCGGCCATCTCCTGGACGGCGTTGTGCCAGAGGGCCATCTCGCGGGCGCCGTAGGTGCCGAGCAGGTTGAAGTGGGTGAGCTGCCGGTCCTCGACGAGCTCGGGGGTGGTGAGCGGCAGCATCGAACCGTCCGTGTCGGTCACCGGGGTGCCGTCGGGGTTCATCATCAGCATGGAGTGGAAGAGCTGGCCGGCCTTCTCCTCCGGGGTCATCCGGGCGAGGAGGTCCTCGACGCGCTCGTCGACGGGGCGGGTGGCGTCCTGGTAGGGGTGCATGTCGTACGTCCCTGCTTGCTTGACCGGGTGCTGACGGGTGCTGACGGGTGCTGACGGGTGCTGACGGGTGCTGGCCGGACCACGTGACCGGACCCCGTGACCGGACCGCGTGACCTGTTTTAGGCCTTCGACGAGGTCAGGCTAAGCGTGAAAACCGAGTGACCACTAGGTTTCTGGAATGTGTCCTGGGTCACAGGCTCAAAGCCTCTCTCCGGGGCCGGAATCGGTCCCGGCTAGGGTGGGACGCATGCCGGAGAAGAAGGACCCGAAGCCCCGCGCATCCGCAGGTCGGGGCAGCTATGCGGTCGGTGACGCACGCCGCCGGAAGATCCTGGACACCGCCGTCGACCACTTCGGGCGCTGGGGCTTCCACGCCTCCTCGCTCGCCCGGATCGCCAACGACTGCGGGATCACCCAGGGCGGACTGCTGCACCACTTCCGCAGCAAGGAGGACCTGCTCCTCTCGGTCCTCGGGCAGAGCGAGCAGCACGACATGGAGCGGCTGTTCAGCGTCGCGCCCGAGTCGTACGCGGCCTACCTGGAGACCGTGGTCGCGCTGGTCGAGGAGAACACCCGGCGCCCCGGCATCGTCCGGATGTACAACGTCCTGGTGGGCGAGTCCGGCAACGTCGGCCACCCCGCCCACCAGTACTTCAAGGAGCGCTACGCGCGCGTGCTCCAGCACACGGTCGACCTCCTGGAGGAGGCCGTGCGGCGCGGCGAACTGCGCGCCGACCTCGACTGCCGGGCCGTCGGCCAGGAGCACGTCGCCGTCATGGACGGCCTCCAGATCCAGTGGGCCCTCGACCCGGAGTCGATGGACATGCCCGCACGCGTCCGGTCCTTCCTGGGGCGGCAGTACGCGGAGATGGCGGCGCCGCAGGCGTGACGGCGGGGGTGCGCCGGGTCTGGCCGCCGCCTCCCGTCAGGCCGCCGCCTCCCTGGCCTTCCCCGCCTCCCACTCGTGGCCGATCGAGCGCATCAGCCTCGGGTACACGCCCAGGTAGCGGAAGGGCTTGATCCCCGCCATGTAGACGGCGCCGAGCACCCCGTTGGGCTTGACCAGGACGGCCATCCGGGCGCGGTGACGGTCGGGCTCGCCGGGAGTCGGGTCCGGAACCCAGCAGATGTGCATCACCGCGTGCACGGTCCGGTTGGCGGTCTCCGCCGCCCACTCGTCGTGCGTCTGGAAGACCGGCGTGAACGGCACCGCCCGCAGATCGGGCCCCTGCGTCCCCGCGCGCAGATCCTCCGGCAGTCGCGTCCGGAGGGAACCCACCCGCCCGTCGAGGCCAGCGGCGGCCTTGTCCCAGCCGAGCAGTGCGCCCAGCTTCCAGCGGATCGCGAAGAGCGTGCGGATGACGGGTGCGGAGAGGGCGGTTCCGTCGCCGTTCGTGAACTGCCTTACGAGGCGGTCGAGTTCGTTCGGTCCGCCCGTGACGGGCAGCTCCCACACGTCCTCGACCTGGAAGTCCCCGGCGACCTCGTGGATCCGCCACGGGCGGGAGGTGTGCGCGGTGCGGGGAAGTCTCATGGTCGTACCCCTGTTCCTCCGTCGGTCCACCGCTCCCTGTCTGTACGGTGGCGTATAGATCAAGCGTAGACCCGTCTGTACGGCACCGTATAGTCGGGTCGAGGAGCGGCGAGGTGAGGAGGGACACACCATGGGCGCGATCCGCACACCCCGTGGCCGGTGGATCGAGGAAGGCCTCCGCGCGCTCGCGCGGGGCGGCCCGGAGGCCGTACGGATCGAACCGCTGGCCCAGGCCCTCGGCGTCAGCAAGGGCGGCTTCTACGGCTACTTCACCAACCGCGACGCCCTGCTCGCCGAGATGCTCGATACCTGGGAGCGCGAGGTCTCCGAAGCGGTCATCGAGCGGATCGAGAGCGGCGGGGGAGAGGGCCGCGCCAAACTCGGCCGGCTCTTCGACTTCGTCCAGGGCGTCGCCGAAGGACCGGTGACCGGCCTCACCGTCGACCTCGCCGTCCGCGACTGGGCCCGGCGCGACGAGACCGTCGCCGCACGCCTCCGCCGCACCGACAACCGGCGCATGGAGTACCTGCGTTCGCTCTTCCGGGACTTCTGCGCCGACGAGGACGACGTCGAGGTCCGCTGCCTGATCGTCTTCTCGCTGCGCGTGGCCGACCGCTTCATCGCGGTCGACCACGGCGGGCGTACGCCGGCGGAGATGGCGGAGCTGACGAGGGAGTGGCTGCTGAGGTAGGCGTGATGGCGCTTTCGCGCCGCGGCTCAGGCCTCGCCGGCCGTGCGCCGGGCGCCCCGCCACGCGTACAGCGCCGTGCCGGCGGCGAGGCAGAGGGCGGCAGCCGTCCAGGCCTCGCCCTCCGGGCCGGGGCGGGTCGCCCAGCCCCACCAGACCGCGCCGCCGGTCGCGTCCGAGGGGGCCGCGAGATAGGCCGCGCCCACGTAGAAGGTCGGCGGCAGCCAGCTCAGCCGGGCGCCGACGAGGGCCGCAGAAGCCGCCGTCATCCCCACCAGGCCCAGGGTGTTGCGTACGGCGGCGGGCGCGCCGAACACCTCCGCGTGACCCGGCACCGCGAGAGCGAGCAGGGCCACGGCCGGAGCGGTCGGGGCGAGGAGGTGCGCCAGGCGGCGCGGCCACCAGGCGCGTACCGCCGTGCGGTCCAGCTCGTCGCTCGGCGTGTGCAGACTGGTGCCGATCGCGCCCGCCGCGAGCAGCGGGCCGAGGAGCACGACCGGCAGCCGCGCGGTGTGGTCGAAGTCCGCCGCCGACACCAGCCGCTCGGCCGCCCAGGCAGCGGCCACCGCCGTGGCGAGCAGGGCGGCCAGCGCACCGGGCAGGCCGCGGGAGCGCAGATAGAGGCTCAGCGGGGGGAGCTTCACGGGATCGGCACCTCGTCCGGACGGCAGGTGTTCGCGGCCAGGTAGCGGGTCAGGTAATCGCGCTGTTCGGCCGGTGACTTGGCGTTCAGCCGGTCGATGTACGGCTGGGCGCCGGTGGTGGCGGGGCCGTAGTCGTCCGTTGTCGGCGCCAGCCATTCGATGACGGCGAGATTGACGAGGCTCGCCCGCTCGGCGTTCGGGCCCGTGCCGTCACCGGGGCGGCAGGTGTCCGAGAACAGCCAGGACACGGCCGAGTTGAGGTACAGCGCCGGTCGCGCGAGCCGGTCGCGCACCGCGTCCTGCCGGGCGTCCGGCAGCGCGACGTCCCCGGGGCCGGCGGGTCCGCCCGGGCCGCTCACCCAGCGGACCGGGGCGCCGGGCACCCCCTTGAGGCGCGCGTTCAGCGGGGCGAGCGCTGCCGAGACGTCGGGCAGCAGGTCCTCGTCCACCGCCGTCAGGCACACCTGCGGCGTGCCGGTGTCGCAGACCTGCCGGGACAGGGCCGGGTCAGGGCGCCACGGACCCTCGTCCGGCGGCAGGCGCAGGATCAGGGTCGCGGCGCCGATCGCGACCGCCAGCGGGACCAGGGCGAGCGGCCGGAGGCGCGCCGAGCGCAGCCCGTACGCGAGGACCGCGGCGAGTGCGAGACCCGCCGCCCAAGCCATCGCCGCCGGGCCGTACCACCACACCGGCCGGTCCCAGAAGAACTGGTGCTCGCCGGCCGGTCCGAGCCAGCGCGAGGGGCCCTGCCGGTACGCGGCGAGGCCCAGCACGACGTACCCGACGATCCCCAGGAGCGGGGCCGCCAGCCGCCACCGGACCGTTCGCCCGGCGAGATGGCCGAGCGCGCCGAGGGCGGCGACGGCCATCGCGTCGGCGGCGAGGAGTTCGAGGAAGGGGCGCCCGGCAGAGACGTACGGCCAGGTGGCGAGGGCACAGACGGCGTCGGCGAACAGCACGCCGGCGGCGGGCCAGAGCGCGGACGGGGCCACCGCGACCAGGAGGCGGCGCAGCGGGGAGCGCGGGACGGACTCCCACAGGTCGTTCGTCCCGCGCCGCCGGTCCCGGCCGCCCTGCCAGCAGCCCGCCGCGAGCGCGAGGGGCCCGCCGAGCAGACCGGCGGCGACGTGCAGCAGGTTCGTCACGTCGGCCCAACGGCCCTGCCACTCGGGCGCCTTGCCGTACATCGTCACCAGGACGGTGACGGCGACGGCGGCGCCGGTCCACGGCCCGAGGCCGCGGCGCAGCTCGGTGCGGAGGGGGGAGGGCGGGCGCGCGGGCGTCCGTTCCTCCGTGCCGGGCGGGGTGAGGGTCGCGGTCACCGCAGCGCCTCCTTCGTACGCACCGCGCCGGCTCCGGCGCTCGCGCGGTGGGCGCGCAGGGCGGCCGTGTAGCCGCGCTCGATCGCCTGCGTCGCCGAGTCGCCGGGTACGTCCGACTCGCCGCCGAGCGCGGCCAGTTCTGCGGTCGTCCCGCGAAACGCGAGCCGCCCCGACTCGATCAGGGTGACCTCCGTGCAGGCCGCGGCCACGTCCTCCACCAGATGCGTGGAGACCACCACCGTCGCTTCCGTGCCGAGCTCCCGCAGCAGCTCGCGGAAGTCGACCCGCTGCTCCGGGTCGAGGCCCGCCGTCGGCTCGTCGAGCAGCAGCAACTCCGGTTCGTTCACGATCGCCTGCGCGATGCCCGCCCGCCGGACCATGCCGCCCGACAGCGTCTTCATCCGCGCGTCGATCCGGCCGCCGAGCCCGACGCGCTCGACGGCCCGCTCCACGGCCGCCCCGGCCCGGTCCGCCGGCACCTCCTTCAGCCAGGCCACGTACGCGACGAACTCCCGGACCGTGAAGGCCGGGTAGAAGCCGAACTCCTGCGGCAGATAGCCGAGCCGGCGCCGGATCGCGGTGCGTTCACGGTGGCCCGCGACGTCCCCGCCGAGCAGCTCCACCCGCCCGGCGGCGGGCGCGGCGACCGTCGCGAGGACCCGGATGAGCGAGGTCTTCCCGGCGCCGTTGGGGCCGAGCAGGCCGTGGACGCCGGGGGAGAGGGACAGGTCGAGCGCGTCGAGGGCGACGGTGCGGCGGTGCCGGACGGTCAGTCCGGTCACCGCGACCGTGGCGGGCTGGTTCACCGGGTCTCCAGGTGGTCGAAGGAACGGCGCCGCAGCGCGAGGAGGGCCCCGCAGGCGAGTGCCGCCGCGGCCCAACTCCCTTGCGCTGCCGGGCCGGAGAAGTAGCGGGCGAGCGCGGCGGCACCGTCCGTGCCGGCCGCCGACGGCCCGAGGAGCGGGCCCGTCACGGCGAGCAGCCACCCGCAGGCGAGGGTCGCGGCCGCCGCCCGGCAGCCGACGAACGAGCCGAGCGCGAGGGCGGCCAGGGCCAGCGCGAGCCCCGGCAGCAGCCAGGCGGCCGCCCCCGGGAAGCCGGCCACCGGCGGCAGCAGCGCCCCGCCCGCCGTCAGCAGCGGCACGCAGACCGCGAGCACGGCGGCGGTACGGGTGAGGAGCAGCCGCAGCCCGCCGGAGGGGGTGGCGGCGGTGATCTCGTACAGGGGGTCGGCGTGGCGTCCGTACGAGACGGCGACCCCGCCCAGCGGGAGGACCGGGGAGAGCGCGAGCAGCCAGCTCCGCGCGCCCTGGAACCCGGCGCCGTAGGCCAGGGCGAAGGCCCCGCCCAGGACGAGCGCCACGGCCACGACCCAGGAACCGCGCAGGGCGGGCCCGGCGGCCCACCAGAGCCGCGCCCACCGCCCGAGGGGGCTCCCGGCGGCGACGGCGACGGCCGGAACGGGCCGGTGTCCCACGGACGTCAGGAGCTCCGCCCGTACGGCGGCCAGCGCCGGGCCCGCGGCTCCGGCGCGTACGGCGGCCGAGACGCGGCCCGCGCAGGGGGAGCAGGACTCGACGTGCTTCTCCAGGGACCAGGCGTCCGTCTCGGGGGCGGCGCCCTCCGCGTACCGGAGGGCCAGCGCGTCGGTGACGTGCCAGCCGGTGGCGTGCAGGGGGGACGTCATGCGGTGCCTCCCAAGGGGTACGGGCCGCCGCCGGCGCCGAGGGCGGCGCGCAGCTCGCGGCGGGCGCGCAGGGCGCGGGTCTTGACGGTGCCCTCGGGTATGCCGAGCAGCCGGGCGGTCTCGCGGGTCGTAAGACCGTCGACGACGGTCGCCCGCAGGACCTCGGCGAGCTCGGGCGAGATCCGGTCGAGGGCGGCGCCCACCTCGCCGTACTCCAGGCCCGCGAGGACCCGCTCCTCGGCGGAGGGCGCGGGCGCGGCGGGTTCCGGCGGCGCGGCCGCGGCCCGTTCGGTGCGTTCGGCGCGGGCCCGGGCGCGCTGGGCGTCGACGAGCCGCCGGGCGGCGATCACCCAGAGCCAGCCGCCGGCCTCGCCCCGGCCGCGGTGGCCGCCGGCCGAGCGCCAGACCGTGACGAAGGTGTCCTGGAGGACCTCCCGCACGGTCTCCTCGTCGGAACAGCGGCGGGCGAGCCGGGCGTGCAGCCAGCCCGCGTGCCGGTCGTAGAGGACGGCGAGCGCCTCGGTGTCCCCCCGGGCGACCGCGCGCAGCAGCGCCGCGTCGTCGTCCTCGTCTCCCCCTGCGGGGCCTCCCCCTGAGGGGCGCAACAGTCTCACGCCCTCTCTATCGCGCACGGACCCCTGTTCGGTTCACGGCGGGGGCCGTCCCCCGCTCAGGGGCTCGTCGGCGGGCCGCCCTCCGGGAGGGCGGCGAAGACGCGCTGGAGGGCCGGCGGGCGTTCGCCGTCGCCCGCGACGACGAGACGGCCGCGGTACGTGAGGGAGTACTGGAACCCGTCGGCGACCGGGCTGCCGGTGGGCCGGCTCGGGACCCGCGCGTACGCCGGGTCCTCCAGGGCGGCCCGCAGCTCGGCGACCTCGGCGGGCGTCTGCTGCCCGGTCCGGGGCGGCTTATGGCCGGAGCGGCTGGTCCAGCTGCCGTCGTCGTGGACGACGAGCTGATTGCGGACCCCGGCGAAGCCACCGCTGACGACGACCTCGACGAGGACCTCGGCGGGCCGTGGCTCGTCGCGAGGTGCGGTCGGCGTCGGGGTCGGGGTCGGAGCGGCTGTGCGGGTCGGCTCAGGCGTACCGCTCGGCCCCTGGGACTCCTGCGGCGCCTGGGACTGCTGCGGCTCCTGCGGCTCCGAGGACTGCTGCGGCTCCGGGGGCGCGCTCACCCCCGTCGCGGGCGGGCCGCCCGGTGTGGGCGGCACCCCGGGCCCGCAGGCGCTCGCGCCGCCGGCCAGGACCGCCGCAAGCAGCAGGGCCCCGCACCACTTCCCCCGTACGCCTCGGCCTCGCACCATGGATCGAGCATGCCCCGTACGGGGTCCCCCGCGCAGCCGGACGGTCAGGTTCCCGACCGGATGATCCCGGTGAGGGGCCCGCGGTAGCGCCAGTCGAGGGAGTCGTACAGCGCGAGGCCGTCCGTGGTCGCGGCCAGCACCCCGGTCTCGGCCCCGGCCTGCGCGGCGGCGGCCTCCAGGGTGCGCATGACGTTCGCGCCGAGGCCGCGCCGCCGGTGCGCGGGGTCGGTCTCGATCTGGTCGGCGACGGCGGTGGATCCCGTCGGGGCGATCTGGCCGCGCGCGGCGAGGGTGCCGTCCGGGGCGAGGACGCGGACCCGGATGACCCCGTCCCGGACCTCGGTGGTCCGCGCGTACCCCTCCGGCGGCGCGGGGCGGGCGCCCGGGTCCAGCGGCTTGACCATCATGAAGCCCGGGTCGTCGGGGACCGTCCACTCCGGGGTGATCCAGGGCGCCACCTCCTCAGGGGTGGCCATCACCTTGAGCCAGCTGTACGGCTCGGTGAGCGCCTCGCAGAGCGCGCCGACGGAGGCCGCGTCGGGGGCGGGCAGGACGTGCCGCACGACGTGCCGGGGCAGGCCGACGTCGATCCGGTAGCCCCAGGGCTCGACGACGGCGGGCGGGGTCTCCCGGGAGACGGTCCAGCCGGCCACCCAGGCGGAGGTAATAGCTGATATGTCCATAGGGTCATTACATCGGCAGTCGATGGTCCGGCGGAAGGGTGATCGCTCAGAGCGAACTGCCGCTGGGGAACATTCCTGGGCTCACGTGCATTGAGTCCGTACAGCTCAACTTGACTGCCGAAGGGGAGATCATGGCTTCTGCGTCCACGGCGTCCGCGCCGCTCACTCTGCCTGTGCTGCCGCTCGACGACGAGGTCGTGCTGCCCGGAATGGTGGTGCCGCTGGACCTGTCCGACACCGACGTACGGGCCGCCGTCGAGGCCGCCCAGGCCGCCGCCCGCCCGGAAAGCGGCAAACCGCGGGTGCTGCTCGTGCCCCGCGTCGACGGGACCTACGCCGGCACCGGCGTCCTCGGCACCGTCGAGCAGGTGGGACGCCTGTCCGACGGCGACCCCGGCGCGCTGATCCGCGCCCTCGGCCGCGTCCGCATCGGCGCCGGCACGACCGGACCCGGCGGCGCCCTCTGGGTCGAGGGCAGCGCCGTCGAGGAGACCCTGCCCGACCCGCTGCCCGGCTCCGTGACCGAGCTGGTCAGGGAGTACAAGGCGCTGGCCACCAGCTGGCTCAAGAAGCGCGGCGCCTGGCAGGTCGTCGACCGCGTCCAGCAGATCGACGGCGTCGGCGCCCTCGCCGACAACTCCGGCTACTCGCCCTTCCTCACCGTCGAGCAGAAGGTCGAGCTCCTGGAGACCGCCGACCCGGTCGCCCGCCTCAAGCTCGCCACCGCCCAGCTCCGCGAGCACCTCGCCGAGCAGGACGTCGCCGAGACCATCGCCAAGGACGTCCAGGAGGGCGTCGACAAGCAGCAGCGCGAGTTCCTCCTCCGCCGCCAGCTCGAAGCCGTCCGCAAGGAGCTCCGCGACCTCAACGGCGAGGCCGAGGGCGACGAGTCCGACGACTACCGCGCCCGCGTCGAGGCCGCCGACCTGCCCGAGAAGGTCCGCGAGGCGGCCCTCAAGGAGGTCGAGAAGCTGGAGCGGTCCAGCGACCAGTCCCCGGAGGGCTCCTGGATCCGCACCTGGCTCGACACCGTCCTCGAACTGCCCTGGAACGAGCGCACGGAGGATCAGTACGACATCCCCGGCGCCCAGGCGATCCTCGACGCCGAGCACGCGGGCCTGGAGGACGTGAAGGAGCGCATCACCGAGTACCTCGCCGTGCGCAAGCGCCGCGCCGAACGCGGCCTCGGCGTCGTCGGCGGCCGCCGCGGCGGAGCCGTCCTCGCCCTCGTCGGCCCGCCCGGCGTCGGCAAGACCTCGCTCGGCGAGTCCGTCGCCCACGCGATGGGCCGCAAGTTCGTCCGCGTCGCCCTCGGCGGCGTCCGCGACGAGGCCGAGATCCGCGGCCACCGGCGGACCTACGTCGGCGCCCTGCCCGGCCGGATCGTCCGGGCGATCAAGGAAGCCGGGTCCATGAACCCGGTGGTCCTGCTCGACGAGATCGACAAGGTCGGCTCCGACTTCCGGGGCGACCCGGCGGCAGCCCTCCTCGAAGTCCTGGACCCCGCCCAGAACCACACCTTCCGCGACCACTACCTGGAGGTCGAACTCGACCTCTCCGACGTCGTCTTCCTGGCCACGGCCAACGTGCTCGAAGCCATCCCTGAGGCCCTGCTCGACCGCATGGAGCTGGTCAGGCTCGACGGGTACACCGAGGACGAGAAGGTCGTCATCGCCCGCGACCACCTGCTCCCGCGCCAGCTGGAGCGGGCCGGCCTGGAGCCGGGCGAGGTCGTCCTGGAGGACGCCTCCCTGCGCAGGCTCGCCGGCGAGTACACCCGGGAGGCCGGCGTCCGCACCCTGGAGCGCGCCATCGCCCGGCTGCTCCGGAAGGTCACGGCCCAGCACGAACTGGGCGACCGCGAGCTGCCGTTCACGGTCACGCCGGACGACCTGCGGGACCTGATCGGCCGCCCGCACCACGTGCCCGAGTCCGCGCAGGACCCGGCGGAGCGCCGCACGGCGGTGCCGGGCGTCGCCACCGGACTCGCGGTGACCGGCGCGGGCGGTGACGTCCTCTTCGTGGAGGCGTCCCTCGCCGACCCGGAGACCGGTGCCGCCGGTCTGACCCTCACCGGCCAGCTGGGCGACGTGATGAAGGAGTCCGCGCAGATCGCGCTCTCCTTCCTCCGCTCGCACGGCGCGGAGCTGGAACTGCCCGTCACCGGCCTCAAGGACCGGGGCGTGCACATCCACTTCCCGGCGGGCGCGGTCCCCAAGGACGGGCCGAGCGCGGGCGTCACGATGACGACCGCCCTCGCGTCCCTGCTGAGCGGCCGCCAGGTCCGTACGGACGTGGCCATGACCGGCGAGGTCTCCCTCACCGGCCGGGTCCTCCCGATCGGCGGCGTGAAGCAGAAGCTGCTCGCGGCGCACCGCGCGGGCATCACGACGGTCGTGATCCCCAAGCGGAACGAGGCGGACCTGGACGACGTCCCCGCCGAGATCCTGGAGAAGCTGGAGGTCCACCCGGTGACGGACGTCCGGCAGGTCCTGGAGATCGCCCTCGCCCCGGCGGCGGTGCCGGTGGGCGTGGCCGCGTAACTCCCCGGCGGTGAGCGGGGTGTCCTGATCAGGGACACCCCGCTCCGGCGTCCCCGAATCCCCGTACCCGGATGTCAGTCGAGGCTGTCATGCTCGTACGCATGAACGACGACGCCTTCTGGGCTCTCATCGACGAGTTGAGCCGCCGTCCCGGTGACCGGGACGAGCGGCTGGAGTGGCTGCGGGCGGAGCTGGTGCGGCGCCCGGAGACCGAGAGCGTGGCGTTCCAGGTGCGGCTGGAGAGGGCGTGCGAGAGAGCCGACACCCGCGCGGTGTGGGCGGCGGCGAACCGCGTCGAGGGCGGCGGCTGCACGGACGACGGCTTCCACTACTTCACGCTCTGGCTCGTGGGGCAGGGGCGGAAGGTGTACGACTCGGTCGTCGCCGACCCGGACGCCCTGGCCGACGTGCCCGGGATCCGGGTCCTCGTCGGCCGGCACCGCGACGAGTGGGACGAGGACGAGTGGCCCGAGTGGGAGGAGCTCGACTACGTCGCCCAGGACGCGTACGACGAGCTGACCGGCCAGGAGGACGACGACGGCGAGGAGTTCCTCGACGCCGTCGAGGAGGCGGAGGACGCCGCCGAGGCGGCGGGAGAGTGGGAAGAGGGCGAGGACGTCCGGGGGGCTCGGCCGGAGGGGATGGCACTGCCCCGGCTCACCGCCCTCTTCCCGCTCGGTACCTCCGGCTCCTAGGAGGCGGAGGAGCTCCGGCGGCGGCCCAGGAGCAGGGTGCCTCCCGCGAAGGCGGCGAGGGCGCCCGCGCCCGCGAGGGCCAGGGGGAGCGGCGAGGCGGGGGCTCCGGCGGCCTCTGCGGAGAGCGCCGGGGCGTGCTCGTCGCCGCCGTGGCCGGCGTGGCTGACGGTGGAGAGGTCGGCGCCCGCCGCGATCTTCGCCTCGGTCGGGGCCTGCGCCTTCAGCTGGGTCTGCGCCGCCGCCGCACTGCCGAAGGTGACGTCCGAGCAGCTGTAGAAGGCCTCGGGGCTGTCGTTGCGCTGCCACACCTTGTAGACGATGTGGCGGCCGGTGCGGGCCGGGAGGTTGCCCGTGAAGTTGTAGTAGCCGTCCGTGGCCGTGCGGGTGGTGTTGTAGACGGCGACCGGGGTCGCGTCCAGGTCCGACCACTTCAGGGGCTGCGTCGGGTCGAAGCCCGCCTTGGTGATGTAGACCGTCATCGTGCCCGAGTGGGCGGCGGTCGCCCGGAACTTGAAGTCGAAGGAGCCCGCCTTGACGGCCGTCGCCGGCCAGTCGGTGCGCGCCCAGTCCAGCGCCCGGTACTTGGCGCGGTTCGCCGAGCAGAGCTTGCCGTCCGGGATGAGGGCCTGGTGCTGGCCGTCGGCGTTGGCGATGTTCACCTCGTTCCAGTCGTACAGCGGCTGGGTGCCGGAGTCGGCGACGAGGTCCTTGCACACCTGCGACTTGGGCGTCTCGGGGCCTTCGGCGTAACAGGCCGCCACGCGGCTCACGGGGTTGAAGACGGCGCCGTGGGCACCGGCCGTGGTGGGGGTGAGGCCGACGAGAGCGGCGGCGGACAGGGCGGAGACGGCGACGGCGGAGGTACGGCGGTAGGAGGCCATGCGGGGGCTCTCTCTCGTGCGTGGGGGAGAACGGGACGAGCAACGCGCGCTGGGTACGCAGAAGTTGAATTCCGGGCGACCGCCGTAGAGCGTCGCATTGGTCCATACCAATGGGCAAGGGGGCGGGCGGAAAAAGCCGAAGCGGCCCCCCGGGGTGCCGTGCACCCGGAGAGCCGCCGCGGAAGGGGGAGGGATCAGTCGCGAGGGATCGGCCGTGAGGGGTCAGCCGTTGGCGAGCGCCTGCACGCGCGAGTAGTCCCCGTTGAAGTGGTTGTGGTCGCCCACCGTGGGGCCGGAGGACGTGTACTGCCACATCGTGTAGTAGAGCCAGCCGGCCGGGAGTTCGCCGACCTCGGCGGCGTACCGCGCGATCCACAGCGGGTTGGTGGAGGCGAAGCCCCCGTAGTTGCCGGTGCACTGCTTCCACCAGCTCGTCGCCGTGTAGATGACGGCGTCCCGGCCGGTCCGGTACTTGTACCGGTTCACGAAGTCCTGGATCCAGGCGACCATCCCGGACGCGGTCTTGCCGTAGCAGGTCGCGCCGTACGGGTTCCACTCGATGTCGAGGACGCCCGGCAGGGTCCTGCCGTCCTTCGACCAGCCGCCGCCGTTGTTGACGAAGTAGTCGGCCTGGGCGGCGCCGGTCGTCGTGTCCGGGGTGGCGAAGTGGTACGTGCCCCGGATCATGCCGATGTTGTACGAGCCGTTGTACTGCTGCGCGAAGTACGTGTTCTTGTAGTACGTGCCTTCCGTGGCCTTGACGTAGGCCCACTTGACGCCGCTGTTCCACAGCGTGGACCAGGCGACGTTCCCCTGGTGCCCGGAGACGTCCACGCCTTCGGTCTGGACGGCCAGGGTCGAGCCGCCGCCGGGCGCGGCGCCGCGCCCGTCGTGCGCGAGGACGCCCATGCCCATGGAGGCGGAACCACGGGCGGGCACCTGCCGGGCACCCGGATCCTGGGCGGCGCCGGCGGGCCCGGCGAGGGGGAGGAGGAGGGCCAGGGCCGCGAGGGCGGCACCGGCGAGGGTCGTTCCGGATCTGTGCACACGCATGCGTGCCTCCGAAAGGCGGTGGGGGACCGATGTCGACACGTCCTGGTGTGGACATGTCATTGAGTCGGGAGAGACGCTACGCACGTAGACCCGCCCGGCGGAAGGGGGCCCGGATACCGCCGTTGGTCTACTCCTGCGAAATACTGAAGGAGCTGCGGCGATCGCCGTGACGGGAAGAAACTTTCAGCGGCCGGAAAACCATCGGGAAGCCGCAGAGGGCCGCCGGGAAGCCGCCGGAGAACGCGTGGGAGGTGCTGACGTGCACGGAAGCGGTACGGGAAGTGAAGGCCGGGCCGTCCCGCCCGCCGGGGTCGACCCGGAATTCCTCGCCCTCGAACGGGAACTGGCGGTCTTCCTGCGCCGCGCCCGCGCCCAGTCCGGCGAGATGGCCCGCGAGGTCCACCCCGAACTGGAGCCCGCCGCCTACGGACTCTTCGTACGGCTCGACGACGCCGGCCCCCAGCGGGCCACCGAACTCGCCGGGTACTTCGGGGTCGGCAAGGCGACCATGAGCCGCCAGCTGCGCGCGCTCGAAATGCTCGGGCTCGTCGTCCGCGACCCCGACCCCGCCGACGGGCGCGCCTCGCTGGTCCGCCTCACCGAGGAGGGCCGGGACCGCTTCCGGCACGTGCGGGACGCCCGGCGCGAGCGGTACGTCCGCAAGCTCGTCGACTGGGACCGCACCGAGGTCGCCGAACTGGCACGACTCCTCCACCACTTCAACGTCCGGTCCGAGGGCTGAGCCGAGGGGCTCGCTCGCCGGAGGGCCGGAGGGCCGGAGGGCCGGAGGGCCGGGGGCCGGATGGCCGGAGCGGCCTCAGGTCAGCTCCGCGTACACGGCCGTCGCGTCGTCGTGCGTCTTCCAGCGGCGCGCCCCGCCCGCCTCCGCGTCCGCCGTCTCCAGCGCCCGCACCCGCCGCAGCAGACCCGACGGGCCCTCCTCGCGCAGGACGCCGAAGCACTCCGCCCAGTCGCCCGCGCCGAACAGCTCCACCCAGCGGCTCGCCCCGTCGGTGAGCGCCGCCAGGGCCCGTACCTCCGCGCGCGGCGTCGTCCCCGTCACCGCCCGCTCCGCGACCGCCGGGTCGGCCGCCGCCGTGAAGAAGCCGCCCTCCCGGTTCCGCAGCCGGTCCGTCGCCTCCAGGGAGCGCAGGATCTCGTCCGGGACCCGGTCGAGCCGGTCGTCGAGCACCGCCCGGACCGATCCGTCCGGCGCCTCCAGGAGGAGAGCGGAGTCGGAGAGGACGAGATGTTCGACCGAGGACTCGTCCCAGCGGGCCAGCACCACGGTCGCCTGCGGCGTACGCACGTGAGAAAGGTCACAGGTGTCCCGGTGAGCGTCCGCGGTGCGCCGGATTGCCCGGGACAGGATCTCGGGCAAGGGCATGTCCGGGCGGGAAGCGGACAGTTCGGTCAAAGCCCCGCCAAGGCGAGCGGTGAACCACGGCACCGTGTGCACACAACCGTCATGACCGGCGGGTGGTGTGACGCCGTCGAGGACGACGACCGTCCCCCCGCCGCCCGAGGCGGGCAGAGCTGCGGCTGCCCAGTCCTCGTTGGGGCGTTCGGGGCTGCCGGGGAGGGTGGCGACGTCGCTGCGCATGATGTCCAGTGTGCCCGCCCCGCCACACTCCTTCACGGCACCTCCCAACGGCCGGAAAAGGCCTGTACCAAGCCGCCGGTGGCGCCGCGCGAGGCGGAACCGGGACCTCCGCGGAGCTGCGGGCGGGCATCCTGCCAAAGCCCGCGCGGAAGATCCAACCGGGGGCCCGTGGAGGCCCGTGGGACCCGCCCCGGGGAGTTGTTCGCCAACTCATGAGTGTTGTTCACTCGTTCGGGTGGCGGAGCGGCCGATGCGCGCCCCCTTCCCAGAAGCGCTGGAATGGTCGGAAGCCGTACCAGGGGTGGGGGCGCTCCACGTGACCGGTCGTCACCTCTGCTTTGTGGGCGGACGAGTCAAGAATGCGAGCACCGGTGGAGAAGAAGCGGCCTCGGAGCAAGAACGGCGCGCGGAGCCAGACCCCCGGTGTACCGCCGACCCCGGTCGGCACCGCCGCGGCGCCCGCCGGCGGCCACCCTTCGGAGCCCGCCGCGACGCTCCCCGCGCAGAAGCAGAAGCAGACGCCGACGCAGAAGCAGTCGCAGACGCAGCCCCCGGCCGGCCGCGCCAAGCGCGTCCGCAACCGCCTGGTCGCCGGTGTCGCCCTCGTGGGCGTGACCGTCCTCGCCGCCGGCGCCCCCGCGGTCCTCGCGGCCTCCGCCGACCTCAGCGACTCCCAGCGCCTGGTCACCCTCGCCGAGCTCGACCGGCAGGCCGTCACCCTCGCGCACTCCCTCGCCGACGAGCGCGACGAGGTCGTCGCCTACATCGCCGCGGGCCGCGACGCGCAGACCGGCGCCGCCAAGGACAAGCGCCAGGTCACCGACGTCCGGTCCGCCCGCGTCGACCGCCAGATCGACGAGATCAGGCCCGCGGCCGCCACCGAGCTCCGCCGCGACCTCGCCGGCGTCCCCTCCATCCGCCGCACCGCCCTCACCGGCAAGGGCACGGCCCTGGAGGCCCACAAGGCGTACTCGGACGTCATCACCAAACTCCAGGCCCTCTCCGACGAACTCGCCGAGAGGACCCCGCCCCGCGCCGCCGACACCGCGCTCACCGAGGCCACCCGCGCCCCCGCAGCCCTCGGCCGCGCCGTCGAACAGGCCTCCGCCGCCCGCGGCCTGCTCCTCGCCGCGCTCGCCGTGCCGCAGCCCGAGCCCACCGGGGACGTCCACTACGACGCCGAGACCGGCACCTACGTCCCCGACGTGCCCGAGGGCGCCGACGAGGCCGAGCGCGCCCGCGACGCCCTCACCGCCGCCGCCCAGCAGGCCCGCGTCCGGGAACTCGCCGCCCTCGGCGACTTCGACCAGGCCGCCGGCGCCACCGCCCGCGACGCGATCGCCGCGACCGTCGCCGGACCCGACGTCAAGAGCGCCGAACGCTCGCTCGCCACCCTCACCGACCAGCCCCGGCTGACCGAGTCCGAGCGCGAGACCGACCCGGCCGGCCTGGAGGCCGCGCTGTCCGCCCGTATCGAGCAGATGCGCGGCGTCGAGTCCCGTCTCGCCGCCGAGCGGGTCGAGTACCTCGCCGCGCTCCGGGACGACGACGTCACCGCCCTCGAACTGCGCATCGCCTTCCTCGGCGGCTGCCTCCTCGTCGCGATCGGCATTTCCACCTACGTCGCCCGCACCCTCACCCGGCCGCTCGCCGTGCTCCGCATCGGCGCCGCCCGGCTCGCCGGGGCTCCCGAGCCGCACGCGGAGGAGCCGGTCCGCTTCACCGGCCGCAACGACGAGTTCGCCCAGGTCGTCCGCTCCCTCAACACCCTGCACGGCAAGCTCTCCGGCCTCGCGGCCCACAGCGAGCGGCTCACCGGCGAGCACGCCGAACTCGCCGCCGCGAAGGAGACGCTCGGCGCGGAGATCGCCGCCCAGCGCGCCGACCTCCAGGGCCGGGTCGCCCTCCTCACCGCCGACCTGGAACGCCTCAAGGGCACCATCCACCACACCTTCGTCAACCTCTCGCTGCGCAGCCTCGGGCTCGTCGAGCGGCAGCTCGGCGTCATCGAGAAGCTGGAGGAGCGCGAGCAGGACCCGGACCGCCTCGCGACGCTCTTCAAGCTCGACCACCTGGCGACCGTCATGCGCCGCCACAGCGAGAACCTCCTCGTCCTCGCCGGCCACGAGCACGTCCACGGCCACGCCGGGCCCGTCCCGCTCGTCGACGTCCTGCGCGCCGCCGTCAGCGAGATCGAGCGGTACGAGCGGGTCACCATCCAGTCCCTGCCGCCGCACGCCCAGATCGCCGGCTTCGCCGCGGACGACCTGAGCCACCTGATCGCCGAGCTCCTGGAGAACGCCACGTCGTTCTCGCCGCCCGACGCCGAGGTCCAGCTCTCCGGCTGGCTCCTGGAGAGCGGCGAGGTCATGCTCTCCGTCCAGGACGCGGGCATCGGCATGACCGACTCCCGGCTCACCGAGCTCAACGCGCGCCTCGCCGAGGCCGACCCGGACCGCTTCGAGGGCGAGGGGCTCGGCATGCGGGTGACCGCCCTGCTCGCCGCCCGCCACGGCGTCCGCGTCCAGTTGCGCGAGCAGAAGCCCGGCGGCATCGCGGCCGTCGTGGTCCTGCCGCTGCCCCTGCTGCCCGCGGCCCTTCCCGCGGCCGTGTCGGAGCCGCCGGTACGGGTGGCGGGCGCGGCGCCCACGCTCCACCTGCCCGGCTCGGCGGCGGAGGCCAACTCCAACACCCTGCCGTCCCGGACCCGCGACCCGCTGGTGGAGGCCGCGGAGCGCGCGTTCCTGGCGGCGGAGGCGGCGGGCACGACCGAGCCCCGGACGCCGGACGGGGGCCAGGCGCCGGAACACGCGCAGGCCCAGGCCTCCGAGCCCCAGCAGCAGTACGCGCCCGAGCCGGAGCCGACGCAGGCGTACGAGCCCGCGCAGGCGTACGAGCCCGGGCCCGAGCAGGCATACGAGCCCGAGCAGGCTTACGAGCCCGCACCCGAGCCCGCCGGATACGTGGAGTCCGTCTCCGAGACCACGCTCCAGGTCCGGCTGCCCGACCCGCAGCCCGAGCCGGACGCCCACGAGCGCGCCGCCGACGGGGACGCCCCCGCCGCCGCCCGCGTCGAGCCCCCGGTCGCCCCGGTCGCCCCGGCCCCGCCTGTCACGGCCGCACCGACCGCCCCCTCGGCCCCCACCGCCCCGTCGGCCGCCCCGGCCCCCGAACCGGCCTCCGACCAGCCGATTCCGGGCCCCCGCGTCGCCCAGTGGGAGCGGGTCACCGACAAGGGCCTTCCCAAGCGCACCCCGCAGGTGGTCCGCAAGGCCGAAGCCCCCACCACCCCCCGTCAGGGAGGTGTGGACGCCGAGGCCCTGCGCCGCCGGCTCGGCGGCTTCCACCAGGGCGCCAACGCCGGACGCCGGGACGTCGAGGCGGAGATGGAGAGTGGCTCGGCGCGGATAGACGCCGCAAGGCCTGCACGTACAGAGGAGATGACGGGGGACACAGTCGAGGAGGCACGCAGTTGACTGCGACGGGAACGTTCGGACTGAGCACGGAGGCCCGCAACCTGCAATGGCTGCTGGGCAATCTCGTGGAGGAGGTACCGGGAGTCCGCTCGGTCACCGTCGTCTCCTCCGACGGGCTGATGCTGCTCTCGTCCGACCCGGCCACCCAGCAGGCCGCGACGGCCGCCGCCGAAGCCGGCCGTCCCGACGGGCCGCGCGGCTCCAGCGCCGACCTGGCCACGATCGTCTCGGGCATCGGCAGCCTCACCATCGGCGCGGCACGGCTGATGGACGGCGGCGGGGTCAAGCAGACCATGGTGGCGATGGAGGAGGGCAGCGTCTTCGTGATGTCGATCAGCGACGGCTCGCTGCTCGGCGTGCACGCCACCCCCGACTGCGACATGAGCGTCGTGGCGTACCACATGGCGCTCTTCGTGGGCCGCGCCGGACACGTACTCACCCCCGAAGTCCGCAGTGAGCTGCGCAAATCGATGGAGAGCACCCAGTGATGGAGAGCACCCAGTGACGTCTGCGTCCGCGTCCGCCGCCTTTCACGCCCACAAACTGCCGGTACGGGGAGACGGGCGGCGCCCCTCGCGCGTCCGCCCGTACTCGCTGACCGGCGGCCGGACCCGCTTCGGCCACGTCCTGCTCGTCGAGACCTTCGTGGCGGCGCTCGAAGCGGCCCCCGCGCGCAAGGTCCTGACGGACGGCGGGCCCGGCGCCCGCGGTCTGATGCCGGAGATGCGGGCCATCGTCGAGATCTGCCGTCGGATGCGTACGGTCGCGGAGATCTCGGCACTGCTGAAGATGCCGTTGGGGGTCGTCCGGGTGCTGCTCAGTGACCTGGCCGACCAGGGAAAGATCCGTGTGTACGGGACCGGTCACGGCACCGGCCAGCCCGACCGCGCGCTCCTCGAAAGGGTGCTGAGTGGACTCCGTCGTCTCTGACGCCACCGCCGTCTCCGAACCGCCGGCCGTCGCCGGCATCCCCGTCCAGCCGCGGGCCGGGGATCCCCTGCTCGATACCGAGGACGGCGCCCAGGACTGGCAGCTCGACCACACCAGGGCCCCGATCGCGACGAAGATCGTGGTCGCGGGCGGCTTCGGCGTGGGCAAGACCACTTTCGTCCGCGCGGTCTCGGAGATCACCCCGCTCCAGACCGAGGCGCTGATGACCCGGGCGAGCGAGGACACCGACGACCTCACGTCCACGCCGGACAAGCTCACCACCACGGTGGCGATGGACTTCGGCCGGATCACCCTCGACAACGACCTCGTGCTGTACGTCTTCGGTACGCCGGGACAGCAGCGCTTCTGGTTCATGTGGGACGACCTGGTGCGCGGGGCGATCGGGGCGATCGTGCTCGCCGACACGCGCCGGCTGACCGACTGCTTCCCGGCCCTGGACTACTTCGAGAGCTGCGGCCTCCCGTACATCGTGGCCGTCAACCACTTCGAGGGCACCGAGCGCTTCGAGCCGGAGGACGTCCGGGAGGCCCTGACGGTCTCCGCGGACGTGCCGGTGGTGATCATGGATGCGCGCAAGCGCTACAGCGTCGTCGAGACCCTGCTCTCCATGGTCGCGCACGCGCTCGAAGCCACCCCCGAATAGTTCTCACGAGCAGTTCTCACAGTCGCCAGGAGCACCACCCATGCGGAAGATACTCATAGTCGGCGCCGGCCAGTCCGGTCTGCAGCTCGCCCTCGGACTTCAGACGCAGGGGTACGAGGTCACCCTCATGTCGAACCGGACGGCGGACGAGATCCGCGCCGGGCGCGTCATGTCCACGCAGTGCATGTTCGACACGGCCCTCCAGCACGAGCGGGACCTCGGCCTCAACTTCTGGGAGTCGCAGGCCCCCAGGACCGAGGGCCTCGGCGTCTCCGTCGCCGCCCCCGACTCGGGCCGCGCGATCGACTGGGTCGGCAAGCTCGACGGTTACGCGCAATCCGTCGACCAGCGCGTGAAGATGGCCGGCTGGATGGAGACCTTCGCCCAGCGCGGCGGCCAGCTCGTCATACACGGCGCGGCCGTGAGCGACCTGGACTACTTCTCCCGCACCTACGACCTGGTGCTCGTCGCGGCGGGCAAGGGCGAGCTGGTCTCCATGTTCGGCCGGGACGAGTCCCGTTCCCCGTACGCGGAGCCGCAGCGGGCGCTGGCCGTGGCGTACGTCCACGGCCTCGGCCCGCGCCCCGAGCACCCGGACTTCGACGCGGTCCGCTGCAACCTGGTCCCGGGCGTCGGCGAGCTCTTCGTCATGCCGACCCTGACGACCGGCGGCCGCGCCGACATCCTCTTCTGGGAGGGCGTTCCCGGCGGCCCGATCGACGTCTTCCAGGGCGTCAAGGACCCCTCCGAGCACCTGGCGCTGACGCTGGAGCTGATGGAGAAGTTCACGCCCTGGGAGTACGCGCGGGCCACCAGGGTCGAGCTGACCGACGCGGGCGGCACCCTCGCCGGCCGGTACGCGCCGACCGTCCGGAACCCGATCGGCCGGCTGCCCGGCGGCGGCCTCGTCCTCGGTGTCGCCGACGTCGTCGTCGCCAACGACCCGATCACGGGCCAGGGCTCCAACTCGGCGTCCAAGTGCGCCGCCACGTACCTCGACGCGATCGTCGCGCACGGCGACAAGCCCTTCGACGAGACCTGGATGCAGGCCACGTTCGACCGCTACTGGGACACCGCGCGGCACGTCACCAAGTGGACGAACGCGATGCTGGGCGTCCCGCCGGAGCACGTCCTCAACCTGATCGGCGCGGCGGGCCGGCTCCAGCCGGTCGCCGACCGCTTCGCGAACGGCTTCAACGACCCGTCCGACTTCGAGAACTTCTTCTTCGACCCCGAGAAGACGAACGCGTACCTGGCCGAGGTCGCCGGCGCCTGACGGCGAGGGCCGGTCGGCGCTCCGGGCGGTGGTCCGGGCGGCGAAATCCGGTCGAGACGCGGTACCAGGGTGTTCGACAATGAGGCATGTCCCTTTCGAACACCCTGGCCCGTGTGGACGCGGACCTGGCCGCCGGCCGTGTGCCGATGGCGCGTCAGCGCCTGCGGGGCCTCGTCTCGTCCTTCCCGTACGACCTGACCCTCCGCCGGCGTCTGGCCGAGGTGTACCGGCTGTACGGCGACGCCGCGGAGGCGGGGCGCTGGATGTACCTCGAAGTGGACCGGGACGCGGACGAGACCGCCGCCTTCGAGGAGCGGTACGGGTCTCCCGGGTGGCGCATGAAGGCCCTCGCGTGGCGCGGCCCCGAAGCGCTGGCCGGTACCGCCTTCGCCGAGGAGCGGCTGGTGGCGGTGAGGACGGCCTGCGCCGAGGAGTTGGGGCACCCGGTCGACTGGGACGACCCCGACTCCTACGCGGAGCCCGACGAGGCGTACGAGGCCCCCGACGCGCCCTGGTCGGTCGGCGGGGTGCTCGCGGGCGCCGGGTGCGTCGTGGGGGCCGTCGCCTTCGCGACGGTCTGGGTGCTCGGCGTCATGTCCCTCTTCGACTGAGCCCCGGCACCGGCACGTGCGGCCTCCGCCCGGCGGACCGCGAGCGGGGTCAGGAGCCCGGCGACGGCGAAGAGCGCGCCGACGACGAACCAGCCGGGGCGCCCCCAGGTGATGCAGAGGGCGATCAGGAGCCCGGGGCCGAGAGCCTCGGAGAGGCCCGCGCCCAGCCCGAAGACGCCCAGGTACTGGCCGGTGGCGTGAGGCGGGGCGAGGGCGAAGGACACCTCGAAGCCGCCCGCCGCGTGCCAGAGTTCGCCGACCGTGTGGACGACCACGCCCGTCAGGAGCAGGGCGACGGCCGCCCACGCCGGGACGCCCGCGGAGAGCGAGACCAGGCCGCAGGAGGCGAGGAAGGCCGCTCCGGCGCGACGGTAGGCGCGGCCGCCGGCCCGGGGCGAGTCGATGCCGCGGCTCGCCCGGACCTGGAGTCCGACGACGAGGACGGTGTTGGCGAGCATCGCGCCCGACACCAGCCAGTGCGGGGCGGTCGTGGCCCCGACCAACCAGAGCGGGACGGCGACCGTGAGCACCTTGAACTGGATGGCCATGACGCCGTCGAGCGCGGTGAGCACGAGGTACGGCCGGTCCCGCAGGGCGATCCAGCGGGGCCCTTCGGCGGCGGGCGCGGGCGCGACGGGCGGCAGGAAGACGAGGACGGCCGCCGCCGCGGCGAACGCGAGGGCGTTGCCGGCGACCAGGATCCGGTACGCGTCGAGGGTGCCGACCTGGACGGCCCAGCCCGCGAGCAGCGCCCCGAGGGAGATGCCGACGTTGGTGACGGCCCGCAGATAGGAGCGGAACTCCTGGGGCCGGTCGCCGCCGTAGTGCCGGATCAGCGGCGCGCGGGCGGCGAGTCCGGCCGCCTTCGCCCCGGTGGCCGTCGAGACGGCGAGCACGAACGGCCAGAAGCCGTCCGCGAGGACGAAGCCCGCCGTGGCCACCGCCTGGACCAGCAGCGTCGCCGCGTAGACCGCGCGGGCGCCGTGCCGATCCGCGAGGTGGCCGACGGCGATGCCCACGGCCAGCGAGAGGAGCCCGGCGATGCCGAGCCCGAGTCCCACGGTGGCGGCGGGGAGGTGCACGGCCTGGGTGAAGTACAGGACCCCGGCGGTGAGGAAGAGGCCGCTGCCGACGGTGTAGACGAAGTTCGACGCGGCGAGGGTGCGTTGCGGTCCGGTGTCCGGCAGCAGCTTGGGCATGACGGGGCTCCCAGTCCGGGGCGGGCAACTGTAAGGACCCAGCAAGCTTGGCGCTTATTACCTGTGAGGGCAAGAGGCTTACGGCGAAGGGCAGTTCACGAGCGGTCGTACCCCTCGTCCCCGCCCTCCTCGGCCCCCGCCGGAAGCGTCGGCGGCGCATACGCCTCCAGGGCCTCCCCGCCCGGATCGGGGCGGACCGCGCCGAGCAGCGGGTTCGCCGCGACGGGGGAGACCTTCACCTTCCCGCCGGGCCGCGGCGCCTGCACCACCAGGCCCTCGCCCAGATAGAGCGCCACATGGGTGGCGCCCGGGAAGTAGACCACCAGGTCCCCCGGGCGGAGCTCGGACAGCGACACCCGGGGCAGCGTCGCCCACTGCTCCTGGCTCGTCCGCGGAATCTCCCGCCCCGCCGCCGCCCACGCCTGCTGCGTCAGCCCCGAGCAGTCGTACGACTCCGGGCCCTCGGCCCCCCACACGTACGGCTTGCCGATCTGGCCCACCGCGAAGCTCAGGGCCGCCGCGCCCGCCCGGGACGGGGTGCGGAGGCCGTCCAGGGCGCCTGAGTCGAGGAGTTCGCGCTGCGCGCCCGCGGTCTGGACGCGCTCCAGCTCGGTGAGCCGGGCGAGCTGCTCGGGTGAGAGGGAGGCGAGCAGCTTCTCGACCTCGCGCAGCTTCTTCGTCACCTCGTCGCGCCGGGTGCGCTGCGCGGCGGCGAGGGTCTGCTGCCGGTCGAGGGCCTTGCGGGAGGCGCTCGCGAGTGCGCCGGCCCGCCGCTCGGCCCCTTCGAGCCGCGAGACGGTGCCGGCCCGGTCGCGGGCCACGCGGGCCAGCAGGCGTCCCTGGTCCAGGGCGGACTGGGGGTCCCGCGCGAAGAGCGCCTGGAGGTACGAGGGGAACGCGTCGAACACGGCCCTGCCCTGGTACTGCTCCCTGGCGAGCCGTCCGGCCGCGGCCCGGCCCCGGGCGAGCTCGGTCCGGGCGGCGGTGAGCCGGGCCGTGACCTTCTTCGTGTCGGCGGCCTGGAGCTTGAGCGACTCCTCGGCGGCGTTGAACCGCTCGGTGGCCTCCTCGGCCTGCTGGTAGAGCGCCCGCAGACGGGTCAGGAGCCCGGTGGCGGAGTCCCCGCCGGGCGGCGGCAGCGCGGATGCGTCGTCGACGGGGGCGGGCGCGGGCGTGGGTGTGGGGGTGGGGGTGGCGGTGAGGTCGACGGGATCGGCGAGGGGGTCGACGGGATCGGCCTGCGCGGCCGAGTCGTCCGGCGCGTCCGGGGACACCGGAGGTACTTCCGCGGCAGGGTCCGCCGGGTCCACCCCGGGAGTCGGGCCCGCAGGGTCCACCCCGGTCGCGGGGTCCGCCGGGTGCACCCCGGCCGCCGGGTCCACCGGGTAGACCGGTTCCGCCGCCGGGTCCGCCCAGGCGATCGGGGCCTGCGCCGCCGGGTCCACGGGCGGGTCCGTCGGCCCCGCGCCCGCCGCCGGGACCACCCCAGTGAGGGCCGTCGCCGCGGCCAGCGCCCCCGTGCAGACCGTACGCAGCAGCCTTCGCGACACGTCACCACCTCCAGGGGGATGATGACGCGTCACTTCATCCGATTACCGTATGAATCGGGGCACGCTCGGCGTGCTCACCCGTTCGGCTCAGCATCCGTCGGCCGCGCGCCACCGCTCGCCCCGCCGCTCGCGCCGTCGCCCGGCTTGGACCACGGCCACTTCAGCTCGCGCCGCTCGCGGCCCTCGGGGGCGTACTCGTAGACCCAGCCGCGCTGGATCCCGAGCCGTTTGGTGTGCCCCGCGGGCTCGCGCCGGTACGCGTGCAGCATCGGCGGGCGTCCGTCATGGGCCGGGACCGGCACCTCGTACCACTTCGGCGGGTGGCCGGTCGGACCGACCAGGATCGGCAGGACCGTGCCGTCGAGGGGGCCGCCGCGGAAGGGCGTGTTCTCGCTTCTCACCCCTCCAGTCTCACCCCTCCGGGTCCTCCCGCCCCCACCGGCTCACAGCAGGTGGGCCGCCTCGCCCACCACCGGGATCACTTTGCGGGCGAGCGTCGCCACCGGCCCCTCGGGCGTCTCCTGCGCGAGGAGCCGCCCGACGACCGCCGCCGTCTCCTCGTCGCTCGCCGTGGTCGCCGCGAGGAGGGCGACGAGATGGTCGACCAGCCACTCCCGCAGCTCGCGCGCCGGGGGCTGCTTCTCCTCGTCGAGCCAGATGAGCGAGGCGGCCTCCACGGCCGCGATCCACGTCCGTACCAGCATGGAGAGCCGGGGGCCCGGCCGCTCCGCCCCGAGGTGGACGAGGATCTGCTCGGCGGCGGCCCGCCGCACCTCGTCCACGATCGCGGTGGTCCGGGAGGTCTCGGCGACGCTGCCGCCCCGCAGCAGGGCGCTGAACCCGGCGTCGTGCTCGTCGACGAAGGCCAGGTACCGGTCGAGCACCCGGCCGAGGCGCTCCGTCGGCGCCCCGACCGGCGGCTCGGTGAAGCAGCGGTTCAGGGCGTCGGCGGAGGAGCGCAGGGCGGCCTCGTACAGCTGCTGCTTGCCGCCGGGGAAGTAGCGGTAGACGAGGGGCCGCGAGACGCCGGCCGCCTCGGCGACGTCGTCGAGCGAGACGTCCTCGGGCGTCCGGTGGGCGAAGAGCCCCAGGGCGGCGTCGAGGAGCTGCCCGCGCCGCTCCTCGACAGTGAGCCTGCGGTACGCGGGTGTGGCGGCGCTCGTCATGCTCCGCAGCGTATCCGCGGAACGCCCCGCCCAGGCGTACGGTCCCGAACCGGCCCTGAACCGGACCCGAACCGCCCCGAAGCGCGCTCGTGCCGGGCGTACGGTTCCGGACCGGCCCCGGACCGGCCCCGGACCCGCTCTCCCGTCAGGCCAGCAGCCCCGAGGAGCGCCAGAGCCGGCGTCCCGCCCCGCGCAGCACGCCGATGTCGTCGAGGAAGTCCGTCAGCCGCTTGGCCCCGGACTGCATCACCTCGCGCCGGTGCCCGCTCGCCTTCACCTGGGCGACGGCCTCGCGCCGGTCCAGGCCGACGGCCTTGTACACCTGCGGGTTGACGAAGCAGGTGGAGAAGACGCGGGCCGCCTCGCCGCAGCTCAGCCGGGTGAACTCCTGCTCCCAGCGCGGGGCGGTCACCATCTGGCGGCGCAGTTCCTCGCGGGCGTACCGGACGTGACGGGCCTCCTCGACCACATGGATCCGGGTCACCCCGCGGACGAGGGTCTGCACCCGCTCGTCCGGGAAGGTCAGTCGCTGCATCCAGTCGAGGATCTCCTCCCCGAGCAGGGTGGAGGCGAAGGAGCCGGGGGTGGTGGAGACGGTCTTCAGGAGGCGCGCGAGGTTGTGGTAGAGCCGGGGGACCGGGTACGCGGGGGTGCCGCCCCGCTGGATGAGCCGGGCGAACATCATCGAGTGCCGGCACTCGTCGGCGATCTCGGTGAGGGCGTACCGGACGTGATGGCTGGTCAGGGACTTGTCGTAGATGTGCCGGACGAGCAGCTGCATCAGGATGATCTCGAACCAGATGCCGAGCGAGGCGAGCGAGGCCGCCTCGTGGCGCGAGAGCGCGATCCGCTGCTCCTCGGACATCCGGCGCCACAGCGGGGTGTCGTAGAGGGAGAGCAGCTCGGGCGGCCAGAACCACTTGCCGTCCTCGAAGGGGGCGTCCCAGTCGAGCTCGGTGTCCGGATCGTAGGAGTGCTTGCGGGAGGACTCCAGGAGCCGCTCGGCGACCTGCTCACGGTCGCGCAGCGGCCCCAGGGCGTCCCGGAGGAGACCGAAGTCGGGCTCGGTGAAGGGGGTCATGGGGGAGGCACCTCACTGCGCTCGCCGTCGCGTTGCCGGGGGCGTCACCGGAATCGTCGCCGGGGACGTTACCGGGGGTCACCTTTATGAGACTGCCCGTCAGTAACCCCGTCAATCCCTTGTGCGCGACTTGTTGACCATCCGTCTACCAACGTGTGAGCCTGCTGGAAACGGACGGAAGGAGTCGTCAGTGTCGACGCACGACCTTTACGTGAACACCCCCGCCGGACCCGTCTGGCAGGTACCGGCCGGTGGTGCGGCCCGCTTCTCGTGGGAGTACGAGGACGGCCGTGAGCGCCTCCTCGCCCTCTACCAGAAGGGCAAGGACAAGCAGTGGGACGGCGCCACCCGGATCGACTGGGACCTCGACGTCGACCCGTACGACCCGCTCGGCACCCCCGACGAGGTCCTCAACCTCTACGGCACCCGCCACTGGGCGAAGATGACCGAGAAGGACAAGGGCGACCTGCGCCGGCACTACTCCTCCTGGCAGTTCAGCCAGTTCCTCCACGGCGAGCAGGGCGCCATGATCTGCGCCGCCCGGATCGTCGAGTCCGTCCCCGACCTGGACGCCAAGTTCTACTCGGCCACCCAGACCATGGACGAGGCCCGGCACGCCGAGATCTACGCCCGCTTCCTCCACGACAAGATCGGCATGCTCTACCCGATCAACGACAATCTCCAGAGCCTGCTCGACGACACCCTGCGCGACTCCCGCTGGGACATGCCCTACCTCGGCATGCAGGTCCTCATCGAGGGGCTCGCCCTCGCCGCCTTCGGCATGATCCGCGACACCACCGACAAGCCGCTGCCCAAGCAGATCCTGGCGTACGTGATGCAGGACGAGGCCCGGCACGTGGCCTTCGGCCGGATGGCCCTGCGCGACTACTACCGGCAGCTGTCGGACGCGGAGCTCCGCGAGCGCGAGGAGTTCGTCATCGAGGGCTGCTACCTGATGCGCGACCGGCTGCGCGGCGTCGAGGTCCTGGAGAACTTCGGCATCCCGAAGGCGGAGGCCGAGGAGCTGAGCGAGCGCAGCGAGTTCCTCCAGCTCTTCCGGAAGCTCCTCTTCAGCCGGATCGTCCCCTGCGTGAAGGACATCGGCCTCTGGGGCGAGCGTCTCCAGAAGGCCTATCTGGACATGGGCGTCTTCGACCTAGGCGACTCCAACCTCGACCTGCTCATGACCCAGGACGAGGAGATCGCGGAGCGGCTCGACGCGGAGCGCTTCGCGGCGGAGGAGCGGGCACGGGTGGCGGAGGTGAAGGAGGCCATCGAGGAGGGGGCGGCCACGGAGTAGGGCCTGCCGCGGTTGGGCCTACCCTGCCGGTCCCGCGGCTCCCGCGGGTCTCACAGCTCCTGCCGGTTCCCGCTGGTCCTGCCGGTCCCGCAGCTCCCACCGGTCCCGCAGCCCCTGCCGGTCCCGCAGCCCGCGGGTCCTAGTCCCGGGCCTCCGCCTCCAGGCGCAGCGCCTCCTGCATCACGGCCCGGGCGATCGGGGCCGCGCTGCCGCCCCCGCTGATGTCGGTGCGGGCCGCCTCGGCGTCCTCGACGACGACCGCCACCGCGACGGCCGGCTGGGCCGTGCCCTCCGCCTGCGCCCAGGCGATGAACCAGGCGTACGGGGTGCCGGTGTTGCCGAGGCCGTGCTGCGCGGTGCCGGTCTTCCCGCCGACCCGGGCCCCCGGGATCGCCGCGTTCGTGCCCGTGCCCTCCTCGACCGCCCGCACCATCAGCCGCTGGAGCTGGATCGCCGTCGAGGGGTTCATGGCCTGCCGGTAGCTGCGGCGGCCCGTACGGTCCACCGTCGACCCTCCGGAGGTCGTGGTGCGGTCGACGAGGTACGGCTGGGCGATCTCCCCGTTGTTGGCCACGGCCGCCGCGACCATCGCCATCTGGAGCGGGGTCGCCGTCGTGTCGAACTGCCCGATCGAGGAGAGCGCCAGCTGGTCCGGGCTCATCGCCCGGTCGAAGTTGGACTTCGCGACCCAGGACGGCACCCGGAGGCCGGTGTCGTTGAAGCCGAAGCGTTCCACCGCGTCGACCATCCCGCCGAGCCCGACCTCCACCCCGATCCCGGCCATCACGGTGTTGCACGACCACTGGATCGCGTACGCGAGGGACGCGTCCCCGCATCCCCGCGCCTCGTTCGGCAGCACCTGCCGGGTGCCCGGCAGGACGAACGGGTCCGGGGTGTCGGTCGGCGCGTCCACGTCCCGCACCACCCCCGCGTCCAGGGCCGCCGCGGCCGTCACGATCTTGAAGGTGGAGCCGGGCGGGTACGTCTGGCGCAGCGCGCGGTTCAGCATCGGCTGGTTGGGCGAGGTGTTGAGCCGCTTCCACGCCGTCGCGACCTTCGCGCCCGTCCCCGAGAGGACCCCGGGGTCGTACGAGGGCGAGCTGACGAGCGCCAGGATCCGGCCGCTGGACGGCTCGACCGCGACGACCGCGCCCCGCTTCCCGTCGAGCCCCCGGTAGGCCGCCTCCTGCATCGGGGCGCGGATCGTCGTCACCACGTCGCCGCCCGGCTGCCGGCCCCGGGTGAGGTCGTTCCAGAGGGGCAGCGGCGCGAGCATCGGGTCCGTTCCGCCGAGGAGCGCGTCCTCGGCGTGCTCGACGAGCGTGGTGCCGTACGTCTGGGAGGCGTAGCCGGTGACCGGCGCGTACAACGGCCCCTGCCGGTAGGTCCGTTCCCAGCGGAGCTGCTGTCCACTGTCCCGGGAGCCGGTCACCGGCTTCCCGTCGACGACGATCTCGCCGCGCGGCTCCGCGTACCGGTCGATGGCGATCCGCCGGTTGGCCGGGTTGTCGTCGAGCTCCTCGGCCTCGAAGACCATCACGCGGGCCGCGTTGACGAGCAGCGCGACGAGGAGGACGAGGCAGAGGGCGGCGGCCCGCCGGATGTAACGGATCACGGGGCGTCCTCCCTGACCGGGGCGAGCGTCCCGGTGTCGGCGGAGTCCGGCTGGGGTGCGCGGGCCGAGTCGCTGACCCGGATGAGGAGCGCCACGATCACCCAGTTGGTGACCACCGACGAGCCTCCCTGGGCGAGGAAGGGCATCGCCATGCCGGTGAGCGGGATCAGCCCCATCACCCCGCCCGCGATGACGAAGACCTGGAGCGCCACGATCGACGCGAGCCCGATCGCGAGCAGCCGCCCGAAGGGGTCGCGCAGCGCGAGGCCGGCGCGGTAGCCGCGGGCGACGAGGAGCGCGTACAGGAGGAAGAGCGCGGTGAGGCCGACGAGTCCGAGCTCCTCGCCGGCCGTCGCCAGGATGAAGTCCGACTTCACGGCGAAGCCGATGAGGACCGAGTGTCCGAGCCCGAGTCCGGTCCCGAGCATGCCCCCGGCGGCGAACGCGAACAGCGACTGGGCCAGCTGCCCCGGCCCGTCGCCCGCCCGGATCGAGGCGAAGGGGTCGAGCCAGTCCGCCACCCTGCTGTGCACGTGCGGTTCGAGCGAGCCGACGAGGAAGGCCCCGGCGGAGGCCAGGACGAGTCCGACCGCGATCCAGCCGGTCCGGCCGGTCGCCACGTACAGCATGATCACGAAGAGGCCGAAGAAGAGCAGCGAGGTGCCGAGGTCCCGCTCCAGGACGAGGACGCCGACGCTCAGCAGCCAGATCGCCACGATGGGCCCGAGCACCCGGCCCGTGGGGAACTGGAACTTCCAGATCCGGCGGCCGGTGTACGCGAGGGCGTTGCGGTTCGCGGAGAGGTACGCGGCGAAGAAGACGGCGAGCAGGATCTTCGCGAACTCGCCGGGCTGGAAGGAGAGCCCGCCGATCCGGATCCAGATCTTGGCGCCGTTCACGGCGGGGAAGAAGATCGGCAGGATCATCAGGGCGAGCGCGGCGGCCACGGAGACGTACGCGTACCCCTGGAGCGTGCGGTGGTCGCGCAGCAGCAGGACGACCACGATGAAGAGCGCGACCCCGAGCGTCGACCAGACCAGCTGGGTCGCCGCCGCCTGGTCGTTCGGCGTCTCCAGGTCGAGGCGGTAGATCAGCACCAGGCCGAGGCCGTTGAGCAGCACCGCGATCGGCAGCAGCAGCGGATCGGCGTACGGGGCGCGGAAGCGGACCGCGAGATGGGCGACGAGCGCGAGCAGCCCGAGCCCGGCGCCGTAGCGGGCGGCGTCCGGCGGCACGGCGCCGCTGCGGGCGAGGCCGACGGCGGCGTAGCCGGAGACGGAGATGAAGACGGCGCAGACGAGGAGGGAGAGTTCCACGCCGCGGCGCTTCGGGATGCGGACCCCGGGAGGGGGAGCGTCCGTGCGCGGTGTGGTCATGGTCCGCAACGTAGCAAGCGGTATGCCCTATGTCCCTTTTGTGTGACGGTGTGCCGTGTGGTGCTGTTCAGTCCTCCGGTACGGGGCCGGGCTCGGGGTCCGGCTTGGGTCCGGGTCCGGGGTCCGGCTTGGGCTCGGGTGCCGGCTCGGGTTCGGGTTCGGCGAGGTGCACGTACTCGGGAAGGCGCAGTCGGGCGACGGCGCCGCGGCCCTCGGCGTTCGCGAACACGAGCTCGGCGCCGATCACCTCCGCCTGCCCCACGGCGATCGTCAGCCCGAGACCGTGCCCCTTGCCCCCGCTCTCGGTGCGGAACCGCTGCGGCCCCGACTCCAGCAGGTACCCGGGATAGCCGGGCCCGTGGTCCCGCACGGTCACCGCCGGGCCGTCCACCGTCAGCACCACCGGAGGGGCCCCGTGCTTGTGCGCGTTGGCGATCAGATTGCCCAGGACCCGCTCCAGACGCCGCCGGTCCGTCTCCACCGTGGCGTCCCGGACGATCCGCACCTCCGTCGGCGTGCCCGAGGCGCGGACCACCCGCGCGGCCAGCGGGCCGAGCTCGTGCACCGCCAGGTCCACGGTCTCGTTGCGGGCGTCGAGCCGCGAGATCTCCAGGAGGTCCTCGGTGAGGTCGCGCATCGCCCGCACCCGGTCCTGGACCAGCTCCGACGGCCGCCCTTCCGGCAGCAGCTCGGCGGCGGCCGACAGCCCGGTGAGCGGGGTCCGCAGCTCGTGCGCCACGTCGGCGGTGAACCGCTGCTCGCTCTGCAGCTTGCGCTGGAGCGAGGAGGCCATCGTGTCGAGCGCCCCGGAGACCGTCGCCACCTCGTCCTGGGGGCGCGAAGGGTCCGCGGTGCGGGGGTCGTTGACGCGCGCGTCCAGGTCACCGGCGCTGATCCGCCGGGCCACCTGGGCCGTGAGGTGCAGCCGGCGCGTGACCCGGGTGACGGCGAAGGCGCCGACGAGCAGCGTCGCCCCGATCGCGAGGACGGACGAGCCGACGATCGACCGGTCCAGCGCGTCGATCGTCTCGGCGCTCTGCGTGTAGTCGAAGCGGACGGCGAGCGCGCGGCCGTCCGCGGGGCCCGCCGCCCACATCGTCGGCCGGCCCTGGTGGTCCGCGACCATCGTGCCGTGCTCGCCCCGGGCCGCGAGCGCCCGCAGTGGGGCCGGGAGCCCCGGCGGGTCGATGCCGGAGAACCGGGGCAGCGGCTCGCCCGCCTCGTACAGGCGGCTGACCTCGGTGAGCCGCGTGAGCGCCTTCTCCCGGGCGTCGTGCGCGGTCTGGCCGGTCACCGAGACGTGGACGAGGATGCCGAGGAGCGCGGCGAGGGCGCAGCACATGACCGTGATGAAGACCGCGGCCTTCCAGGTGAGGGTCGCGGTCCAGCCGGGCAGCCGGGGCGCTCTCACGGGCCCGGCTCCACGGGCAGGGGGACGGGCACCGGGGTGGACGCGGGCGCCGGCAGCGCGGGGGTGGGCGTCGGGCTCACGAGCTGCGGCGCGGGCGGCACGGTCGACGCCCCGGCGCCCGGGGGCTTGACGCGGACGATCTCGTCCCGGGTGGGCAGCATGCTGCCCTGCTGCTCGTCCCAGGACCAGGCGGTGCGGTACTCGTACCCGGGGATGCCGGCCGAGCTCACCCGCATGATCAGGTCGCGGCCGGCCAGCTCCACGCTGATGACCTGGTCGACGGTGGACATGATCCGGGTGAGTCCGCCGTTCTCGGCGAGGTAGACCCGCACCCCGACCTGCTGGTCGGGCATCCGGATCCCGACGATCAGCTCGTCGCGGCCGTTGCCGGTGAGGTCGCGGTAGTACGGCCGCAGGACGGGGCACGCACCGGGCTTCGCGCCGCAGGCCTCGATGGCCCGGGCGGTCTCCTCGTACATGCCGTCCCCGCCGGAGTACGTGTCGGGGTGCGCGCGCACCTCGGCGAGGACGACCGCGACGGGAGCGACGTGGTGGACGTCGTTGTCCGGCACCTTCACGCCGGGGACGCGCTGGATGTCCGACTCGCCGTAGTCGATCGGGGGATCGGTGGCGGGCGGCAGATCGGGCCAGAGCCGTACGGGCCCGACGGCCGTCGGCGTGGGCCCGGCACTCCTCAGCCCGCCCTCCCCGCCGCCGCAGCCGGTCAGGGCGGCGAGGGCGCACAGGACCCCGGCGATGCCGAGGGCTGCTGTGCCGAGCGGTCTCATGCGTTCCTCTTCCTGGTTCTCCATTGCGGCGGCGGTCCGGTGTCCCGTCGACCTTCCGGTCGACCTTCCCGTCGACCTGCCTGTCGACCATCCAGTCGACCATATGCGGAGAGATATTCCTTTTGCTCCCCGATAGGGGAGTGCTGGCGTGATGTCCGTCCCGCGCCACGATTGGCCTATTGTGCGACTGGGCGGATTGACCGCCTTTGCTCGACAAACGACGGTCTTCCCGGTTCTGCGGGCAGGGACGGATGTACGGGCACGGATGGGCGGGGACCACATGAGCATGACGCAGCAGACCGGTGAGCGGCGGCCCGCATCCCGGGTGCGACGGTTCTTCGACCGGCCGACGACGGCGAAGGCGGTCCTGGTCGTCGCCGTCTACCTGGTCTTCTACCTGCTCGTCGGGCAGCTCGTCTCGGTGCTGTTCGGGGACGACATCGACACCGATGACGTGCTCGGGACGGGCGCGAGCATCTTCTTCGGGCTCGTCCTGCCGATCGCGATCGGCGCGGCGGCCCTGGTCGGCCTCACCGCCGCGGCTGGCTGGCTGCGGGACGTCTTCGGCCGTCAGCGCGTGCGCGGCCGGGGCTGGATGTGGATCGCGCCCGCACTCGTCCTCCTCGCCGTCGTCGGACACGTCGGCGCCACCGACTGGAGCACCTGGGACGCGGACCGGATCGCCCTGATCCTGCTGGTCGGCGTCTGCGTGGGCGTGGCGGAGGAGCTCGCGACGCGGGGCGTCGTGGTGCGGATGCTCCGGGGCGCGGGACACCCCGAGCGCTTCGTGATGGTGGTGTCGTCGGCGCTCTTCGCCCTGATGCACGTCGTCAACCTGCTGTCCGGCATGGCGGCGGCCACGGTACTGGCGACCGTCGTCTACACGTTCGCCTTCGGTACCTGCATGTACCTGTCGATGCGGGTGACCGGCACGATCTGGACCGCGATCGTGCTGCACGCGATCACCGACCCGACGACGTTCCTGGCGGCCGGCGGGGTCGGCGAGGGGGTCACGGGCGGGTCCGGCGGCTGGTCGCTCCTGACCGCGGCGGTCACCGTCCTCATGGTCGTCTTCGCGCTGGTCGCGGTCTTCCTGGTCCGCGACGACCGCCCGAAGGCACCCCGGGCCTGACGCCCGCCGAGCGGGCGCGGCAGGGTTCACGTGGCCGCTCGCTCCTCAGCGGGCTCGCCACTCCCCGCGCGGAACGCGCCCCGCCGGCTCCTCGTAACGCACCGCGCTCACTCCTCGTAACGCGCCCCGCGTGCCTCAGAACGCGCCGCGCTCGCTCCTCAGAACGCGCCCCGCTCCATCCGCGCCAGGGCCGCCCGGCACAAGGTCAGGAGCTTCTCGTCCTGGTGGATGTCGTGGCTGCCGGAGCCGCCCTCGCGGGCGTTGTGGCGACGTCTTCGGGTCAGCTCGGTGAGCATCGTGAGCTGGGCCTCCGACGCGGCCGGGCCCATCTCCGCCAGACACTCCGCGATGTCCACGCGCGCGTGCCGGTTCTCCTCCCAGGCCGCCAGCAGCACCGGAAGCGCCTCGTCGGCGCGCCCGGAGACCCGCCACAGGGCCGTCGCACTGCGTACCCGTACCCACAGGTCCCGCGAGGCGAGCCCGGGCCGGAGAGCGGCCGCCGAACCGGCCGCCGCCGGGCCGATCGCGGCCAGGGACAGGGCCGCGCAACACCAGTCGGGGGCCGAGGAACCGGGCCGCAGCCACCGCTCCAGGGTCGGCAGTACGTCCCCCCTGTCCCCCTCGGCGGCCCACAGGGCACGCGCGGCCATCGTGGAGACCGCGGCCGACTCCGCGGCCAGCAGGACGCGCAGCTCCGGTACGGCCTCCCGGGCCGCCGGGCCGAAGGCCGCCAGGGTCCGCAGGGCCGCCTCCCGCACCCAGTCGCGCCGGTGCTCCGGCGCACCGCGCAGCACCCGCAGCACCTCGGGGAGCGCCTGGCCGCCCCGTACGGCCGCCAGGGCGTACAGCAACGGCGCCGCCCGGTCGAACAGCCCCTCGTCGAGCTCGACCTCGGCGAGCCGGCGCCGCAGCAGCGGGGCGAGGCCCGCCGCGGCCGGCCCGAGACCGTCCATGGCGTACAGCAGCTCGCGCCGCACCTCGGGCTCCTCCAGGGCGCGCGCGAGCAGCGGGACCGCACGGGTGTCCCCGGCGCGGGCCAGCGCGAGGAGCGCCCCGTCCCGCCCGGACCGCCCGACGAGCCCGCCGGAGCCGTCCCGCAGGGCACCGGCCCCGCCCCGTCCGGCCGTCTCGGCCGTCAGCCGGATCACCAGCGCGTCCGCGGCGGGCCCGCCCAGCTCGAAGAGCCGTTCGAGGAACGAGGTGGCGGCCTCCCGGAGCCGCGGCTCCGGGTCGTGGAGCTGCGCGCCGACGAGCCGGACGATCTCCTCGTACCGCCCCCGCCACACCCGGATCAGCCCGCCGCACAGCCAGATCGCGTCCGACCGCTGCCACCGGTCGGGGCTGCGCAGCTGGGCGAGGATCAGCGCGATCCGGTCGTCGACGCGGTCGTCGAGCGCGGAGTGCAGGGTCCGGAGCAGCTCCTCTGTCCAGGGGGCGGGCCGTCCGGCCACCTGCTCCTCCAGGAGCTCCCGGACCTGTCCGATCAGCGTGGGCGTGGCGGGCCGCCCGCCGTCGGCCCCCGTACCGCCGCCACAGCCCTCGGCGCCCTGGGCGCCTTGGGCGACGGTCCTGATCTCCTCCAGGAGCTCCGTCACCCACCGCACGATGTCGTCCGGGATCTCGCTCGGCGCGCAGCGCGCGAGCTGGGCGAGGGCCGCGAGCCGGAGCCCGGGGTCCTGCGCGGCGCGCGCGAGCCAGTCGAGCCACTCGACGGTCTCGGCGCGCAGCGACGCGTGCCGCAGGGCGATCCGCCCGACCGCGGCCACCAGGGCGAGGCGCACCTCGGTGTCGCGCTCGACGGTGAGCCGCTCGCGCAGCAGGGTCAGGACGCGCGCGGGGTCGGGGTGCAGCGAGGCGAGCGCGCAGGGCGCGGCGAGCCGCACCTCGGGGTCGGGGTCCCCGACGAGCCCGAGGAACACGTCGGCCCCGGCGGCGATGGCGGCCGCGGCCATCGCGTAGTTGGCCGCCGGTATGAACTCCTCGTCTTCCGGGTCGAATTCGTCCAGTTCCTCGTCGTCGTCCAGCTCGATGCCGCCGATGCTGGTGAGCAACTCGACGATGCCGCCCCGGTCCTGGACGGCGGAGTCGGCGACGAGTTCGAGGAGGAAGGGGATGCAGGCGAGCGTCGAGTCGTAGACGTCGCCCTGGTGGTGCACCGCGCCGTACATGCCGTCGAGGGCGGTCTCCCGCTCGGCGGGATCGGCGGAGGCGAGTCCGCGGAGCAGTGCCGGCACGTCGTCCGCGGGGCCGTAGGCGTGCCCCAACGAGGCCCAGTCGACCTCCTCGATCCCCGTCAGCATTGCCAGGCCGCCTTCCCCGTGAGCGCTGTACCAGTGAGCAAGTGTGCACCACAGGAGGGGCAACAACGCCGTGCCGACGCCACCGGCCGCGCGCGGGAGCCCCGTTGCGCTCTGTTTGCGCCATGTACGGGGCGGAGCGGCCCGGTTGCTCTAGGTGTCCACACAGGCAGCTACGCCCACACGACACACGCCGCCCCCACCTCACCCCGCCACCGCACCCACCACCTCACCCCCTCACCTCACCCGCCCTTCACCTCGCCCACTCCCACCCCCACCCCACTCCCACTCCCTCACCCTCGTCCCCACCCGTCACCCCCCCGCTCATCCCTCGGACCGGACGCGGACGAACGCTGCGTTGTCGTGCCGCCCCGCGAGCCGGCGCAGCTCGACGGGAAGGGGTGGCTCCACCGACCGCACCGGCCCGTGCTCCGGGTCGGTGGCGAGGGCGCCGACGCGGTCGGCCACGAGGGCGCCGACCTGACGGGACTGCGCCGGGGTCAGCCGGGGCGAGGTCGTCACCGTACGGCCGTCGGGGAGCCGTACGAGCAGGTCCCGGGGCCGCTCGGGCGGGCCGATCACGCCGAGGAGGAGGCCGTCACTCGTATCGGCGTGCCGGATCTTGCGCCAGGCCCAGGTGCCGCCGGCCCGGTAGGCCGAGCTCAGGGACTTCGCGACGATGCCCTCGACGCCGGCGTCGCGCAGGTCGCGGAACCAGCCCCGGGCGGTCGCCTCGTCCTGGGTGGCGAGGACGCGCTGGAGGGGCGGTTCCGCCTCCCGCAGGGCCGCCCCGAGCAGCTCCCACCGGTCACGGAGGGGCAGCGCGCGCACGTCGCGCCCCGGTACGGCGAGCAGGTCGAAGGCGATGTACGAGACGGGGACCCCGGCCCGTACGCGGTCGCCGTGCGAGCGGAGCAGGTCGGTGAAGCTGAGCCGCCCGTCCCGGTAGGCGCACAGCTCGCCGTCGAGCACGATCCCGGGCGGCAGCTGCGCGCGCAGGTGGGCGGTGATCTCGGGGAACTCGGGCGCGAGGTCCCGGCCGGAGCGGGACTGGAGGACCACCTTCCGGTCGTCGAGGACGAAGGCGAGGGCGCGGAAGCCGTCCAGCTTGAGGGAGTACTGGAGCTCCCGCGGCGGCTCCGCCTGGGCGGGGATCTCGTCGGCGGACCGGGGCCGCATGACGTCGACGGGCGGCGGCAGCGCGACGGCCCCGGCCTCCCCGCGGTCCGCGTTCACGGCACGCTTCCGGCGCGCGCGGGCGCGAAAAGAGGCGCCAGGAGCTCTCCGTACCGCTCCAGACGTGGCGTGATGTCGTCCATCGACAGAACGAGCTCCTCCGGATCGGCGGCGGGCTCGGCACAGCCGGCGACCTCCTCCCAGGTGACGGGTGCCGAGACGGTGGGCCGGGCGCGGGCGCGCAGGGTGTAGGGGGTGGCGGTGGTCTTGGCGGCGGCGTTCTGGCTGTGGTCGACGAAGACCTTGCCGGGCCGCAGGGCGCGGGCCATCCGGTGCACGACGAGCCGGGGCAGCGCGGCCTCCGCCTCGACGGCGAGCTGCTTCGCGTACGCCGAGACCCGCTCGGAGGGCGTCGGTACGAGCGGGACCAGCAGGTGCAGCCCCTTGGCGCCGGAGGTCTTGGCGAAGGCCTCCAGGCCGTCCGCGGCGAGCCGCTCGCGCAGGTGGAGCGCGACCCGGCAGCAGTCGACGACGGTGGCGGGCGGCCCGGGGTCGAGGTCGAACACGAGCCGGTCGGCGACGGCGGGGGAGGAAGTCCGCCACTGGGGCGTGTGGAACTCGACGACGAGGTTCGCGGCCCACATCAGGGAGGCCAGGTCCTGGATCACGACCTGCCGGGCCCGGGGGTCCTCGGAGCGGGGGACGGGGGTGGTGTTCACCCAGGAGGGTGTGCCGGGCGGGGGGTTCTTGGTGAAGAAGAGCTGCCCGTCGGGACCGTCCGGATAGCGCAGGAAGGAGACGGGCCGATCGCGCAGATGCGGCAGGATCGCGGCCCCGACGGTGGCGTAGTAGTGCAGCACCTCGCCTTTCGTCGTGCCGGTGAGCGGGTGGAGCACCTTGTCCAGGTTGCTGAGCGCCAGGCGCCGCCCCTCCACCTCTGTGATGGGCGTCATACGATGAGAATCCCACGCGTACCGTACGTATCTGGCATTTCTGCGCGAAAGTGAATAGAACCGTGCGATCTATCTGGAACGGCGCCATTTCCTTCGGGCTGGTCAGCATCCCGATCAAGCTGGTGAACGCCACCGAGAGCCGGTCCGTCTCGTTCCGCCAGATCCACACCGAGGACGGCGGCCGGGTCCGCTACAAGAAGGTGTGCGAGCTCGACGGCGAGGAGGTCGCGGCGGCGGAGATCGGCAAGGCGTACGAGGAGGCCGACGGGACGATGATCCCGATCACCGACGAGGACCTGGCCGCACTGCCGCTCCCGACGGCGAAGACGATCGAGATCGTGGCCTTCGTGCCGGCCGGGGAGATCGACCCGCTCCAGATGGAGGCGGCGTACTACCTCTCGGCGAACGGCGTCCCCGCGGCGAAGCCGTACACCCTGCTCCGCGAAGCGCTGAAGCGCAGCGACAAGGTGGCGGTGGCGAAGTTCGCGCTACGGGGAAGGGAGCGGCTCGGCATGCTCCGGGTCGTGGACGACGTGATCGCGATGCACGGCCTGCTCTGGCCGGACGAGATCCGGGCGCCGGAGGGAGTGGCGCCGGAGACGCCGGTGACGGTCAGGGAGGCGGAACTCGACCTGGCGGACGCCCTGATGGCGACCCTCGGCGAGGTCGACCTCGGCACGCTGCACGACGACTACCGCACGGCGGTGGAGGAGATGATCGCGGCCAAGGCGGAGGGCGGCGAGGCGGTGGCGCCTCCGACACCGGGCGAGGAGGGCGGTGGCCAGGTCATCGACCTGATGGCGGCGCTGGAGAACAGCGTGCGGGCGGCGAAGGAGGCGCGGGGGGAGGACGCGGAGGTGACGGAGCTCAAGCCGAGGGCGAGGGCGGCGAAGAAGACGGCGGCGGCGGCCAAGAAGACACCGGCGAAGAAGACGACGTCGGCAAAGAAGACCCCGGCAAAGAAAACGACCCGCAAACGCCCGGCGTAGACGCCCCCGCCCACACCACTCCCCACCCCACCCCACCTGACCAAACCCCACCCCGCCCCGCCCCCCCACACAGAGGCCCCCGGACAAGAATCCGGGGGCCTCTGGGCTGCGCGCAGAGTGCCGGGGGACAGGTCAACTCCCCGCACACCGGACAGGAATGACCGAACTTCGGACAACAGATGGTCAAATCCTTGTCGTAGACCTGCCAAATATTCTCCTTCGCTGGCACGCTCACAGCCGCACCACCCCCCCCCACGATCCCCACGTGCTTCAGCGAAGGAGCCCGCGTGATCCGCCAGCAGTCCTCGTACCGTCGTACCGCCCTCTCGACCGCCCTCATCGCCTCGGCGGCCATGATCGTCGTCGGAGTCCAGACCGGTTCCGCCAGTGCCGACGCCCAGCGCGAGGCGGGCGCCACCGCGCTCGTCCTCACCGGCCCGCAGCGCGCCGCGGCCGTCCAGGAGGCGCAGGCGGGAGCCGCCGCCACCGCGAAGGCGATCGGCCTCGCCGACCGCGAGAAGCTGGTCGTCCGCGACGTCGTCAAGGACGCCGACGGCACGGTCCACACCCGCTACGAGCGCACGTACGAGGGCCTGCCGGTTCTGGGCGGCGACCTGGTGGTGCACCAGAAGAAGGACGGCGCCCGCGCGACGACGAAGGCGACCGGCGCCCGTATATCGGTCCCGACGACGGAGGCCAAGGCCCCGGCGGCGACGGCCAGGAGCACGGCCCGCAAGGTGATCTGGGCGGCCACGGGCAAGCCGGCGCTGGCGTGGGAGACGACCGTCACGGGCACGCAGCCGGACGGCACCCCGAGCGAGCGCCACGTGATCACCGACGCCGCCACGGGCAAGGAGCTCTACTCCTACGAGGCGATCGAGACGGGCACCGGCAACACCCAGTACAGCGGCCAGGTCACGCTCGGCACGGCGCCGTCGTTCACGCTCACGGACACGACGCGCGGCGGCCACAAGACGTACGACCTCGCCGGCGGTACGAACGGCACGGGCTCCCTGTTCACGAACAGCACGGACACCTGGGGCAACGGCCTGGCCACGAACCGGGAGACCGCGGCCGCGGACGCCCACTACGGCGCGGCCGTCACGTGGGACTTCTACAAGAACGAACTGGGCCGCAACGGCATCCGCGGTGACGGCGCTGCCGCCTACTCGCGGGTCCACTACGGCAACGCGTACGTCAACGCGTTCTGGTCGGACTCCTGCTTCTGCATGACGTACGGCGACGGCACCGGCAACACCAAGCCGCTCACCTCCCTCGACGTCGCGGGCCACGAGATGTCCCACGGCCTGACCGCCTCCACCGCGGGCCTCCGCTACAGCAAGGAGTCGGGCGGCCTGAACGAGGCCACCTCCGACATCCTGGGCACCTCGGTCGAGTTCTACGCGGCCAACGCCACCGACGTCGGCGACTACCTCATCGGCGAGAAGATCGACATCCGCGGCAACGGCACCCCGCTCCGCTACATGGACAAGCCCAGCAAGGACGGCAACTCCGCCGACTTCTGGTCCAACTCGGTCGGCCGCCTCGACGTCCACTACTCCTCGGGCCCGGCGAACCACTTCTTCTACCTGCTTTCCGAGGGCAGCGGCACGAAGACGATCAACGGCGTCACCTACAACTCCCCGACCAGCGACGGCTCCACCGTCACGGGCATCGGCCGCACGAAGGCCTACAAGATCTGGTACAAGGCCCTCTCCACCTACATGACCTCCTCCACCACCTACGCCGGCGCCCGCACGGCCACCCTCTCGGCGGCCACGGACCTCTACGGCGCGACGAGCCCGGAGTACGCCGCGGTGGCCAAGGCCTGGACCGCGATCAACGTGAAGTAACCCCGCACCGCCACGCACGCACACAAGAGACCCCGCCCCCAGCGTTTCCGCTGCGGACGGGGTCTCTTGGTTCCCGGCGCACGGCTCGAGCCGGCCCAGTGGGCCAAAAACAAGACTTGCGGCTGGTATGTGCCCCTATCGGAGATGACGGGTTCTCGTCACACTCTGGTGGGAGTGAGCGAGACATCCATGGGCTTGGTGCTGAGCGCGCTGGGGGAAGCCGTTGGCCTACGTTCCGATACTCAAGGGCAAGGCGGGGGAGTTCTCGGCCCTTGAGCACGTCACGCCGGCGGTCCGCTCAGGCATCCGCCCAGTCATGGAGCTGGTCCCCGACCCAGACGTCCGGGATGTTCTGGAGACCTTCTGCGACCGTGCGATGGACGCGGTGCCCCAGGGCACGGTCCTGACCGTCGACAGCGGAGCCTTGCCGACAGTCCGAGTCCTTGCGGGCGATGCCGGTGGCCCCATGGCCCGCCTCAGCGAGTCCCTCGGCCTCCGCGGGGTGGCCATGTGCCCGGTCGTTCGGCACACGGACGAAAAAGGCGTCCTGACCGAGGCGGTGCAGGCTGCGGCGGCGCATCGGCGTGGCGCCTGTTTACGGGTTTCTGTCGCTGTCGACTCGCCTCAGTGCCTTCCCGATCACGCACAGATCCGCGGGCTCCTCAAGGTGTTGCGCCTTGAACCAGAAGAGGTCGACCTCCTCATCGATGCCGGTCCTGTGGATTCGGAGATCGCAAGGGATCGGCTTGCTGATCGCGCTGTCGTCGCCTTGAAGGCCCTTGCCCCATGGCGTTGGCGTCATGAGTGCGTCGCTGCCGGTGCCTTCCCGGTCAACCTGACCGGCTTCCCTAGGGGCAGGGCAACGCCGGTCGCCCGACGAGACGCACAGCTCTGGCGACGCGTCCTGAACGGTTACGGGGGAAGGCCCCCGGACTTCGGAGACTTCGGCGTGACGCATCCACGGATGCCCGTGAGATCCCGGGGGACGCCTGACCCCAACATGCGCTATACGACACCGGATGCCTGGCAGGTATTCGTCTATCCGCGCGTCCGCTCCGGCAATGACGACTTCTTTGTCCTGAGCGCCGACTTGGTCGACTCTCCTCACTGGCCGGCCACAGGGGCGCGAACGTCGTGGGGTGATGCCCGGCTCAAGGAGTGCGCGCACCGCCAGAGGCCCAAGGCAGGAGGCGGAACGGAGTGGCGAGCCTGGGCGACCTCGCATCACCTGGCGGTGGTGTGGTCCAACCTCACCGCCTTTGGGCACCCTTGAGATCCCATGGCAGCGCAGACACTTCCGGTTCGACCCCTTCCCGAACGGATGCGGGCGAGGGCACCTTGAGGCGTTGCGCCGCAGGGGGGCTAGGGGGTCTAGGAGCGAGCCTCGCACGGCCGGCTGGGTGATGCGTCCGTAGGCCGCGCAGTCGGCCGTTGTCGCCTCACCGTTCGCCCGGCGCCCCTACGGCCTCCGGCACTCCGCGCTCCCCGCGTGGCTCAACGCGGGCGTGACATGCGGCTGCTCAGCGCGGCGTGCGCCCGCACATACAACAAGACCCCGTCCTCAGCGTTTCCGCTGTGGACAGGGTCTGTGTGGCACTTCTTGCGAAGTGCCCCCGGCAGGATTCGAACCTGCGCACACGGCTCCGGAGGCCGTTGCTCTATCCCCTGAGCTACGGGGGCGTCCGCCGCGTTCGGCGGCGACGGGTTGAACACTACCAGCTCGTTGGGCGTGCCTGTGAACAGGTATTTCCGTGGTGTCACCAGGGGCTGGGTCCCTCGCACGGGTCGGAAGTGGGCAAAACCCGGACGCAGCCCCTCGGGGCGTCCTACTCTCATTCGTGTGTCAGGCGTGTCCGGTCGGGTGCTCGTTGTCGACGACAACAAGGTGATCCGGCAGTTGATCAGGGTCAATCTCGAACTCGAGGGGTTCGAGGTCGTGACCGCGGCCGATGGTGCCGAGTGTCTGGATGTCGTACATCAGGTCTGTCCTGATGTCGTCACCCTGGATGTCGTCATGCCCCGCTTGGACGGGATCAAGACGGCCGAGCGGCTGCGGGCCGATCCGCGGACCAGACATCTGCCGGTGGCGATCATCAGTGCCTGCGGCGAGCACGACGTGGCCGGTGGGGGCGGTGCCGGTGTCGACGCCTTTCTTGCCAAGCCTTTCGAGCCCTCCGAGCTCGTCCGTGTCGTGCGTCAGTTGATGCACCACGAGCGCCGGGAGCGTCGGGAGGCCACCGGGCAGGACGGGGGAGAGGAGCCGCCCGCAGGGGAGGGGCGGGACGAAATCCGAGAGGAATCCCGGCGCGCCGGGAGTGCGCCCGGCGCTCTGTGAGGAGCGAGCGGGACGGGCCGGGTGCCCGCATGGCGAAACCGGTTCGCGCTCGTACCCCCCTCCTCCCCTAGGCTTGCCCCGTGACCCCCGCGGACCTCTCCCTCACCGTGCTGCACGCCGTGCGCCGTGCGGTCGACGACGGTGCGCTGCGGGTCGAGGTGCCCCCGCGGGTCAAGGTCGAGCGGGCCCGGCCCGGCGGCGCCGGGGAGTACGCCAGCAACGTCGCCCTCACCCTTGCCAGGTCCGCCGGACGCAGCGCCCGCGAGGTCGCCGGCATCATCGAGGAACGCCTCCGTGACGCACCCGGGCTCAGCGGTGTCGAGATCACCGGGCCCGGGTTTCTGAACTTCACCCTCCGGAGCGATGCGGGGAGTGATCTCGTCCGGACGGTTCTCCGTGAGGGGCTCGTGTACGGGCACGGCACCTCCCTCTCCGGCACCACCGTCCGCTTCGCCGAGGTGACGGAGTCGCGGGCCGTTCTCGTGACCGACGTCGTGGTGCGCCTGCTGCGTTCCCAGGGGGCCGAGGCCGGGGGCGGCGGCAGTGAGCGGGTGTACGTGCAGCCCGGGACGTACGAAGAGGACAGGCTCGGGCGCGACGCCGCTCGATGGGCCCTCCTGCGGGCCGCGCCGCACGACCGGCCCCTCGACGGGACGCCCTTCCTCGCCCAGCACGAGCGCAACTCCCTCTTCCGGGTCCGATACGCGTACTCCCGGGTGCGGAGGCTGCTCGTCAACGGGGAGCAGCTCGGTGTCAGTCCCGTGGCCGAGGTTCCCGTTGACGCTCCCGGAGGACCTGAGCTTCTCTCCGTCCTCGGCGACCATCCCGTCGTCCTCCTCGCCGCCGCCCGCCACCGCGCCCCCGACCGGCTCGCCCGGCACCTGGAAGCCGCCGCCGACGCGCTGCTCGCGTTCCAGCACACCGTCCTGCCGCTCGGCGACGAGAAACCCTCGGCCGCCCACCGCTCCCGGCTGGCGCTCGCCGAAGCCGCCGGGACGGTGCTCGCCGGTGGCCTCTCCGTGCTCGGCATCAGCGCACCCGACCGGATCTGAAAGAGCAGAAGAGCAGACATGAGCCGTTCCGCCCACCCCGCAGGCCCCCGCCACGCAGACGTCCTCACCGAGGGGCACTACTCCGCGCCGCCCGCCGACCTCAACGTCCTCGACCCGAAGGTGTGGGCCCGGACCGTCGCGAGGGACGAGCGGGGGGTCGCCACCGTCGGCGGGATCGGTGTCGACGCGCTCGCCGAGGAGTTCGGCACGCCCGCCTACTTCCTCGACGAGACCGACTTCCGCGCCCGCTGCCGCGCCTGGGCCGAGGCCTTCGGCAAGGACGCCGACGTGTTCTACGCCGGTAAGGCGTTCCTCTCCCGGGCCATCGTGCGGTGGCTGAAGGAGGAGGGGCTGAATCTCGACGTGTGTTCGGGGGGCGAGCTGACCACCGCGCTGTCCGCCGGCATGCCCGCCGAGCGCATCGCCTTCCACGGCAACAACAAGAGCGAGGACGAGATCCGCACGGCCGTCGAGGCCGGCGTCGGACGGATCGTGCTCGACTCCTTCCAGGAGATCGTCCGGGTCGCGCACATCGCCCAGTCGCTGGGCAAGCGGCAGCGCGTGCAGATCCGCGTCACCGTCGGCGTCGAGGCCCACACGCACGAGTTCATCGCCACCGCGCACGAGGACCAGAAGTTCGGCATCGCGCTCGCCGGCGGACAGGCCGCCGAGGCCGTGCGCCGCGCGCTGAAGCTCGACGGGCTCGAGCTCATCGGGATCCACTCGCACATCGGGTCGCAGATCTTCGACATGGCCGGCTTCGAGGTGTCCGCCCGCCGCGTCGTGCAGCTGCTCGCCGAGGTGCGGGACGAGCACGGGATCGAGCTGCCCGAGATCGACCTCGGCGGCGGCCTCGGCATCGCGTACACCTCCGACGACGACCCGCGCGAGCCGCACGAGATCGCCAAGGCGCTCGGCGAGATCGTGACGCGGGAGTGCGAGGCCGCCGGTCTCGCCACGCCCCGCATCTCCGTCGAGCCGGGGCGCGCCATCGTCGGGCCGACCGCCTTCACGCTCTACCAGGTCGGCACCGTCAAGCCCCTCGAAGGGCTGCGGACGTACGTGAGCGTCGACGGCGGCATGTCGGACAACATCCGCACCGCCCTGTACGACGCCGAGTACAGCGTCAGCCTCGTCTCGCGGACCAGCGACGCCGAGCCGATGCTCTCCCGCGTCGTCGGCAAGCACTGCGAGAGCGGTGACATCGTCGTACGGGACGCCTTCCTCCCCGCCGACCTGGCCCCCGGCGACCTCATCGCGGTGCCCGCCACCGGCGCGTACTGCCGCTCCATGGCCAGCAACTACAACCACGCCCTCCGGCCGCCCGTCGTCGCCGTCCGTGACGGCGAGGCGCGGGTGATCGTCCGGCGCGAGACGGAGGAAGATCTCCTGCGCCTCGACGTCGGGTGATGAAATAGTCGAGTCATAACCGAGTGATGAAATAGATGTCTCAGGATCCGGACAGGGGGCGGAAACCCCCGTCCGGTGAGTGAGACTGGTCCCACCGTAGAAATACGAACGTAGAAATACGAAGCAGAAGTACGAGAAAGAGGTCGGATGATGCGTACGCGTCCGCTGAAGGTGGCGCTGCTGGGCTGTGGAGTGGTCGGCTCAGAGGTGGCGCGCATCATGACGACGCACGCCGACGACCTCGCCGCGCGCATCGGCGCCCCGGTCGAGCTCGCCGGCGTGGCCGTCCGCCGCCCGGACAAGGTCCGCGGCGGCGTCCCGGCCGAGCTGATCACCACCGACGCGACCGCCCTCGTCAAACGGGGCGACATCGACGTCGTCGTCGAGGTCATCGGCGGGATCGAGCCGGCCCGCACCCTCATCACCACCGCCTTCGAGCACGGCGCCTCCGTGGTCTCCGCGAACAAGGCGCTCCTCGCGCAGGACGGCGCGACGCTCTACGCCGCCGCCCAGCAGCACGGCCAGGACCTGTACTACGAGGCCGCCGTCGCCGGCGCCATCCCGTTGATCCGGCCGCTCCGCGAGTCCCTCGCCGGCGACAAGATCAACCGCGTGATGGGCATCGTCAACGGCACGACGAACTTCATCCTCGACAAGATGGACAACTCCGGCGCCGGATACTCCGAGGCGCTCGACGAGGCCACCGCCCTCGGGTACGCCGAGGCCGACCCGACCGCCGACGTCGAGGGCTTCGACGCCGCCGCCAAGGCCGCCATCCTCGCCGGGATCGCCTTCCACACGCGCGTGCGCCTCGACGACGTCTACCGCGAGGGCATGACCGAGGTCACCGCCGCCGACTTCGCCTCGGCGAAGCAGATGGGCTGCACCATCAAGCTGCTCGCGATCTGCGAGCGGGCCGCCGACGGCGAGTCCGTCACCGCGCGCGTGCACCCCGCGATGATCCCGCTGAGCCACCCGCTCGCCTCCGTCCGCGAGGCGTACAACGCCGTCTTCGTCGAGGCCGACGCCGCCGGGCAGCTCATGTTCTACGGCCCCGGCGCCGGCGGCGCCCCGACGGCCTCGGCCGTCCTCGGCGACCTCGTCGCCGTGTGCCGCAACAAGATCAACGAGGCCAACGGCCCCGGCGAGTCCGCGTACACCCAGCTGCCCGTGAGCCCCATGGGCGACGTGGTGACGCGGTACCACATCAGCCTCGACGTGGCCGACAAGCCGGGCGTCCTCGCCCAGGTCGCGACGGTCTTCGCCGAGCACGGCGTATCCATCGATACGGTGCGCCAGCACGGTCGACAGGACGGAGACGGCGAGGCCTCTCTCGTCGTCGTCACCCACCGCGCGCCCGACGCCGCCCTCTCCGGGACCGTCGAGGCGCTGCGCAAGCTCGACACCGTACGCGGTGTCGCCAGCATCATGCGTGTTGAAGGGGAGTAAAGGACCCATGACCAGCAAGGGCACCCACCAGTGGCGCGGCATCATCGAGGAGTACCGGGACCGCCTTCCGGTCACGGACACGACGCCCGTCGTCACGCTCCGTGAGGGCGGCACGCCGCTCGTCCCCGCTCAGGTCCTCTCCGAGCGCACGGGCTGCGAGGTGCACCTCAAGGTCGAGGGCGCCAACCCCACCGGCTCCTTCAAGGACCGGGGCATGACCATGGCCATCACCAAGGCCAAGGAGGAGGGCGCGCAGGCCGTCATCTGCGCGTCCACCGGCAACACCTCCGCCTCGGCCGCCGCCTACGCGGTACGGGCCGGCATGGTGTCGGCCGTCCTCGTGCCCCAGGGCAAGATCGCGCTCGGCAAGATGGGCCAGGCGCTCATCCACGGCGCGAAGATCCTCCAGGTCGACGGCAACTTCGACGACTGCCTGACGCTGGCCCGCAGCCTCTCCGAGAACTACCCGGTGGCGCTGGTCAATTCGGTCAACCCGGTGCGCATCGAGGGCCAGAAGACCGCCGCGTTCGAGATCGTGGACATGCTGGGCGACGCCCCCGACATCCACGTCCTGCCCGTGGGCAACGCCGGCAACATCACGGCGTACTGGAAGGGGTACACCGAGTACGCCGCCGACGCCATGTCCACCCACCGGCCGCGCATGTGGGGCTTCCAGGCCTCCGGTTCCGCGCCGCTCGTGCGCGGCGAGATCGTCAAGGACCCGTCGACGATCGCCACCGCGATCCGCATCGGCAACCCGGCCTCGTGGGACTACGCGATCGCCGCGCGCGACGAGTCGGGCGGCTTCATCGACGAGGTGACGGACCGTGAGATCCTGCGCGCCTACCGCCTGTTGGCCGCCCAGGAGGGCGTCTTCGTCGAGCCCGCGTCGGCCGCCTCGGTCGCCGGTCTCCTGAAGGCCGCCGAGCAGGGCAAGGTCGACCCGGGCCAGACGATCGTCTGCACCGTCACGGGCAACGGCCTGAAGGACCCCGACTGGGCCGTGGCCGGCGCGCCGCAGCCCGTCACCGTCCCCGTCGACGCCGCGGCCGCCGCCGAGCGTCTCGGCCTGGCCTGATCCCACCGCTTCACCCCGCCCCTCGCGCGGGGTGAAGCGCTGATCGAAACCCGATCAGGAACGTACATAGGCGCACAGGTTGGCCCGCGACACGCATCGTGCGCCTCCTGTGCGCCCTATGTCGCCACAGAACCTTCCTTCGATAGGCTGTACCGAACCCGCCCCGACGCATATGCGCGGTGTTGTTGCCGTTGTCGCCTTCGTGGCCGAAACGGCCCCCGGGTCCCCGAGTACCTCTCAAGCCAAGCCTGTTGTGTGAACCACCTGTTGTCGCAATCAAGGAGAGTCATCGAGCGATGGCCGGTCCAGCGTTCCGCGCCGCCGCCGTACGGGTGCGCGTCCCCGCCACCAGCGCCAATCTCGGCCCGGGCTTCGATGCCTTCGGCCTGTCGCTGGGCCTCTACGACGACGTCGTCGTCCGGGTAGCCGACTCGGGGCTGCACGTCGACATCGCCGGCGAGGGTGCGGAGACCCTTCCGCGCGACGAGAGCCACCTGCTCGTACGTTCCCTGCGCACGGCCTTCGACCTGCTCGGCGGACAGCCGCGCGGCCTTGAGGTCGTCTGCGCCAACCGCATCCCGCACGGCCGCGGCCTCGGCTCCTCCTCCGCCGCCATCTGCGCCGGCATCGTCGCCGCCCGCGCCGTGACCATAGGCGGGGACGCCAAGCTCGACGAGGCGGCCCTGCTCGAACTGGCCACCGAGATCGAGGGGCACCCCGACAACGTCGCCGCCTGTCTGCTCGGCGGCTTCACGCTCGCCTGGACCGAGTCCGGCGCCGCGCGGGCGATCAGGATGGATCCCTCGGATTCCATCGTTCCGGTGGTTTTCGTCCCCGGGAAGGCGGTACTGACCGAGACCGCCCGCGGACTTCTGCCCCGCACCGTCCCGCACGTGGACGCCGCGGCCAACGCCGGGCGCGCCGCCCTCCTCGTCGAGGCCCTGACCCGTCGCCCCGAGCTGCTGCTCTCGGCCACCGAGGACCGGCTGCACCAGGAGTACCGGGCCCCCGCGATGCCGGAGAGCATCGCCCTTGTGAACCGACTGCGCGCGGACGGCGTCCCCGCGGTCATCTCCGGCGCGGGCCCCACGGTGCTCGCGCTGGCCGAACACGGGACGGCCGACAAGGTCGCCCGACTGGCGGGCGAGGGCTGGGCCGCGAACCGGCTCGACCTCGACGCGTCCGGAGCGAGCGTGCTGCCGCTGGCGCCCTAGGGGCACGGCGGCGCGGGGGCGCCGGGCAGCGTCCCCGCACTGCTCCGGACACGAGATTGCCGGTGAGGGAGAGGGGGAATGTTTGTCGGAGCCGGTAGTGTTAACCTCAAGTCAGCACCCGGCGCCTTTGTGGCGCGGTGCTGAGTGTCCCCATCAGGGACCACCGATTCTTCCGGGAGCCTCCCCAACTGCCTGAGCAGCCTGCCTGAGCAGTTTCGAGCACGCTCCGGAACCGGCACGACACCCCTCGCTCTTTCGCAGTGAGGGCCGAGCAGGGGGCGCTCGGGCCGGACCCACAGCACGTTTCTCTCTCCGCCGTACCCGGCGGGACCACCGCCCCGGACACGGTCCACAAGCCAGGACCCTGCCGGACAGCACAACCGGTCGCCGAGCCAGATGGCCGACGTCCGCTCCAGGGAAGGACCCTTCGTGAGCGACACCACCGATCTGATGGGCGTGACTGCCGACAACAGTGTCGACACCGCCGCGCCCGCCGCAGGTGCTGCCACCGGCGGCACCGCACGGCGCCGCCGCTCCGGCACCGGCCTCGACGGCATGGTCCTGGCCGAGCTGCAGCAGGTCGCGTCCGGCCTCGGCATCAGGGGCACTGCGCGGATGCGCAAGAGCCAGCTGATCGAGGTCATCAAGGAGGCGCAGGCCGGTGGCGGTTCCGCCGCCCCCGCCAAGACCGCCGAGGCCGTCGAGACCAAGCCGAAGCGCCGCGCCACCTCCAAGGCCCGTACGGGCGACACCGCTGCCGAGGCCGCCGCGCCCAAGGTCGAGAAGGCCGAGAAGGCCGTCGCCCAGCAGCAGATCGACATCCCGGGTCAGCCGGCCAGCGACGACCAGCCGGCCGGTGAGCGCCGTCGTCGTCGCGCCACCGCCCCCGCCGGTTCGCCGGAGGGCGAGGCCAAGGCCGAGGCCGCCCAGGTCGTCAAGACCGAGGCCCGCGCCGAGACCCGTACCGAGGTCAAGACCGACGCGCAGGCCGACGCCAAGGTCGAGGGTGCCGTCGACGGCGCCGAGGGCCGTGGCCGCCGTGACCGCGGCGAGCGCGGGGAGCGCGGCGAGCGCCGTGACCGCCGTGACCGTCAGCGCGAGCGCGGCAAGGGCGACGAGCAGCAGGGCGGTGGCCAGGGCGGTCAGCGTCAGCGCCAGGGCGGCCAGGGTCAGGGTCAGCAGGGCCAGGGTCAGGGCCAGAGCCAGGGTCAGGGTCAGGGTCAGCAGGGTGGCCAGCAGGCCGGCCCGCAGGACGACTACGACGACGAGGCGGGCGGCCGTCGTGGCCGTCGCGGTCGCTACCGCGACCGTCGTGGCCGTCGTGGCCGTGACGACTTCCAGGCCGGCGAGCCGCAGGTCTCCGACGACGACGTCCTGATCCCCGTCGCGGGCATCCTCGACATCCTCGACAACTACGCGTTCATCCGGACCTCCGGCTACCTGCCCGGCCCGAACGACGTGTACGTCTCCCTCGCCCAGGTCCGCAAGAACGGCCTGCGCAAGGGTGACCACGTCACCGGTGCCGTGCGTCAGCCGAAGGACGGCGAGCGCCGCGAGAAGTTCAACGCGCTGGTCCGCCTGGACTCCGCGAACGGCATGGCCGCCGACTCCGGCCGCGGCCGCCCGGAGTTCAACAAGCTGACCCCGCTCTACCCGCAGGACCGGCTCCGTCTGGAGACCGACCCGGGCGTGCTGACCACGCGGATCATCGACCTCGTGTCGCCGATCGGCAAGGGCCAGCGCGGTCTGATCGTGGCCCCGCCGAAGACCGGCAAGACCATGATCATGCAGGCGATCGCCAACGCGATCACGCACAACAACCCCGAGTGCCACCTGATGGTCGTCCTGGTCGACGAGCGTCCGGAAGAGGTCACCGACATGCAGCGGTCGGTCAAGGGCGAGGTCATCTCCTCGACCTTCGACCGTCCGGCCGAGGACCACACGACCGTCGCCGAGCTGGCCATCGAGCGCGCCAAGCGTCTCGTGGAGCTGGGTCACGACGTCGTCGTCCTGCTCGACTCGATCACCCGCCTGGGCCGCGCGTACAACCTCGCGGCGCCGGCCTCCGGCCGCATCCTGTCCGGTGGTGTCGACTCGACCGCGCTCTACCCGCCGAAGCGCTTCTTCGGTGCCGCGCGCAACATCGAGGACGGCGGCTCGCTGACCATCCTCGCCACCGCGCTGGTCGACACCGGTTCGCGCATGGACGAGGTGATCTTCGAGGAGTTCAAGGGCACCGGCAACATGGAGCTCAAGCTCGACCGGAAGCTCGCCGACAAGCGCATCTTCCCGGCGGTGGACGTCGACGCGTCCGGCACCCGTAAGGAAGAGATCCTGCTCGGCGCCGACGAGCTCGCCGTCACCTGGAAGCTGCGCCGTGTGCTGCACGCGCTCGACCAGCAGCAGGCGATCGAGCTGCTTCTCGACAAGATGAAGCAGACGAAGTCGAACGGCGAGTTCCTGCTCCAGATCCAGAAGACGACGCCTGGCGGCAAGAACGACGACTGACATGTGACCTGCGTCACACGACGGTCGCGCGACCGGAGCGGGGCTTCGGTCTCGTAACCCAGTCGTGACCTGCGTAAACCACTGCGCCCACCGTGCCCCGCACGGTGGGCGCAGTGCGTTGCTCAGCGAAACCTCACAGGTCCGCATGCAACCCTTTTGGGTGCTTCGCCGTCACACATGGTGAACCGAGGGCCTGAGGGAAGACGATGACCGAGCAGAACAACAGCGGCCGAATACCCGGCGCGGGAAGCGGCCGCCGCCGCAAGCCGCCCGCGAAGGGCCGACGCCGCCTCACGATCCTCCTGTCGGGGGCCGCAGCGGTCCTCGTCCTGGGCGGGGCCGGTCTGGGGTACGTGTACGTCAAGCTCGACGGCAACATCAAGGGCGTCGACATCAACGCCCAGCTCGGCGCCGAGCGCCCCGACGACGTCGACAACGGCTCGATGGACATCCTCGTCCTCGGCTCCGACTCCCGCTCCGGCGACAACGCCACGTACGGCAAGGACGAGGGCGGCGCCCGCTCCGACACCGCGATGGTCGTCCACGTCTCCGAGGGCCACAAGAAGGCCAGCGTGGTGTCCATCCCCCGCGACACCCTCGTCGACCGGCCGCGGTGCACCGACGGGAAGGGCACCTCCGTCCCCGGCGAGCAGCGCGCGATGTTCAACACGGCGTACGAGGTCGGCGGCCCGGCCTGCGCCGTCAAGACCGTCGAGGCGATGTCCGGCATCCGCATGGACCACTACATCGAGGTCGACTTCACCGGCTTCAAGAAGCTCATCGACGAACTCGGCGGCGTGGAGATCACCACCACCCAGCCGATCCGGGACTCCAAGAGCCACCTCGACCTCGCCCCGGGCACCCACACCCTCGACGGCGAGCAGTCCCTCGGCCTCGTCCGCACCCGCAAGAGCGTCGGCGACGGCAGTGACCTCGGCCGCATCCAGCTCCAGCAGGCCTTCATGAAGGCCTTCATCGACCAGGTCAAGGACGTCGGCGTCCTCACCAACCCGGCGAAGCTCCTCGACCTCGCCGACGCGGCCACCAAGGCCGTCACCCCGGACTCCGAGCTCGACTCGGTCCAGGAGCTGATGGGCTTCGCCAAGGGCCTCTCCGGCATCAGCCCCCAGAACGTCCACATGGTCACGCTGCCGGTCGAGTACGACCCCGCCGACCCCAACCGCGTCGTCCCGCTGGAGGCCCAGTCCCAGCAGGTCTGGACGGCCCTCAAGACCGACAGGCCGATCCCCGCGTCGGCGACGAAGGACGCCGCCACGGGCAAGGCCGACGGCGTCGTGAAGTAGCCCCTCCGGGCAGCCGACGACGACCGGGGACGGCCGGGGACGGTCGGGGGACGGCCGGGGGACGGCCGGGGGAGGGTCGGTGACAGGCCGGGGGAATACTTTCGGCCGGACCCCGGTTTGGGGAGATGCGGCCGGTCCTGGCAGACTGGTACGTCGGCCCCGGTTCACGTCTTCCGCAATCCGCGGAGGCGACCCGGAGCCCTCCCGAAACTAGGAGACACCTTGAAGCGCGAGATTCACCCCCAGTACGTCGAGACCCAGGTCAGCTGCACCTGTGGCGCGTCGTTCACCACCCGTAGCACCCTGACCGACGGCACCATCCGTGCCGAGGTCTGCTCCGAGTGCCACCCGTTCTACACGGGCAAGCAGAAGATCCTCGACACCGGCGGCCGCGTGGCCCGCTTCGAGGCCCGCTTCGGCAAGGCTGCTGCCGCCAAGTAGCGAGCCCCTGCGCCGGTCCACGGTCGCCCCGCGCGGGTGGCCGGGACCGGCGCTTTGCCGTCCCGTAGAACTGACGAAAACCAGGAGCCCCCGATGTTCGAGGCGGTCGAGGAACTGGTCGGCGAGCACGCCGACCTGGAGACCAAGCTCGCGGACCCTTCGGTCCACGCCGATCAGGCGAACGCGCGCAAGCTGAACAAGCGCTATGCCGAGCTGACCCCGATCATCGCCACCTACCGCTCCTGGAAGCAGACCGGTGACGACATCGAGACCGCCCGGGAGTTCGCACACGACGACCCCGACTTCGCCGCCGAGGTCAAGCTGCTGGAGAAGCAGCGGGAAGAGCTCACCGACAAGCTCCGCCTGCTCCTCGTCCCGCGCGACCCCAGCGACGACAAGGACGTCATCCTGGAGATCAAGGCGGGCGCGGGCGGCGACGAGTCCGCCCTCTTCGCCGGCGACCTGCTCCGCATGTACCTCCGGTACGCCGAGCGCGTCGGCTGGAAGACCGAGATCATCGACGCCACCGAGTCCGAGCTGGGCGGCTACAAGGACGTCCAGGTCGCCGTGAAGACCAAGGGCGGCAACGGCGCCACCGAGCCCGGCCAGGGCGTCTGGGCCCGCCTCAAGTACGAGGGCGGCGTCCACCGCGTGCAGCGCGTCCCCGCCACCGAGTCGGCCGGCCGCATCCACACCTCCGCCGCCGGCGTGCTCGTCACGCCCGAGGCCGAGGAGGTCGAGGTCGAGATCGTCGCCAACGACCTGCGCATCGACGTCTACCGCTCGTCGGGCCCCGGCGGCCAGTCGGTCAACACCACCGACTCCGCCGTCCGCATCACCCACCTGCCGACCGGCATCGTCGCCTCCTGCCAGAACGAGAAGAGCCAGCTCCAGAACAAGGAGCAGGCCATGCGCATCCTGCGCTCCCGGCTCCTCGCCGCCGCGCAGGAGGAGGCCGAGTCCAAGGCCGCCGACGCCCGTCGCAGCCAGGTCCGTACCGTCGACCGCTCCGAGAAGATCCGGACGTACAACTTCCCGGAGAACCGCATCTCGGACCACCGCGTCGGCTTCAAGGCGTACAACTTGGACCAGGTGCTCGACGGCGATCTGGACCCGATGATCCAGGCGTGCGTCGACGCCGACTCGGCCGCCAAGCTGGCCGCGGCGTAAGTTCCGTAAGCCCCACCCCGCACCACGGAGGACCAGCGTGAACCTGCTGCTTGCCGAGGTGGCCCAGGCCACCCAGCGGCTGGCCGACGCCGGCGTGCCCTCACCGCGTTTCGACGCGGAGGAGCTCGCCGCGTTCGTGCACGGCGTCAAGCGGGGGGAGCTGCACAACGTCAAGGACGCGGACTTCGACGCCCGCTACTGGGAGACGATCGCCCGCCGCGAGGCCCGCGAGCCGCTCCAGCACATCACCGGCCGGGCGTTCTTCCGCTACCTGGAGCTCCAGGTGGGGCCCGGCGTCTTCGTGCCCCGCCCCGAGACCGAGTCGGTCGTCGGCTGGGCCATAGACGCCGTACGCGCCATGGACGTCGTCGAACCGCTCATCGTCGACCTCTGTACCGGCTCCGGGGCCATCGCCCTCGCCATGGCGCAGGAGGTCCCGCGCTCGCGCGTGCACGCGGTGGAGCTCTCCGACGACGCCCTCGTCTGGACCCGGAAGAACGCCGAGGGCTCCCGCGTCACCGTCCACCAGGGCAACGCGCTGACCGCGCTCCCGGAGCTGGACGGCCAGGTCGACCTGGTCATCTCCAACCCGCCGTACATCCCGCTCACCGAGTGGGAGTACGTGGCACCCGAGGCCCGTGACCACGACCCGGAGATGGCCCTCTTCTCCGGCGAGGACGGCCTCGACACCATCCGCGGCATCGAGCGCACCGCCCACCGGCTGCTGCGCCCGGGCGGCCTCGTCGTCATCGAGCACGCGGACACCCAGGGCGGGCAGGTGCCGTGGATCTTCAACGAAGAGGCCGGCTGGGCCGACGCCGCCGACCACCCGGACCTGAACAACCGGCCGCGCTTCGCGACCGCCCGCAAGGCCATGCCATGACCGGCATGACCGCCATGACCAAGCACGTGTACGAGGAGGCCGGGAACTGATGGCACGGCGATACGACTGCAACGAGGCCACCGATCGTGTGACCGGTCTGCGCGAGGCCGCGTCCGCCGTCCGTCGGGGCGAGCTGGTCGTGCTGCCCACCGACACCGTGTACGGGATCGGGGCGGACGCCTTCAGCAGCGAGGCCGTCGCGGACCTGCTGGCCGCCAAGGGCCGGGGCCGCAACATGCCCACGCCCGTGCTCATCGGCTCCCCGAACACCCTCCACGGCCTGGTCACGGACTTCTCCGAGCACGCCTGGGAGCTCGTCGACGCCTTCTGGCCCGGTGCGCTGACCCTCGTCGCCAAGCACCAGCCGTCCCTCCAGTGGGACCTCGGCGACACCCGGGGCACCGTCGCCATCCGCATGCCGCTGCACCCGGTCGCCATCGAGCTGCTCACCGAGGTCGGCCCGATGGCCGTCTCCTCGGCCAACCTGACGGGCCACCCGTCCCCGGAGGACTGCGACGCGGCCCAGCAGATGCTGGGGGACTCCGTCTCCGTCTACCTCGACGGCGGCCCGACGCCCGGCATCGTCCCGTCCTCCATCGTCGACGTCACGGGCAAAGTGCCGGTGCTGCTGCGCGAGGGCGCGCTGTCCCCGGAGGAGCTCCGGAAGGTCGTACCCGACCTCGAGGTGGCACATTGACCGCCCCTGAGGGGCGTGGCATAGCGGGGTTCGACGACAGCAGCACCTTCCGCATCCTCCACGTCAGCACCGGCAACGTCTGCCGCTCGCCGATCACCGAGCGGCTGACCCGCCATGCCCTGTGCGACCGCCTCGGCGACCCTCTCGGCGGCGGCCTGATCGTGGAGAGCGCGGGCACCTGGGGCCACGAGGGCGCCCCCATGGAGGCCAACGCCGAACTGGTCCTCGCCGACTTCGGCGCGGACTACAGCGGCTTCGTGGGCCGCGAGCTCCTCGACGAGCACGTCATCCGCGCGGACCTGGTCCTCACGGCGACCCGCGACCACCGCGCGCAGGTCATCTCGATGGGCCACTCGGCGGGCCTGCGCACCTTCACCCTGAAGGAGTTCACCCGCCTCGTCCGCGCGATCGACCCCGCCACGCTCCCGGACCCGCGCGACGAGGGCATGGTCGAACGCGCCCGAGCCCTGGTCCGCGCGGCCGCCGCTCTACGCGGGTGGCTCCTCGCCCCCTCGGTGGACGCGGACGAGGTCAACGACCCGTACGGCGCCCCCATCACCTTCTTCCGCTCGATCGGCGACGAGATCAACCAGGCGCTCGAACCCGTGGTGACGGCGCTGACGGGCGTCTCGGCGCGCGACTGACGTCTGACGGCCTTGAGGTGCGGCTCGGCGCGCGACTGACGGAGTGCGTGCGGGGTGCCGCGGTCGTGTCGGGCGCTGCCGGCGCGCGGTGTCGGGGGTGCGTGCCTACATTGGTGGCATGCCGGTCACCGCGCCCCCCGATGAGGATCTCGACGTCCTGCGCCGGCAGGACCCGGAGATCGCCGACGTGCTGCTCGGCGAGGAGCGGCGGCAGAGCGACAGCCTGCAGCTGATCGCGGCCGAGAACTTCACCTCGTCCGCCGTCCTCGCCGCCCTCGGTTCCCCGCTCGCCAACAAGTACGCCGAGGGCTATCCCGGCGCCCGGCACCACGGCGGCTGCGAGTACGCCGACGCCGCCGAGCGGATCGCCGTGGAACGGGCCACCGCGCTCTTCGGAGCCGATCACGCGAACGTCCAGGCGCACTCCGGCTCCTCGGCCGTCCTGGCGGCCTACGCGGCCCTCCTGAGGCCCGGGGACACCGTCCTCGCCATGGGCCTGGAGCACGGCGGGCACCTCACGCACGGGTCACCCGCCAACTTCTCCGGCCGCTGGTTCGACTTCGTCCCGTACGGCGTCGACGCCGAGACCGGCCTCGTCGACTACGAGCAGGTCGCCGCCCTCGCCCGGCACCACCGCCCCAAGGCGATCGTCTGCGGCTCCATCTCGTACCCCCGCCACCTCGACTACGGCATCTTCCGCGAGATCGCCGACGAGGTCGGCGCGTATCTGATCGCCGACGCGGCCCATCCCATCGGTCTGGTCGCCGGGGGAGCGGCCCCCAGCCCCGTCCCGTACGCCGACGTCGTCTGCGCGACCACGCACAAGGTCCTGCGCGGACCGCGCGGCGGGATGGTGCTGTGCGGTGCCGAGCTCGCGGACCGGATCGACCGGGCGGTGTTCCCGTTCACCCAGGGCGGCGCCCAGATGCACACGATCGCGGCCAAGGCGGTGGCGTTCGGCGAGGCGTCCACTCCGGCGTTCGCCACGTACGCCCATCAGGTGGTGGAACACGCGCAGGTCCTCGCCGCCGCGCTCGCCGCCGAGGGCTTCGCGCTCACCACCGGCGGGACCGACACCCACCTCATCACCGCCGACCCCGCGCCCCTCGGCATCGACGGCCGCACGGCCCGCGCCCGTCTCGCCGCCGCCGGCATGGTGCTCGACACCTGCGCGCTGCCGTACGGGGAGGGGCGGGGCATCCGGCTCGGCACGGCCGCCGTCACCACCCAGGGCATGGGCGCCCCGGAGATGGCGAGAATTGCCGCACTGTTCACCGCCGCGCTGCGTGATGATCCGGCCGAGACCGCCCGCGTCAGGGCGGAAGTACGTGCTCTGACCGGGCGTTTTCCCCCGTATGGTCGCTGAGTAGGACCCGAGCGCAACCGTTCGGGGGGCCCGCGTGTCTCCAAGCACATGGATGGCACGGCTAGGGTGTGGGGCTGAGATGGCCAGCGATTCCTGTGGGGCAGCCCGTGCGTGATTACCTGCTGACGCTCTGTGTCACGGCCGCGGTGACTTACCTCCTCACCGGTCCGGTGCGGAAGTTCGCCATCGCGACCGGGGCGATGCCGGAGATCCGCGCCCGCGACGTACACCGAGAACCGACACCGCGGCTCGGTGGCATCGCCATGTTCTTCGGGCTGTGCACGGGCTTGCTCGTCGCCGACCACCTGCAGAACCTGAGCAGCGTCTTCGAACTGTCCAACGAGCCGCGCGCGCTGCTCTCCGGCGCCGCGCTGATCTGGCTGATCGGCGTCCTCGACGACAAGTTCGAGCTGGACGCGCTCATCAAGCTGGGCGCGCAGATGATCTCGGCGGGCGTGATGGTCGCGCAGGGTCTGACGATCCTGTGGCTGCCGATCCCCGGCGTCGGCGTGGTCTCCCTGACCCCGGGCCAGGGCACGCTCCTCACGGTCGCCCTGGTCGTGGTCACCATCAACGCCGTCAACTTCGTCGACGGTCTCGACGGCCTCGCCGCCGGCATGGTCTGCATCGCCGCCGCCGCCTTCTTCCTGTACGCCTACCGGCTCTGGTACGGCTACACGATCGAGGCCGCCGCCCCCGCGACGCTCTTCACCGCCATCCTCATGGGCATGTGCCTGGGCTTCCTGCCGCACAACATGCACCCGGCGCGGATCTTCATGGGCGACTCGGGCTCGATGCTGATCGGCCTGATCCTGGCCGCCTCGGCGATCTCGATCACCGGCCAGGTCGACCCGGACGCGCTGAAGATCTTCGAGGGCTCGACCCGGGAGGCCACCCACGCCGCCCTGCCCGTCTTCATCCCGCTGGTGCTGCCGCTGACGATCATCGCGATCCCGATGGCGGACCTGGTCCTCGCGATCGTGCGCCGTACGTGGAAGGGCCAGTCGCCGTTCGCGGCCGACCGCGGGCACCTGCACCACCGGCTCCTGGAGATCGGGCACTCGCACAGCCGCGCGGTGCTGATCATGTACTTCTGGTCGGCGCTGATCGCCTTCGGGACGCTGGCGTACTCGGTCCACTCGGCCTCGATGTGGATCGTCCTCGGCATCACCGTGCTCAGCGCGATCGGTCTGGTGCTGCTCCTGCTGCCGCGGTTCACGCCGCGGGCCCCGCGCTGGGCGCAGGCCGTCGTGCCGCCGCGCTACCGACGCCGCAAGCCGGCAAGGGTGTTGGAGACCGCGGCGAGCGTCGGCGTCGACGCCGATGAGGACGCGGTCGTCACGGAAGAGCTGGTTCCGGTGCCCGCGGGGCTCCACGGGTCCACCGCCATCGGCAACCGCGGGCGCTTCACCGATCGGCGGAAGGCCGGAACACCGAGTTGACGAAAGCCGCTTCGGCGGCCAATAGCAGACAACTCGCCCTCGTGTCGCGCACACACGCGCGGACTAACCCTCATGTGTGACAGTTGGCACACCTTACGGGTAAAGACCTCATCAAATAGTTTGTGATACCGTTCACGAGACCCGGCGACAGAGCCGAAAGACCGTAGTGCGACGGTCCGTTGGCCCCGAGACCCACCTCGGACCGGGCTTACGCTCGTCCATGACGACACCATCGCCCCCTCCAGCAAGCGGAGACACCGCCATGCCGTCCAACGACGCACGCATCCTTCTGCACACCATCGTTCCCACCGCTGTCGTCGGCGCTGTCGCCACGGTCATCAGCGGCGTGCTCGCGGGTGGCAAGGGGGCGATCGGCGCCGTCGTCGGCACTTTGGTCGTGATCCTCTTCATGGGGATCGGGCAGTTGGTTCTGCAGCGGACGGCGAAGTCGCTTCCGCACCTCTTCCAGGCCATGGGGCTGATGCTCTACACGGCCCAGTTGCTGGTGCTCTTCATCTTTCTCGCCTTGCTCAAGAACACGACGCTGTTCGACTTCAAGGCCTTCGCCTTCACGTTGCTCGCGACGACCGTGGTGTGGGTCGCCGCGCAGGCCCGTGCGTACATGAAGGCCAAGATCACGTACATCGACCCCGGAAACACGGGGTCGAAGTCGTGAAGGGTAGGGCCGGGATAAAGCCACGTTCGGCTTCCTGCTATCGTCCGGTGCCAACTGCGGCATTGCGGGCGCGGGCATCCGAGACGCCTGTCCCAGCGCGAGGCTCGATGCCGAACCGCCGCCCCCTTATCCGTAAGACCAGTCCAGTGCCGACCCGCGGCTGCGTGCCGCGCCGACACAACGAGGTTGCCGTACCTATGCGCCACGCTGAAGGAGCCCGCGGTGAGTGCTGACCAGACGCTTGCCTTCGACCCGGATTGCCACATCTTCAGTGGATGCGGCTTCCCGGCTCCGGGCCTGCACACGTTCATGTACGAGCCCATCGCCACGGTGGCCGGCATCGAGATCACGAAGCCGATGCTGCTCGCCGTGCTCGGGTCGATCGTGGTCGTCGGGTTCTTCTGGGCCGCCTTCAACAAGCCCAAGCTGATCCCCGGCAAGATGCAGATGGTCGGCGAGGCCGGTTACGACTTCGTGCGCCGCGGCATCGTCTACGAGATCATCGGCAAGAAGGACGGCGAGAAGTACGTCCCCTTCATGGTGTCGTTGTTCTTCTTCGTCTGGATCATGAACCTCTGGTCGATCATTCCGCTCGCCCAGTTCCCGGTCACCTCGCTGATCGCCTTCCCGGCCGGTCTCGCGCTGATCGTGTACGTCATGTGGATCTCGCTCACCTTCAAGAAGCACGGCTTCGTGGGCGGCTGGAAGAACATCGTCGGCTACGACAAGTCCCTCGGTGCCATCCTCCCGATGGTCGTCGTCCTCGAGTTCTTCTCGAACCTCCTGATCCGGCCCTTCACGCACGCGGTGCGACTGTTCGCGAACATGTTCGCCGGGCACCTGCTGATCGTGATGTTCTCGCTGGCCACCTGGTACCTCATGAACGGCCTGGGCTTCGTCTACGCCGGTGCCTCGTTCGTGATGGTCCTCGTGATGACCGCCTTCGAGCTCTTCATCCAGGCCGTCCAGGCGTACGTCTTCGTGCTCCTGGCCTGCAGCTACATCCAGGGCGCGCTCTCCGAGCACCACTGAGCCGTTCCGGCCCCGTAGCTCCACCCCCGAAACCATCAGTCGTCCGGTGGCCAACCCCCACCGGGTCATTGAAAGAGAAGGAAGTAACGGCATGTCCGCTGCTCTCGACATGATCAACCTTGCCGCCGAAGGTGGCAGCGCCAAGACCAACGTCGTCGGCAACGTCGCCTCGATCGGTTACGGCCTCGCCGCGATCGGCCCCGGCGTCGGCGTCGGCATCATCTTCGGTAACGGTACGCAGGCTCTCGCCCGCCAGCCCGAGGCTGCCGGCCTGATCCGCACCAACCAGATCATGGGCTTCGCCTTCTGTGAGGCGCTCGCCCTCATCGGCATCGTCATGGGCTTCGTCTACCAGTAAGCCGGACCGACTGCCCGATTCTTTTACGGAAGGCACTGATGTGAACGCGCTTCTTCTTGCGCAGGCGGAGGAGCCCCAGCCTCCTCTGATCCCGCATCTTGACGAGCTCGTCATCGGCCTGATCGCCTTCGTCATCGTCTTCGGCTTCCTCGCCAAGAAGCTCCTCCCGAACATCAACAAGGTTCTGGACGAGCGTCGCGAGGCCATCGAGGGCGGCATCGAGAAGGCCGAGTCGGCCCAGATCGAGGCCCAGAGCGTGCTGGAGCAGTACAAGGCCCAGCTCGCCGAGGCCCGCCACGAGGCCGCGCGTCTTCGCCAGGAGGCGACGGAGCAGGGCACCGCGATCATCCAGGAGATGAAGGCGGAAGGCCAGCGCCAGCGCGAGGAGATCATCGCGGCCGGCCACTCGCAGATCGAGGCCGACCGCAAGGCCGCGTCCGCGTCGCTGCGTCAGGACGTGGGCAAGCTCGCCACCGACCTGGCCGGCAAGCTGGTCGGCGAGTCCCTCGAGGACACCGCCCGCCAGAGCCGGACGATCGACCGCTTCCTCGATGAGCTCGAGGAGAAGGCGGAGGCCGTCCGATGAACGGAGCGAGCCGCGAGGCACTGTCCGCCGCCCGCGAGTCCCTCGACGCGCTGACCGACAACACGCCGGTCGACGCGACGAAGCTCTCGGACGAGCTGACCGCCGTCACCGCGCTCCTCGACCGCGAGGTGTCGCTGCGCCGGGTCCTGACCGACCCCGCTCAGTCGGGTGAGGCCAAGGCCGAGCTCGCGCAGCGACTCCTGAGCGGTCAGGTGGGCGGCGAGGCCGTCGACCTGGTCTCGGGCATGGTGCGCAACCGCTGGTCGCGTTCGCGTGACCTCGTCGACGCGGCGGAGGAGCTGGCGAACATCGCCGACCTCACCGCGGCGCAGAAGGCGGGCGCGCTCGACGGCGTCGAGGACGAGCTGTTCCGGTTCGGCCGGATCGTGTCCTCCAGCCCCGAGCTCCGCTCGGCGCTGACGGACAAGGCCGCCACGGCCACCGCCAAGGGCGCGCTGCTCCGCAGCCTGCTCGGCGGCAAGGCCCACGCGACCACCGAGCGCCTGGTCGTCCGTCTGGTGACCCAGCCCCGGGGACGTAGCCTGGAAGCGGGACTCGAGTCCCTCTCCAAGCTCGCCGCGGCGCGCCGGAACCGGATGGTCGCCGTCGTCACCACGGCGGTGCCGCTGTCCGACCAGCAGAAGCAGCGCCTCGGTGCCGTTCTGGCCAAGCTGTACGGCCGGGAGATGCACCTGAACCTCGACGTGGACCCGGCGGTCCTCGGTGGGATCACGGTGCAGGTCGGCGACGAGGTCATCAACGGGACCATCGCGGAGCGCCTCGGCGAGGCGACCCGGCGACTGGCCGGCTGACGGCTGCGGCCACCACAGCAACAAGCATCACAGCATCATTAGCGGCCCGGTTGGGCCGTGCAGAGATTGCAGAAGATTCCTGGGGGTCGGCCCCCAGACCCCTTAAGAAACTTCGGGCCCAACAAGGAGAGCAGGGAACCCAGATGGCGGAGCTCACGATCCGGCCGGAGGAGATCCGGGACGCACTGGAGAACTTTGTCCAGTCGTACCAGCCGGACGCGGCCTCGCGCGAGGAGGTCGGCACGGTCAGCCTGGCCGGCGACGGCATCGCGAAGGTCGAGGGTCTTCCCTCGGCCATGGCGAACGAGCTGCTGAAGTTCGAGGACGGCACCCTCGGCCTCGCGCTGAACCTCGAAGAGCGCGAGATCGGTGCGATCGTCCTCGGCGAATTCAGCGGCATCGAGGAGGGGCAGTCGGTGCAGCGCACCGGCGAGGTCCTCTCCGTCGGTGTCGGTGAGGGCTACCTCGGCCGCGTTGTCGACCCGCTCGGCAACCCGATCGACGGCCTCGGCGAGATCGCGACCGAGGGCCGCCGCGCCCTCGAGCTGCAGGCCCCGGGCGTTATGGCCCGTAAGTCGGTGCACGAGCCGATGGAGACCGGCTACAAGGCCGTCGACGCCATGACGCCGGTCGGCCGTGGTCAGCGTCAGCTGATCATCGGTGACCGTCAGACCGGCAAGACCGCTCTGTGTGTCGACACGATCATCAACCAGCGCGACAACTGGCGCTCGGGCGACGTGAACAAGCAGGTTCGCTGCATCTACGTCGCCGTCGGCCAGAAGGGCTCGACCATCGCGTCCGTTCGCGGCGCCCTGGAAGAGGCCGGTGCGCTCGAGTACACGACGATCGTCGCCGCCCCGGCGTCCGACCCGGCCGGCTTCAAGTACCTGGCGCCGTACACCGGTTCCGCCATCGGTCAGCACTGGATGTACCAGGGCAAGCACGTCCTGATCGTCTTCGACGACCTGTCGAAGCAGGCCGACGCCTACCGCGCCGTGTCGCTGCTGCTGCGCCGCCCGCCGGGCCGTGAGGCCTACCCGGGTGACGTCTTCTACCTGCACTCGCGTCTGCTCGAGCGCTGCGCGAAGCTCTCGGACGAGCTCGGTGCCGGTTCGATGACCGGTCTCCCGATCGTCGAGACCAAGGCGAACGACGTGTCGGCGTTCATCCCGACCAACGTCATCTCCATCACCGACGGCCAGTGCTTCCTGGAGTCCGACCTGTTCAACGCCGGCCAGCGCCCGGCCCTGAACGTCGGTATCTCGGTCTCCCGTGTCGGTGGCTCCGCCCAGCACAAGGCGATGAAGCAGATCTCCGGTCGCCTCCGTGTGGACCTGGCCCAGTTCCGTGAGCTGGAGGCGTTCGCCGCCTTCGGTTCGGACCTGGACGCCGCGTCGAAGGCGCAGCTGGAGCGTGGACAGCGCATGGTCGAGCTGCTCAAGCAGGCTCAGTACCAGCCGATGCCCACCGAGAACCAGGTCGTCTCCGTCTGGGCCGGCACCACCGGCAAGATGGACGACGTCCCGGTCGCCGACATCCGTCGCTTCGAGGCCGAGCTCCTGGCGTACCTCCGCCAGAACCACTCGGGTCTCATGACCTCCATCCGTGAGGGCGGCAAGATGTCCGACGACACCCTGCAGTCCGTCGGTGACGCCATCGCGGAGTTCAAGAAGCAGTTCGAGACCTCTGACGGCAAGCTGCTGGGCGAGGACGCTCCTGCCGCCGTCAACGTCTCGAAGTGACGACGGAAGGGACCTGACTCATGGGAGCGCAGCTCCGGGTCTACAAGCGTCGCATCAAATCCGTCACCGCGACGAAGAAGATCACCAAGGCGATGGAGATGATCGCCGCCTCGCGTGTCGTCAAGGCGCAGCGCAAGGTACAGGCGTCGACTCCGTACGCGACCGAGCTGACCCGCGCGGTCACGGCGGTGGCCACGGGTGCCAATGACCGGCACCCGCTGACCACCGAGGCGGAGAACCCGATCCGTGCCGCGGTCCTGCTCCTCTCGAGCGACCGCGGTCTGGCCGGCGCCTTCAACTCCAACGCCATCAAGGCGGCGGAAAAGCTGACGGCGAAGCTGGAGGGCGAGGGCCGCGAGGTCACCGTCTACGTCGTCGGCCGTCGAGGCATCGCGCACTACAACTTCCGCGAGCGGAAGCTGGCCGGTACGTGGACCGGGTTCACGGACCAGCCGTCGTACGGCGACGCCAAGACGATCGCGGCACCGCTGATCGAGGCGATCGAGAAGGACACGGCGGAAGGCGGCGTGGACGAGCTCCACATCGTCTACACCGAGTTCGTCTCGATGATGACGCAGACCGCGGTCGAGGCCCGGCTGCTGCCCCTCAGCCTCGACGAGGTGGCGAAGGAGGCCGGCGATTCGGACACGCTCCGTCCGCTGTACGACTTCGAGCCGTCGGCGGAGGACGTCCTCGACGCCCTGCTGCCCCGGTACGTCGAGAGCCGTATCTACAACGCGCTGCTCCAGTCGGCTGCTTCCAAGCACGCCGCCACGCGCCGCGCGATGAAGTCGGCCACCGACAACGCGGGAGACTTGATCAACAATCTCTCCCGACTTGCCAACGCGGCCCGCCAGGCCGAAATCACCCAGGAAATCAGCGAGATCGTCGGTGGCACCGCAGCCCTGGCCGACGCGACCGCGGGGAGTGACAAGTAATGACGACCACTGTTGAGACGGCCGCCGCCACGGGCCGCGTCGCCCGGGTCATCGGCCCGGTCGTCGACGTGGAGTTCCCCGTCGACGCGATGCCGGCGATCTACAACGCGCTGCACGTCGAGGTCATGGACCCGACCGAGGAGGGCGCGACCAAGACGCTGACCCTCGAGGTCGCCCAGCACCTCGGTGACGGCGTCGTCCGCGCCATCTCCATGCAGCCCACCGACGGCCTGGTCCGCCAGGCCCCGGTGACCGACACCGGCACGGGCATCACCGTTCCCGTCGGTGACGTCACCAAGGGCCGTGTGTTCAACACGCTGGGTGAGGTGCTGAACGCCGATGCCTCCACCGTGGCCGACGCGCCGCGCTGGACGATCCACCGCAAGGCCCCGGCCTTCGACCAGCTCGAGTCCAAGACCGAGATGTTCGAGACCGGCCTGAAGGTCGTCGACCTTCTCACCCCGTACGTCAAGGGTGGAAAGATCGGTCTGTTCGGTGGCGCCGGTGTCGGCAAGACCGTTCTGATCCAGGAAATGATCGTCCGTGTGGCCAAGCTGCACGACGGTGTTTCGGTCTTCGCGGGCGTCGGCGAGCGCACCCGTGAGGGCAACGACCTCATGGTCGAGATGGAAGAAGCGGGCGTTCTGGACAAGACCGCGCTTGTCTTCGGCCAGATGGACGAGCCGCCGGGCACGCGTCTCCGCGTCGCCCTGGCCGGTCTGACCATGGCGGAGTACTTCCGCGATGTGCAGAAGCAGGATGTTCTCTTCTTCATCGACAACATCTTCCGCTTCACCCAGGCCGGTTCCGAGGTCTCGACCCTGCTCGGCCGTATGCCCTCCGCGGTGGGTTACCAGCCGAACCTGGCCGACGAGATGGGTCTCCTCCAGGAGCGCATCACGTCGACCCGTGGTCACTCGATCACCTCGATGCAGGCGATCTACGTCCCCGCGGACGACCTGACCGACCCGGCTCCGGCCACCACCTTCGCCCACCTCGACGCGACGACGGTTCTTTCCCGTCCGATCTCCGAGAAGGGCATCTACCCGGCCGTGGACCCGCTGGACTCCACGTCCCGGATCCTGGACCCGCGCTACATCGCGCAGGACCACTACGACGCCGCCACGCGCGTCAAGGGAATCCTGCAGAAGTACAAGGACCTCCAGGACATCATCGCGATTCTCGGTATCGACGAGCTGAGCGAGGAGGACAAGCTCGTTGTCCACCGCGCCCGCCGTGTCGAGCGCTTCCTGTCCCAGAACACCCACGCGGCGAAGCAGTTCACCGGTGTGGACGGTTCGGACGTTCCGCTCGACGAGTCGATCGCCGCGTTCAACGCGATCTGCGACGGGGACTACGACCACTTCCCCGAGCAGGCCTTCTTCATGTGTGGTGGCGTCGAGGACCTCAAGAAGAACGCCAAGGAGCTTGGCGTCTCCTGAGCCCCGTGCTCCCGAGGGGGGCGGGATCCGTCCCGCCCCCCTCACCACGCCCATTAGAATTGACCCCAACACCCGGCACGACCGCCGGGTGGTGACCCGAGGAGCCACCCTTGGCTGCTGAGCTGCACGTCGAGCTGGTCGCCGCGGACCGGAGTGTCTGGTCCGGCGAGGCCACCCTGGTCATCGCGCGTACCACCTCCGGCGACATCGGCGTCATGCCCGGCCACCAGCCGCTGCTCGGTGTGCTGGAGTCGGGCCCGGTGACCATCCGTACCAGTGAGGGCGCGACCGTCGTCGCCGCCGTCCACGGCGGATTCATCTCCTTCGCCGACGACAAGCTGTCTCTGCTCGCGGAGATCTGCGAGCTGGCGGACGAGATCGACGCCCAGCGCGCCGAGCGCGCGCTGGAGCGTGCGAAGTCGGACTCCGACGCCGCCGCCGAGCGGCGCGCCGATGTCCGGCTGCGCGCGGTAGCGGTCCGCTGACGGACCGCGCCGAGTAGAAGTGCCCTCAGCCGCGGCACGGTCTGGAATTATCCGGACCGTGCCGCGGCTGAGGCGATGCAGATGCAGGTGTATTTCGGTTGGGTCGGCTGTGCCGGCCACGGGACGCAGCGAGGAGGTCGGTGAAGATGTTCCTCGCTCTGCTCGTGTGCGGCCTGGTCGTCGCACTGGTGGTGATCGGGCTCTTCGTCTTCGGCTTGCGCCGGAGGCTGATCCAGCGTGCCGGCGGCACCTTCGACTGCTCCCTGCGCTGGGACATCCCCGACGAGCCGGACCCGACCGGCAAGGGCTGGGTGTACGGCGTCGCCCGCTACAGCGGTGACGAGATCGCCTGGTTCCGTGTCTTCTCCTACGCGCCCCGCCCGCGCCGTGTCCTGGAGCGCTCGGTCATCGTGGCGCAGGAGCGCCGGATGCCGGAGGGCGAGGAGGAGCTCGCGCTGCTCTCCGACGCGGTGATCCAGGCCTGTACGTACGACGGCGTCCGGCTGGAGCTCGCGATGAGCGAGGACGCCCGGACCGGTTTCATGGCCTGGCTGGAGGCGGCGCCTCCCGGCCAGAGGGTGAACGTTGCCTGAGTTCCCGGTCGCTTGACGCGTGAGGAAGCGGGGGTCGGCGTGCTGCGCCGGCCCCCGCTTCGTCGTGCCGCTTGCTAGTTCAGGCCGGTGTTGATGGCGCCGACGAGCTCGCCGTTGGTGGTGTCACCGCTGAACTCCCAGAAGAACGCTCCGCCGAGGCCCTGGTTCTTGGCCCAGCTCATCTTCGAGTTCACGGTGGCCGGGGTGTCGTAGCTCCACCAGTTGGTGCCGCACTTGGCGTACGCCGTGCCCGCGACGGTGCCGGTGGACGGGCAGGAGGTCTTCAGGACCTTGTAGTCCTCGATCCCCGGCTCGTACGTGCCCGCCGCCGGGCCCGTCGCCGTGCCGCCGGGGGCGTCCTGGGTGACGCCGGTCCAGCCGCGGCCGTAGAAGCCGATGCCGAGGAGCAGCTTCGAGGCCGGGACGCCCTTCGCCTTGAACTTGGCGATCGCCTCGGCGGAGTTGAAGCCCGCCTGGGGGATGCCGGCGTAGGAGGTGAGCGGGGAGTGCGGGGCCGTCGGGCCCTGCGCCGCCCAGGCGCCGAAGAAGTCGTACGTCATGACGTTGAACCAGTTCATGTACTGCGCCGCACCCGCGTAGTCGGCGGCGTCGATCTTGCCGCCGGCGGAGGCGTCGGCCGTGACGGCCGCGGTGACCAGGTTGTTCGCACCGAACTTGGCGCGCATGGCCTGCATCATGTTCTTGAAGGAGGCCGCACCGCTGGTGTCGCAGGAGAGACCGCAGGCGTTCGGGTACTCCCAGTCCAGGTCGATGCCGTCGAAGACGTCGGCCCAGCGCGGGTCCTCGACCAGGTCGTAGCAGGACTGGGCGAAGGCGGTCGGGTTCTGCACGGCCTGGCCGAAGCCGCCGGACCAGGTCCAGCCGCCGAAGGACCAGAGGATCTTGATGTTCGGGTACGCCTTCTTCAGCTTGCGCAGCTGGTTGAAGTTGCCGCGCAGCGGCTGGTCCCAGGTGTCGGCGACGCCGTCGACGGACTGGTCGGCGGTGTAGGCCTTGTCGTAGTCGGCGTAGGCGTCACCGATGGTGCACTTGCCGCCCGTGACGTTGCCGAAGGCGTAGTTGATGTGGGTGATCTTGGACGCGGAGCCCGAGGTCACGATGTTCTTCACGTGGTAATTGCGGCCGTAGACGCCCCAGTTCGTGAAGTAGCCCATCTTCACCACGTTGGGGGGCGGGGTGCCGCCTCCGCCGGTGGTGCGGACGGGGACCGGGCCGGCGGCGGGGCCGGTCTGGTCGATGGTGTCGCGGGCGACGACCGTGTAGCTGTAGTCGGTGCCGGCGCTCAGGCCCTGGTCGGTGTAGGTCAGGCCGGTGAGCGTGGTGACCTTCGTGCCGTCGCGCAGGACGTCGTAGTTCTTGACGCCCTTGTCGTCGGTCGCGGCGGTCCAGGTCAGCTTCACCGAGGTGTCGGTGATGGCGGAGGCGACCGGGGTGCCGGGGGCCGAGGGCGGGTTGTCACCCGGCTGGGAGGTGCCGTCGCAGGCGGCGCCGTTGATCTTACAGCCGGTGGGCGCGCCCGAGCCGGAGCCGTTGTAGCCGAAGGAGACGGAGGCGCCGGGCGCGAGGGTCCCGTTCCAGCCGACGTTCTTGGCGGTCCAGTGGTTGCCGGAGCTGGTGACGGTGGCGTCCCAGGCGGAGGTGACGGCGGTGCCGGCGGGGTAGTCCCACTCGACGGTCCAAGAGCTGATGCTGGTGGTGCCGGTGTTCTTGATGGTCCAGTTGGCGCCGAAGCCGGTGCCCCAGTCGGACGACTTGGTGTACGTCGCCGTGGCCGAGGTGGCCGCTTCGGCGGGGGTCGCGAGGCCGACCATGGCGGCCAGCGGCAGGATCAGGGCGGTCAGACCGGCGGCGGCCCGGTGTCTGAACCCTGTTCTGCGCGTCGGTGCTTGAGTGCTCAACGGTGCTCCTCAAGTTGCGGACGGACAAGGTGGGGGTGGTCCGTGAAGATGCGCGCGCCCCGCGAGCGTAGGAAGGTCTGGACCAATCGTCAAGAGGTCCAGACCAACGTCGCCGACTTCGCCTACACGCCCAACTCCTGTGCCAGGACCGCCGCTTGGACCCTGCTCCGCAGCTCCAGCTTCCCCAGCACCTTGCTGACGTGCGTCTTCACCGTCGCCTCCGCCATGTCGAGACGTACCGCGATCTCCGCGTTCGACAGACCGCCGCCGAGCGCCGACAGCACCTCCCGCTCCCGGGGCGTCAGGGCGTCGAGCACCGCGGGGTCCCTCCCGGTCGTCGACCGCGCCGGGCGGCCCGTCGCCGCGAACTCGGCGATCAGCCGCCGGGTCACCGCCGGGGCGATGAGACCCTCGCCGCGCCCCACCGTCCGTACCGCCTCGATCAGCTCCCGCGCCTCCGCGTTCTTCAGCAGGAAGCCCGCGGCGCCCGCCCGCAGCGCACCGAACACATACGCGTCCAGGTCGAAGGTGGTCAGGACGAGGACGTCCGCGAGCCCCTCCGACACGACGATCCCGGTCGCCGTCACCCCGTCCATCCGCGGCATCTGCACGTCCATCAGGACCAGGTCGGGGCGGAGTTCGCGGGCCAGCTCCACCGCCCGCTCCCCGTCCGCCGCCTCCCCGACCACCTCGATGTCCGGGGCGCTGCCCAGGATCAGGACGAGCCCCGCCCGTACCGCGCTCTGGTCCTCGGCGACCACCACCCGCACCGTCATGCCCGCTCCTCGTCGTTCGCGCGCACGGGCAGTTCCGCCCGGACCCGCCACCGTTTCCGTCCCTCGTCGTCCGTGACCGGACCCGCCTCGAAGACCCCGTCGAGCAGGGCCACCCGCTCCCGCATCCCCACCAGGCCGGCCCCCGAACCGGGCGCGGTCGGGCCGGACCGTTCCCCGTACGGACTGGTCACCCGCACCCACAGCGCGCCCGGATCCTGCCCCAGGGTCACCCGCACCTCGCCGGGCGCCGCGTGCTTGAGCGCGTTGGTCAGGGACTCCTGCACGATCCGGTACGCGGCCAGCTCCACCGGCGCCGGGAGGCCCGCGGTGCTCCTCCGGGTGTCGTCGAGGACGAGGACGAGACCGCTCGGCTCGGCGTTGGCCGTGGACTGGGCCACCAGCGCGTCAAGACCCGCGAGCGTGGGCGCGGCGGCCGGCTCCGCGTCCCCGCTGCTGTCCCGCAGCAGCCCGATGAGCCGCCGCATCTCGGCGAGCCCCGCCACGCTGTTCTCCCGGATCACGGTCAGCGCCTGCCGGGTCGTGGCCGGCTCGTCGAGCGAGAGCGCGGCCGTCGAGTGGATCGCGATCGCGGAGAGGTTGTTCGCCACCATGTCGTGCAGCTCGCGCGCCATCCGCGACCGCTCGGCCACCACCGCCTGCGTCCGGTCCATCTCGGCGAGGAGCGCGGTCTGCTCGGCGCGCAGCCGGGCGGCGTCCGCCGCGTCCCGGTGGTTGCGGACGACCGCGCCGGTGATCGCGGGGAGGAAGGCGACCATGCCGGTGATCACGCCCACGAGGAGCGCGATCGCGTTCTGCCACCAGACGAGGAACGTCACCGTGGTCGCGACGGTGATGAGGGCCATGGTGTACGGGATGCGCCGGGCCCGCGCGGGCGTGCCGTAGACCACGGCCGCGTAGACCACGTCCGTGAACATCAGGACCGTGGCGAGATTGCCGTTGGTGAACTGGTCGCCGACGATCGCCAGCGTCCCGATGTTCAGGGCGGCCCGGGGAGCGGTACGGCGCAGGGCCTCCGTCCCGGCCATCACGGTCAGCGGGACCAGCGTCGCCCAGCGCTGGTCGAAGACGCGGTCGCCCGTCGTGTACAGCCCGAACGACCACAGGAGCAGGCCGCAGGCGAGACCCGAGGCGGCGATGAGCAGGTCGGTGCGGTGCGGGCGGGGCAGCGTCATCGGGTGGGGGAGCGTCTTCGGGCGGGGGAGCGTCACGTACCCATCCAACACGCCCCCACGTGCGGGGACCTCCTCGTCCGGGCCGATCCGTCCCTCCGTCGAACGATGTAGACGGACTTCGTCACCGGCGACGACGAACCGCGCCCGATCCCACGGGACGCTGAGGGGGAACCGAAAGGGGAACCGTCGTGATCGTCGCGCTGGTCGTCATCTGCGAGGTCGGCTTCTGGGTCCTGCTGGCCGCAGGCCTCGCCACCCGCTATCTCCTGAAGATGCCCCGGGCGGGAGCGGCGCTGCTGCTGTGCGAGCCGCTCCTGGAGGTCCTGCTCCTGGTCGTCACCGCGATCGACCTCAAGAACGGGGCCGAACCGAGCTGGCGGCACGGGCTCGCCGCCGTCTACATCGGCTACACCGTCGGCCACGGCCACCGGACCGTGCAGTGGCTCGACGGCCACGCCGCCCACCGCCTCGGCGGCGGCCCGCCGCCCCCGAAGCCGCCGCGGTACGGCATGGCGCGCGCCCGGCACGAGGGCCGGATCTGGCTCGGCTCGGTGATCGCCGCGTCCGTCGCCTCCGTGCTGCTGCTCCTGGCGGTCTGGTACGTAGGCGGCGACGGGAACACCGATTCGCTGCGGAGCTGGATCTTCTTCGCCTGGCGTGCGGTCGGCATCCACGGCCTGATCGCGCTCAGCTACGCGATCTGGCCGAAGAGGGCCCCGCAGGGTGTCGAAGGCTCAGCGGTCCCCGCCCGGGACCCAGAGCACGTCCCCGACCTCCTTGTTCGCCGACCGGGCAAGGATGAAGAGCAGATCCGATAGCCGGTTGAGGTACGTGGCGGTCAGGGCGTTCATCGACTCGCCGTGCACCTCAAGGGCCGCCCACGTGGAGCGCTCCGCCCGCCGGACCACCGTGCACGCCTGGTGCAGCAGTGCCGCACCGGGCGTGCCGCCCGGCAGGATGAAGGAGCGCAGCTTGTCGAGCTCCTCCAGGAAGCGGTCGCAGTCGGCCTCCAGCTTGTCGACGTACGCCTGCTCGACGCGCAGCGGCGGGTACTTGGGGTCCTCCACCACGGGCGTGCAGAGGTCCGCCCCCACGTCGAAGAGGTCGTTCTGGACGCGGACGAGGACCTTCACGACCTCCTCGTCCAGCTGCCCGAGGGCGACGGCCGTGCCGATGACGGCGTTGGCCTCGTTGGCGTCGGCGTAGGCCGAGATCCGCAGATCCGTCTTGGCGGTCCGGCTCATGTCACCGAGGGCGGTGGTGCCCTGGTCGCCGGTACGGGTGTAGATGCGCGTCAGATTGACCATGGGGTCCAGCCTAGTTAGGCGTGGGCGCTCCGGAACGTTCGTGTGCCGACCGTCACGGCGAGCGCCGTCAGGCCGAGGGCGACGAGCACCCCGTACAGCACGGCCGGTGTCGTGTAGTGGCCGATGTAGACCTCCCGGACCGCGTCCACCAGATAGCGGAACGGCATGAGGTGCGAGACGACGTCCAGCCAGCCGGGGGCGAGGGCCATCGGCAGCATCAGGCCGGACAGCAGCATCGACGGCATCGCGAGCGTGTTGATCGCGGGGCCGAACTCCTGCGGGCTCGGCAGTTTCAGCGCGAGCGCGTACGAGAGCGAGGCGAGCGCCGCCGAGAGCAGGGCGACGAAGCCGAAGCCGATCAGGATCCCGGCGAGCGGCGCCCTGAGGCCCATCGGCACGGCCACCACGACGAGCAGCAGCGCCTGGAAGACGAAGAGCGCGGCGTCCCGCAGCACCCGGCCGAGCAGCAGCGCGAGCCGGCTCACGGGCGTGACCCGCATCCGGTCGAACACGCCCCAGTTCTTCTCCATGATGATCGAGAAGCCGGCGAACGAGGCGCCGAAGAGGCCGAGTTGGAGCAGCAGGCCGGGCACGAGGATCTGCCAGGAGTCGCCCTCGCGGCCCAGCGGGAGGCCGGTGAGCAGGGGCCCGAAGAAGAACAGGTAGAGCAGGGGCATCAGGGCGCCGAAGAAGATCTGGAACGGGGAGCGCAGGGTCTGGCGGGCGTAGCGCCCGAAGAGCAGCGCGGTGTCGTGGAGAAGCATCAGAGGTCCTAGACGGCTACGGGAGTGGTGTCGACGGGGGCCGGGCCGCGCCCGGTGATGGAGAGGAAGGCGTCCTGGAGGGTGGCCGCGCCGTGCTCGGCCTTGAGGGCGGCGGGGCTGCCCTCGGCGACGACCGTGCCCTTGTCCACGATCACGAGCCGGTCGGCGAGCGCGTCGGCCTCGTCCAGGTAGTGGGTGGTGAGGACGACGGTCGTGCCGTACTCGTCGCGCAGCCGCCGCACCAGGGCCCACAGGTCGGCGCGGCTGCCGGGGTCGAGGCCGGTCGTCGGCTCGTCGAGGAAGAGGACCTCCGGCCGGTGGGTGAGCCCCATCGCGAGGTCGAGGCGGCGCCGCTGGCCGCCGGAGAGCGCCGGGGTCGGCCGGTCGAGCAGGTCCGTGAGGTCGAGCTCCGCCGCGAGTTCCTCGGCGCGGGCGGTCGCGCGGGTGCGGTCGAGGCCGTAGAGCCTGCCCTGGAGGACGAGCTCGGAGCGGACCGTCTCCTGGGGGTCCAGGCCGCCGGACTGGGCGACGTACCCGATGCGCCGCCGGACGGCCGCGGGGTCCTTGACGAGGTCGTGGCCGGCGATGGTGGCGGCGCCGCCGGTGGGCGGGAGCAGGGTCGTGAGCATGCGGAGGGTGGTCGTCTTGCCGGCGCCGTTGGGGCCGAGGAGTCCGAGGATCTCGCCTGGCCGGACGGTCAGGTCGATCCCGCGGACGGCCTCCACGGGGCCGTTCTTGGTGGGGAAGGTCCGGGCGAGCCCGGCCGTGCTGATGATGGGCATGGCGACTAGAAAAACAGAGTCACTGAAATTTTGCAATGCCACCAAGTTTTGAGAGGGCGCAAAATTTCAGGGAGCCTAGGATGTGGGCATGGCCGAGGGACTCAGGGAACGCAAGAAGCGCGAGACGAAGCAGCGGATCTCCGACATCGCGACCGGGCTCTTCCTGGAGCACGGCTTCGTGGCCGTGACCGTCGCCGACGTCGCCGAGGCGGCGGACGTCTCCGTCAACACCGTCTACAACTACTTCCCGGCCAAGGAGGACCTCTTCCTCGACCGGATGGACGGCGTCACCCAGCGCCTCGCCCGGATGATCCGCGGGCGCGACCGGGGCGAGTCCGCCGCCGCCGCCGTCCTGCGCGAACTGCGCCAGGACATCGGCGCCGTCTCGCCCGCGTACGGACTCATGGACGGCTTCGACGCCTTCATGAACGTCATCGAGCACGCCCCCACCCTCAAGGCCCGGCTCTTCCACCTCCAGCAGCAGGTCCACGACGCCGTCGTCACCACCCTGCGCGAGGAGACCGGGGCCGACGCGGACGACCCGCTGCCGCTGCTCGTCGGCGGCCAGCTCGCCTGGATCGAGACCACGGTCGTCGCCTACATCACCCGGGAGATGACCGCGGGACGCAAGGCGACGACCGTCTCCCGCGAGGCCCTCGTCCTCCTCGACGAGATCGAGGAGCTGCTGGGCGAGCGGGTCCTGACCTACGCCGTACGCGAGGGCTGAGGGGCCCGCCCGGTCCTCCGGTTCCGGTACGCGGGCGCCCCCCCGCGTCAGACGGCCCCGACCGCCGGGCGCGAGACCCCGGCCGCCAGCGCGCGGGCCGCACGGACGACCTCCTCCTCGGTCGTGAAGCGCCCGAAGCCCACCCGGATGCTGCCCCGGATCCGCTCCGGCGCGAGACCGGCGGCCGTGAGGACGTGCGAGGGCTCCTGAGCCGAGCTGTTGCAGGCCGAACCCGTCGACACCGCGATGTCCGTGACCTCCAGGAGGAGCTGCTGGGCGTCCGTGCCCTCGAAGGACAGGCTCACCGCGTGCGGCAGGAACCCCGGCCCCGTACCGCTGTTCAGCGTGTACGGGGCGAGCTCCGCGAGCGTGGAGAGGAACCGTTCCCGCAGCCCCGCCAGCCGTACCGCCTCCGCCTCCCGGCCGGCCGCGAGCACACCGACGGCCGCGCCCAGGCCGATGACGGCGGCCGTGTTGACCGTGCCCGCGCGCAGACCGCGCTCCTGCCCGCCGCCGTGCAGGAGGGGTGCCAGCGGCGCGCGGTCCGACAGGCGGTTGGCGACGTACAGCACGCCGATGCCCTTCGGGCCGTAGATCTTGTGCCCGGAGAAGGTGAGGAGATCGACCCCGAGCGCCCGGACGTCGACGGGCAGCGAACCCACGCCCTGGGTCGCGTCGCAGTGCAGCGGCACTCCGGCGGCCCGCGTGACCGCGCCGATCTCCGCCACCGGCTGGACGGTGGAGATCTCGTTGTTCGCGAGCATCACCGAGACCAGCGCGGTCTCCGGCCGGAGCGCCGCCGCCACCTGGCGCGCGGAGACCCTGCCCTCGGCGTCGACGGGCAGCACCGTCACGTCGTGCCCGTCGGCCCGCAGGGAACGGCAGCTGTCGAGCACGGACTTGTGCTCCACCGCCGTGGTCACCACATGGCGCCGCTCGTGGGACGTGACGACTCCCTTGATCGCCAGGTTGTTGCCCTCGGTCGCGCCCGAGGTGAAGTAGATCTCGCTGCGCGCCGCCCCGATGAGGCGGGCGACGGCCCCGCGCGCCCGTTCGACCTCGCGGAAGGCGCGGATGCCGGCCGCGTGCGGGCTGGACGGATTGGCGTAGCAGTGGGTGGCGGCGAAGGTCATCGCCTCGACGACCGCCGGGTCCGCCGGGGTGGTCGCCTGGTGGTCGAGATAGATCGTGGCCATGCCGGTACTCCCTGTCCTCGGTGGCGGTCCGTCAGAAGTCGTCGGCGGTGTAGGGCAGGGCGATCGGATCGGCGCAGGCCGCGTCGGCGAAGACCAGCACGATTTCCTCGCCGGGGACCGCCTGGGTGCGGAGGTAGATCTCGGCGCCCTTCGTCACCTTGTCCCGGTCGGCGAGCGAGCTGATGTCGACGACGTGGCGGCGGGCGCAGTCGGGGAAGGCGGCCCGCAGCCGGGCGAAGTAGCGCGCGAAGTACTCGGCGACGATCAACGGGCAGCGCGGGACGACGTGGTCGTCCTTGACGACCCCGGCGAGCACCTTCTCGTACTGGCGGGAACGGAAGACGATCTCGTCCCCGTCGAGGAGGAACAGCGGGTGTTCCGCCGGGTCGCGCAGCCGGCGCTTCATGGTGCGCGCGGCGCGATTGCGCAGGGTGCGCTCGCGGGTGACGGTGAAGGAGGTCCCGGCCGCGGCCGCCGCGGCGGCGAGCGGGCCGAGGTCGGTCTGCGCGGGGCCGGCGGCCGGCAGCGTACAGACGTCGTCGGAACAGGACAGGCCGAGGTCGTTGACGATGACGTCGTACACCACCTTGTTGCCCCGGTGCAGGCGGCGGGCGGCGGCGCCGGTCTCCTGGGCCAGGGCGAAGGAGCTCAGCGAGAACTCCCCGACGCCGGCGGTCGCTTCGACGTAGCCGCCCGCGACGAGGACCGCCGAGCGGTGGGCGGGGTCGACGGTCTCCAGGAGCGGGGCTACCCGCGGCGGGACGGTGCGGGTGCGGGTGCGGGTGTCGGCGTGGGTGTGGGTGTGGGTGTGAGAAGTGGTCAGGGTGTTCACGTGTGCACTCCGTTCTTCCGGGAAGGGGATCGATCGGACGGTGCGGGGCCGGGGGGTTCGTCGGGTGCGGACGGCCGGCGGGCGGTGCCGACGGCCGCCGTCACCACGCAGAGCACGGCGGCCCATTGGGCGGGGGAGAGCCGCTCGCCGAGGAGGGCGAGGCCCACCAGGGCCGCGATGACCGGCTCCACCGTGGACAGCACGGCGAAGACCCGCGGCGGCAGCCGGCGCAGCGCGGCGAACTCCAGCGAGAACGGGACGACGGTGGTGAGGACCGCCACCGCGAGGGCGGCCCCGAGCACCCGCGGTTCGAGCAGGACGCCGGGGGAGGGCAGGCCGAGCGCCGGAGCGGTGGGCAGCGCGAGGACGGCCGCCACGGCCAGGCCGAGCGCCAGTCCGGAGCCGCCGGGGACCGCGCGGCCCACCCGGCCGCCGAGCAGGATGTAGCCGGTCAGCGCCGCGCCGGTGAGCAGGCTCGCCGCGAGGCCGACCGGATCGTCCATGCCGCGCGTACCGCCGAGGACGAGCAGACCGGCGGCGGCGACCGCCACCCAGAGCCGGTCGAGCGCGCGCCGGGAGGTGAACGCGGCGAGCAGCAGCGGCCCGCTGAACTCCAGCGTCACGACGACGCCGAGGGGCAGCCGGGAGGTCGCCTCGTAGAAGGCGAACTGCATGACGGCGAAGACGGCCCCGTAGGGGAGCAGGAGCCGCCAGTGGGTGCGGAGGAGCCGGGGCGCGGGCCGGGACAGCAGGCAGAGCAGGGTGGCGGCGATGAGCAGGCGCAGCAGGGTCGCGCCGGTCGGCCCGGTCTCCTCGAAGAGCCGCTTCGCGAAGGCGGACCCGAACTGCAGGCTGACCATGCCGGTCAGGAGCAGCAGGGGCGCTGGGACGGCTCCCCGGGCGTACGGACGCATGACGGCACCTCCTCTCCGGGCCTCGGCCCCGAGCCCCGACCGGCGGGCGGATGCCGGAGACTCTATACCCCCTAGGGGTATGTCGCGACCGGAATGGGGCACGGAAGAGGTGTCGCGAGTGTGACGTCCGTCAAAGAGGGCGTGACGCGCATTACTTAGCGGTCACATGGCGCCCCGCGACCGCTAATCTCCGCCGGAGAGCCAGAAGTGAACAGGCGTTGAGGGGTGGAACATCGTGGCCAGGAAGCTCGCCGTCATCGGGGCCGGACTCATGGGATCCGGCATCGCGCAGGTCTCGGCACAGGCGGGCTGGGACGTCGTCCTGCGTGACGTCACCGACGCCGCCCTGACCCGCGGCACCGACGGCATCAAGGCGTCGTACGACCGGTTCGTCGCGAAGGGCCGGATGGACGCGGCCGACGCCGAGGCCGCCCTCGGCCGGATCACCGCCACCACCGAGCTCGACGCCGTCGCCGACGCCGACATCGTCGTCGAGGCCGTCTTCGAGAACCTCGACGTCAAGCACGAGATCTTCCGCTCGCTCGACAAGATCGCCAAGGACGGCGCCGTCCTCGCCTCCAACACCTCCGCGATCCCGATCACCAAGATCGCCGCGGTGACCGAGCGCCCGGAGGCCGTCGTCGGCGTCCACTTCTTCTCGCCGGTCCCGATGATGCAGCTCGTCGAGCTGGTCCGCGGCTACAAGACCAGCGACGCCACCCTGGCCACCGCCCGGGAGTTCGCCGAGTCCGTCGGCAAGACCTGCATCGTCGTCAACCGCGACGTCGCCGGCTTCGTCACCACCCGCCTCATCTCGGCCCTCGTCGTCGAGGCCGCCAAGCTCTACGAGTCGGGCGTCGCCACCGCCGAGGACATCGACATCGCCTGCAAGCTCGGCTTCGGCCACGCCATGGGCCCGCTCGCCACGGCCGACCTCACCGGCATCGACATCCTGGTGAACGCCGCCAACAACATCTACACCGAGTCCCAGGACGAGAAGTTCGCGCCGCCGGAGCTGATGCGCCGGATGGTGGACGCGGGTGACATCGGGCGCAAGAGCGGGCAGGGCTTCTACAAGCACTGAGTCCGGCCCGCCACCCCGCCCTCACTCCGTGGGGTGAATTTCGGTATCGGTTCGCTGACAAGGCGCAACGTATCTGCCGGTGCGGCAGTCAGTTGTTGCGAAGACGGAGCACACTCGGGGAGCGCATATGCACATCAGGGGCGACCACGTCGAGCTGGTCGTCGGGGGCCGCCTCGACGTCCGCAGCGCGGCGGACGCCCGTACGGTCCTGCACTCGGCCGTCGACGACGGAGTCGGCGATCTGGTACTCGACCTGACCGGCCTCGACTCCTGGGACGCGACCGGGCTCGGCGTGATCATGGGCGTTCACCGGAGAGCCGGCCGCTGCGGCCGGCGCCTCGTCCTGCGCGGGGTGCCGCCCCAGATGCAGCGGCTGCTCGTGGCCACCAAGCTCCACCGCATCCTCGCCATCGAGGGCGGCCTTGCCGCGGAGTCGCTGCCCCGGGTGTGACCTCGCGGGCGGATCCGGTACGGGTGTGAGCTTTCGGGCGGATCCGGTACGGGTGTGAGCTCGCGGGCGGATCCGGCGCGGCGGGACCCGGCGGGGCGTCTCCGGTACGGCGGTACCCGGCGGGGCGTCTCCGGTGCGGGTGGGACCCGGCGGGCGGAGGTGACAGGGGGGACACGGCCCTGTGAAGCAGCTGTGTGAACCAGGCGTCACGCTCAATCCTCACAAGACCGTGACGTCTTGGTCTCTGAAGCCCCCCGGCTGTTCCCGACCGCCTGACCACGGTCTAGGGTTCGGTCGCCTGCACATTGACGGACCCACCCGGCGGGCACCTGACACCGCTTCTTGGGGGCTTGGACCATGGACCCGATCAACCCTGGGTCGGAGCAGTACGGTCACGACACCGAGGGCGAGGACGCCCGCCCCGCGCTCGGCGCCGCCCTGCCCGAGCGCTCGCCCGCGGCCCCCGCACGCGCCCGCGTCGTCCGCCTCGTCTCCGGCGAGCTGCTCCTCACCGTCAACCCCGTCGACGGCAGCGAGATAGAGCCCTGCCCGCCGGGCCAGGAGCCCGAGGCCCCCCGCCGCCGCACCCCCGAGGAGCGCGCCGAGGCCGCCCGCGCCGCCGCCCCGCCCGTACCGCCCGGGCCCGCCGCCCCCGCACTGCCCCTCCTCGAACGCCAGGAACAGCGCGAGCGGCTCGCCGAGATCCTCGCCCGCGGCCGCTCCGCCCGCCTCACCGGCCCCGCCGGCTCCGGCCGCACCGCCCTCCTCGACGCGGTCGCCGCCGACTGCGCGGAGCTCGCCCCCGACGGCGTCGTCCGCCTCTCCGGCCACCACCGCACCCCCACCGAGCTCCTCCACGAGCTCTTCAGCACCGTCCGGTACGCCCCGAACCACCGGCCCGACCGGACCACGCTCCCCGACCGGCTCCGCGACATCGGCGCCGTCGTCGTCGTCGACGACCTGGAGTTCGGCGGCGCCGCCCTCGACGAACTCCTCGCCGCCGCCCCCGAGTGCGCCTTCCTCCTCGCCGCCGCCCCCGACGCGCCCGCCCCCTCGGCCGGCGCCCACGTCGAGGAGGTCGCCCTCGCCGGCCTCGGCCGCGGTGCCTCCCTCAAGCTCCTGGAGAGCGCCGTCGGCCGCACCCTCACCGACGAGGAGGCCAACTGGGCCGGCGACCTGTGGTTCGAGTCCGAGGGCCTGCCCCTCCGCTTCGTCCAGGCCGGGGCCCTGATGCGCCAGCGCGACCGGCTGCGCGTCACCCCGGCCGAGTTCGACGCCTTCGGCGCCCTCGAAGAGGCCTTCGGCCCGACCGACCCCGCGGCGGCCGCCGCTGCCGCTGCCGCCGCCTTCGACGGCGTCGACGACCCCGACGTCGAACTCCGCGAGATACCCCTGCCCAGCCTCGGCGAGGGCGCCGCGCCCGCCGCCCTCCTCGCCTCCCGGCTCAGCCGCTCCGCCCAGGCCGCCCTGCGCTTCGCCGTGGCCCTCGGCGGCGAGGTCCCGCACCAGGCCCACCTGCCGGCCCTGGTCGGCGACACCCACGCCGACGCCGCCCTCGGCGAGCTCGTCGCCTGCGGACTGCTCTCCCCGGTCGGCACCCGCTACCGGCTCGCCGCCGGGGTCCTCACCCAGCTCCTCGCCCACGGGTACGAGCACGACGCCGCCGACCGCGTCCACACCACCGCCCAGCACTACGCCTGGTGGGCCGGCCACCCCTCCGTCACGCCCGAGCGCGCCGCCGCCGAGTCCGACGCCCTCCTCGCCGCCCTGACCGCACTCGTCGCCGGCGCCGAAGCCGGCACCGACGGAGAGCGCCGGACCACCGCCGTCCTCCTCGCCCGCGCCGCCGCGCCCGCCTTCGCCGCCGGACTGCACTGGGGCGCCTGGGAGCGGGTCCTGCGCGCCGGACAGGAGGCCGCCCGGCTCACCGGGGACGTCGCCGAGGAGGCGTACTTCCACCACGAGCTCGGCGTCCTCGCGATCTGCGCCGGAAACCTGGAGCGGGCCCGCGCCGAGCTGGAAGCCTCCATCGGCATGCGCGGGGTGCTCGCCGACAAGCGCGGCACCGTCGCCGGCCGCCGGGCGCTCGCGCTCGTCGCCGACCTCTCGGGAGAGCACGGCACGTCGGCCGCGGCCCGTGCCGAGGAGCCCGTCTCCCCGCCGCGCGGCACCCCGGCCCTGCGCCGCACCACCCCCCGTCCCGCGCCCCCGGTCCCGGAGCCGCTGACGGCCCCGCTGCCCGGTGGCCCCGTGCGCGGCCCGGCGACCTCCCCGGTGCCCGCCTTCCCGGACTTCGCCGACGAGGGCCCCACGCTCATCACCCGCCCGGACACCGTCCAGGGCAGCCGCCGCCCGGGCCTCAAGGGCGGCATCCTCACCGGCGCCCGCCGCAACCTGGCCGCCGTCGGCGCCGGTGCGCTCCTCGTGGCCGTCCTCGGCACCGTCGTCACCCTCGGCGCGACCTCCGGCAACGGCGAGGACCCCGCCACGAACCGCGTCACCTCCGACAGCACGGCGACCGACGACGGCACCGACGACGGTCTCGACGGCGCCGAAGCGCCGGCCGACGGCGACGCGGGGGAGGGCGACGAGCCGGGTGACACCGGCGAGTCGGGCAAGCCCACGGACTCCGGCTCCCCGAGCCCCTCCGGCTCCGACGGCACCTCGCCGTCGAACGGGCCGACGAGCCCCGGCGCCACCGGCTCCCCGAGCTCGACGGACGCGTCCGAGTCCTCGTCCCCGTCGTCCTCGGCGCCGTCCCCGTCGGACAGTCCTACGGGCACCACCGCCCCCACCACGACCCGGCCGCCGTCGAGCCCGTCGGCCAGCACCGGCGGGCCGCGTCCGACCTCGTCGAGCCCGGTTCCGTCGACCACCCCGCCGTCGCCGTCGACCACCCCGCCGACGACCCCGCCCCCGACGACCACCGCGCCGCCGACGACCAGCGCTCCGCCGCCGGGGGAGAACTCCCCGAGCAACTCCGCCTCGGCGTCCCTCGGCGGCCCGTCCGCCTCCGACACCCCCGCCGCCTCGGAGACGCCGATCGCCTGACCCGGGTCCGGAAGCGGAAGCGGAAACGGATACGGATACGGAAGACGAAATACGGGGACGGCCCCGGGCGCGCTCACCGCACCCGGGGCCGTCCCCGTACTCGTACCGCTTCGTCCGTCGGCTCTAGAAGAGCCGGAGCTTGTCGTCCTCGATGCCGCGCAGCGCGTTGTAGTCGAGGACCACGCAGCCGATGCCGCGGTCCGTCGCGAGCACCTTCGCCTGCGGCTTGATCTCCTGCGCCGCGAAGACGCCCTTCACGGGGGCCAGGTGCGGATCGCGGTTGAGCAGCTCCAGGTAGCGGGTCAGCTGCTCGACGCCGTCGATCTCGCCGCGCCGCTTGATCTCCACCGCGACCGTCCCGCCGTCCGCGTCGCGGCAGAGGATGTCGACCGGGCCGATCGCCGTCGGGTACTCGCGGCGGATCAGGGTGTACCCCTCGCCGAGGGTCTCGATGCGGTCGGCGAGGAGCTCCTGGAGGTGGGCCTCCACGCCGTCCTTGATGAGACCGGGGTCCACACCGAGCTCGTGCGAGGAATCGTGGAGGATTTCCTCCATCGTGATGATCAGTTTCTCGCCCGCTTTGTTGATCACGGTCCAGATGCCCGCCTCACCGTCCGCACCCTCCTTCAGGGTGCACGGCGGGGACATCCAATTGAGCGGTTTGTACGCCCGGTCGTCCGCGTGGATCGAGACGCTCCCGTCGGCCTTGATCAGGATCAGACGGGGTGCGGAGGGCAGGTGGGCGGTGAGCCGACCCGCGTAGTCCACGGAGCAACGGGCAATGACGAGACGCATGGTCCGCAACGCTACAAGACGGGCGCTCTTCCGCGCGATTCGGGCATCATCCTGAGCCGAACACCCGTCGGTTATCAGCCTGTTGTGTTCCCAATCTTCTGGTGCGACCAGGTCTGCGCGCTTACCGTGGAAGCTGGAGGTCGTCGTCCGTGCACGCTGCGTGGCGGGCGGCCCGGCCTTCGCCCCTGCCCGCAAGACCCCGTCCGCGGGGTCGCGAGAGGAGAACCCATGTCGCTCGACGTCTCACCGGCACTGTTGGAACAGGCCGAGCGAGGCGAGGTCGACGAAGCCGACTTCGTCGACTGCGTCCGGACCTCCCTGCCCTTCGCATGGGAGATGATCAGTTCTCTGGTGGCTCAGCTGAAGGTCGACGGCGGAGAATTCGCCGACAACCAGACGCCGCCGCCGAATGAGCAGGCACGTGGTCAGCTGCTGCGCGCGCTCGCGAGCGATGCCATTCGTGGCGCCCTGCAGCGGCACTTCGGGGTGCGTCTCGCCTTCCAGAACTGCCATCGCGTGGCGGTGTTCCCGCTGGACCCGGCGGTGGACGAGCGGCTCGCCCGCTTCACGTCCGTACGGGGGCAGCTGCTCAACCAGTCGCCGGAACTGCGCGACTGCTGAGACATGGTGCTGCCGCTCCGCATTGCGGGAGACGCGGTCGACGCGTGCCGACACGCGTCGACCGCGCGGAGATGCCGGAGCGGCAGCGCACTCTCTCCGCCGGGCCGCGGCCCGGTCAGACCAGCAGCGGAAGGACCTCGGCGCCGAGCCGCCGGACGTTCTCCTCGGTCGCCGCGAGGTCGCCCGAGCCCTCCGCGAGCAGAGCGAACCGCGTGATGCCCGTACGCTCCGCCGTCGCCGCGAGCCGGTCCGCCGCCAGCCGGGGCGTACCCACGGGGTGCAGTCGGCACAGCAGCTCCGTGTACGCCACGGGGTCCCGCATCGCCCGGTGCCGGCCGTCGACCGTCACATGCGCGTCGAGCCCCTGCTTCAGCCAGCCCGGCATCGCCTTCACCAGCGCCTCGGCCGCGTCCGGGCCGCGGTCCGCGAGCTGGGCCACCCCCGCCGAGACGTGCCCGGCGCCGATCCGCGCGATCTCGTCCGGGTCCCGCCCGGCCTCCCGCGCGCAGCGCGCCCAGGCCGCGACCATCTCGGCCTTGTCCTCGTCGCCGCAGTGCATCCCGAGCAGCATCGGAAGCCCCCGCTCCGCGGCGAGCCGCACGCTCTTCGGCGAGGTGCAGGCCACCACCACCTCGGGCCCCGCCCCGCCGCCGATCAGCTCGTCCGCGCGGGGCACCACCGCCACCTCGCGGAAAGCGAATCGTTCCCCCTCGGCGCCGACCCGGGGCTCGCCCAGCCACCGCAGCAGCAGATCGAGCGATTCGGGGAAGCCTCCTTCGTACGCCTCCAGGCCCGCGCCGAACACCTCCAGGTCGACCCAGGGACCGCCCCGCCCCACCCCGAGGGTGAACCTGCCGCCCGACGTGAGGTGCAGCAGCGCGGCCTGCTCTCCCAGGGCGACCGGGTGGACGGTCGGCAGCACACTCACCGCCGTGCCCACCCGCAGCCGCCGGGTGCGGCCGAGGAGCAGCGCGGCGAGCGTCACGGCCGAGGGGCAGACCCCGTACGGCACGAAGTGGTGCTCGGCGAGCCAGACGGAGTCGAGCCCCGCCTCTTCTGCGACCTCGGCGGTCCGCACCGCCCGGTGCAACGCCTCCCCTTGTCCCTGGCCCGGGAACTGGGCGGCCAGAACGAACGTACCCACGCGCATCGCCTTCTGCCTCCTTGCGGCCGACGCGTATCTCCCCTCGCACAGGCAACAACGTCTGACACGTGCCAAAGGCAACGGCCGTTCATGAAGTTCTTGCGATTTTCGGCTAAGCCGCCGTGGACGGGGCCCGGGGCACCGCATCGCGGCCCGTAGGCTGGAGAGAACGGTCCGTGTTCCCAGACCCCGTGAGGTGTGCCCGTGTCCCCGCGCCACAACCGTTCCCGAGGCGGCGATAAGCCCGAGCAGCCGCAGCCGGGCGAACCCGGCGACCGGTACGGCGGTGCGCAGCGCAGCGAGACCTGGCAGGGCGAGGAGTGGTACGTCCGCCTCGTCGCCGGAGCGAGCTCGCCCGGGAAGCGCTACCGCTGCCCCGGCTGCGACCAGGAGATCCCGCCCGGGGCCCCGCACGTCGTCGCCTGGCCCGAGTACGGGGGAGTGGACGACCGGCGCCACTGGCACAAGGCCTGCTGGAACGCGAAGGACCGCCGCACCAGCAGGGTGCAGCGGTCCCGTAACGCGCCGAAGTACTAGCCGACGTACCGGGGACTGTCCGCCCCGGTCCTCGCCGGCGTCCTCACACGTCCTTGCTGTTCAGCAGGGCGTAGGCGCCGGCCAGCGCCGCGGCCGTGACGCCGGTCACGATCAGCAGCGGCTCCCAGCCCGCCGGGCCGCTGTCGCCGAACGGCGGACGCTCGCTGTACAGCGCGATCATCTGCGAGGGGATCGCGTAGGTGAAGAGGGCCTCCTGCACCGACCGGAGCGCCTCCGAGAACATGAACAGCGCCGCCACCAGCGGAAGCAGCAGCAGGCCGATCATCACGGTGATCGCGCCGGCCGAGTGCCGGATGAGCGTCCCGAGCGCCAGCGACAGCAGACCCAGCATCGCCAGGTAGGCGCCCGCGCCGACCGTCGCCCGCAGCCATTCGCCGCCCGTGGGTTCCCGCGCGTCCACCATGGCGACCTGGGCCACCGCCACCAGCGTCGCGAAGACGGTCGTGACCGTGAAGACCAGCAGGAAGAAGACGAGCGCCTTCGCCGTCAGCACCCGCGCCCGGCTCGGGCAGGCGGTCAGGGTCGTACGGATCATGCCCGTGCCGTACTCGGAGGCGATCGTCAGGACCCCGAGCGTGATCACGCAGATCGATGCGGGAAGCATCCCGAAGAAGCCGAAGCCGAGCGCGGACTCCTCGCCCATCGGCGCCTCGGAGGTCGCGGCGATCGCCGCGACACCCAGGCCGATGCCCAGCATCAGCAGGATCATGACGCCGAGCGTCCACAACGTCGACCGGACCGAGCGGATCTTCGTCCACTCGGAGGCGAGCGCGTCCCCGAGGTGCGCCCGGCGGACCGGGATGGGGGAGACGTAGGCGGCGTGCGGCGCCGGAGCGTGGTGGTGGGTGGGGGCGGTCATCGGGCGTCCTTGGTGGTGTCGCTCGGCTGCGGGGTGCCCGGCTGCGGAGCGGCCGGAGCGGTCGGAGGGGCCGCCGGCGCGCTCGGGGCGGCCTGGTGCGGCGCGGCGTACGGGCTCGGCGCCGCGGGGGCCTGCGGAGCCCCGGCGTACGGGTTCTGTCCGGGCGGCGGCGGGGCGTACCAGCCCTGCTGCGGCACCTCGGGGGACATCGGCTGCTGCTGCGGCGGCATCCCGTACCCCGGCTGCCCGGGCTGCTGCGGCGCCTGGAGGTGGGCGAGCCGGTCGTCGGTGGAACGGTAGTCCACCGCGCCCTGCGTCATCCGCATGTACGCCTCCTCCAGGGAGGCCTGGTGCGGGGAGAGCTCCCAGAGCCGTACGTCCGCGCCGTGCGCCAGGTCGCTGATCCGCGGCAGGGGCAGGCCCGTCACGCGCAGCGCGCCGTCCGGCTCGGACAGCACCTGGCCGCCGGCCTCCATGAGCGCCGCCGTCAGCTTCTCCCGCTGCGCCGGCTCGGTCTGCGGCGTCCGCACCCGGGCGAAGTCGGCGGAGTTCGCCGAGATGAAGTCCGTGACGCTCATGTCCGCGAGCAGCTGCCCCCGGCCGATCACGATCAGGTGGTCCGCCGTCAGCGCCATCTCGCTCATGAGGTGGCTGGAGACGAAGACGGTCCGGCCCTCGGCGGCCAGCTTCTTCATCAGGTTCCGGACCCAGAGGATGCCCTCCGGGTCCAGGCCGTTCACCGGCTCGTCGAAGAGCAGCACCTGCGGGTCGCCGAGGAGCGCCGCCGCGATGCCGAGCCGCTGGCCCATGCCGAGCGAGAAGCCCTTCGAACGCCGCTTGGCCACGTCCTGGAGGCCGACGACGCCGAGGACCTCGTCGACGCGCTGCGCCGGGATGCCCGCCAGCTGGGCGAGCGACAGCAGGTGGCTGCGCGCGCTCCGGCCGCCGTGCACGGCCTTGGCGTCAAGGAGCGCGCCGACCTGCCGGGGCGCGTTCGGGAGCTGCCGGAAGGGGTGGCCGCCGATCGTCACCTGACCCGCGCTGGGCCGGTCGAGCCCGAGGATCATGCGCATCGTCGTCGACTTCCCGGACCCGTTCGGGCCCAGGAAGCCGGTGACCACACCGGGCCTCACCTGGAAGGAAAGGTTGTACACGGCCGTCTTGGCGCCGTAGCGCTTCGTCAGGCCGACTGCCTCGATCATTCTCCAGCCCCATCGACAGGTCGTCGCATCCGTGTCGGGGCGTGGCGGCCGACGGCCGGAGCCCCCCGTATGAATGAGGAGCTTATCCAGCCGTTGACGGTTCCAGCGAAGCGGAAGGGAAGCGGAAGGGAATCTCCGGGAGATTCCCAGGTGGACCCCTACGGGTCAGGCGTCGCGCTTCTTCATCACCAGGTAGCCGCCGAGGACCGCCGCCACCACCCAGACGAGCATGATCCCGAGCCCGCCCCACGGCCCGTACGGCGCCTCCTCCGTGCCCATCGCGTCCGGCACCACCTGCATGATCTTGGAGCCGGCCTGGTCGGGGAAGTAGAGGGCGACCTCCTTGGCCTTCGGGACCGCCGAGAGGATCTGCGAGATCAGGAAGAAGAACGGCACCAGGATGCCCAGCGACAGCATCGAGGAGCGCAGCATCGCCGCCACGCCCATCGAGAAGATCGCGATCAGCCCCATGTAGAGGCCTCCGCCGACCACCGCGCGCAGCACGTTGTCCGCGCCGAGGGTGGTGCGGTGCTCGCCGAGGAGCGCCTGGCCGAGGGAGAAGGAGAGGAAGCTGGTCGCCAGGCCCACGAGCAGGGCGAGCCCGCCGGCTACTGCGATCTTCGAGAAGAGGAAGGTGGCGCGCTGCGGGACCGCCGCGAGCGAGGTGCGGATCATGCCCGAGGAGTACTCGGTGCCGACCACCAGGACGCCGAAGACCACCATCGCCAGCTGGCCGAGGATCATCCCGGAGAAGCTGGCGAACGTCGGGTCGAAGGTGGCCCGCTCCACTTCGCTGAGATCGTCGAAGGTCGACTTGAACAGGGCGCAGAGCGCCGCGCTCATCACCACCGTGACGAGGAGGGCGCTCGCCAGCGTCCAGACGGTCGACGACACCGTCCGGATCTTGGTCCACTCGGACTGGAGAACCGCGGATGCCGCTGCCATCGTTCAGGCTCCCTTGGAGGTCGAGCCCCACTGGGGGCCGGGCGCCGGTGCGGCGCCGTGTACGTCGGTGCCGTGCGCGTGGTACTCCACCGCACCGGCCGTCATCTGCATGAACGCTTCTTCGAGGGAGGCGCGCTGCGAGCTCAGCTCGTGCAGTACGAGCCCGTGCTCCGCCGCCAGCTCGCCCAGCTTCTCGGTCGTCGCCCCGTCCACTTCGAGGTGTCCGTCGCCCACCTCGATGGCCGTGAATCCGTTGGTGTGGAGCACGTCCCGCAGCCGTTCCTGCTGCGGAGAACGCATCCGCACATAACTCCTGGAATTCTGCTGGATGAAATCCGCCATCGACGTGTCGGCCAGCAGCTTTCCCTGCCCGATCACGATCAGATGATCGGCCGTCAGCGCCATTTCGCTCATCAGATGGCTGGAGACGAAGATCGTCCGGCCCTCGCCGGCCAAGGCCTTCATCAGATTGCGGATCCAGTGAATTCCCTCGGGGTCCAGACCATTGACGGGTTCGTCGAACATCAGGATCTCGGGATCACCGAGCAGTGCCGAGGCGATGCCGAGCCGCTGGCCCATGCCGAGGGAGAAACCCTTCGACTTCTTCTTCGCGACCGGCGTCAGACCCACCAGGTCGAGCACCTCGCCCACCCGGCTCTGCGGGATCCGGTTGGACTGCGCGAGACACAGCAGGTTGTTGTACGCGGAGCGGCCGCCGTTCATCGCCTTGGCGTCGAGCAGCGCGCCGATGTACTTGAGCGGTTCCGCGAGGTCCCGGTAGTGCTTGCCGTCGATCCGGACCGTACCGCTGGTCGGGTTGTCCAGGTCGAGCATCATCCGCATCGTCGTCGACTTGCCCGCCCCGTTCGGCCCGAGGAAACCGGTGACGACGCCCGGCCGGACCTGGAAGGAGAGATGGTCGACCGCTGTCTTCGTTCCGTAGCGCTTGGTCAGGCCCTCAAGCTCGATCATGCGTACCAAGTTAAGGGCGCGCAAAACCCCCCGCCACCGGAGTGACGGGGGGTTTTGCGAGCTGTCGCCTACGCGTTACCGCGACGTGCTGCTCCTGGGGCCGCGGGGCCTCAGCGGGACTGCTGGGCCGGGACGCCGGCCGCGCGCTCGTCGTCGATCGGGGAGCCGGCCGCCGCGACGGCGGCACCCGTCAGGGTCGCCAGCATCTCGCGGACGTTGGTCAGCTGGGCGTTGATCGAGTCGCGGCGGTTCGTCAGCGCCGCGAGCTCGCGCTCCGACTCGCTGCGGATCCGGTCGGCCTTCGCGTTCGCGTCGGCCACGATGTCCTCGGCCTGGCGCTGCGCGGTCTCCACCGTCTGACGGGCCCGGCGCTCCGCGTCCGTACGCAGCTTCTCGGCCTCCAGGCGGAGCTGCTCGGCGCGGTGCTCGATCTCCGCGAGGCGCTTCTCGGCCTTGGCCTGACGCGAGGCCAGGTCGCGCTCCGACTGCTCGCGGCGCTTCGCCAGGTTGGTCTCGAAGTCCGCGGCGGCCTGGGCGGCCTTGGCGCGGGTCTCCTCGAAGAGGGCGTCCGCCTCCTCGCGCTTCGACTGCGCGTCCTTCTGCGCCTCGCCACGCAGCGAGTTGGCCTCGCCCTGCGCCTTCTCGACGATCCGGACGCCCTCGTCCTCGGCCTTCGACTTCCGCTCGGCCGCGAAGGACTCCGCGTCGTTGCGCACCTGCTGGGCGGCCGACTCGGCGAGCTCGCGGTGCTGCTCGGCGGCGCGACGGGCCTCCTCGCGCAGGTCCTTCGCCTCCTCCTCGGCGAGTCGGAGGATCTTCTCGACACGGGCACCGAGGCCGGCGTACGACGGCTCCGCGTCGGTGACCTGCGCCTGGGCGTTCTGCGTTTCGAGGTGGAGTTCCTCGATGCGCTTCTCCAGCGAGGTGATGCGGGACAGCGCGCTGTCGCGGTCGGAAACGAGCTTGGTAATGCGGTCGTCCACCTGACCGCGGTCGTAACCGCGCCGCACGAGCTCGAAGCCGAAGGGGGAGGAAGTGTCGCTCATGGGTTTCCTGTCGAATGAGACCGGTGAGGTGTTAGAGGGAATCCTAGGGGCCGAAGCGGCGTGTCATCGAGCGTATGCCCGTTTGATCTGGAGAATGTCCAGCCTTTTGAGTGGCTAGCCGTCCTGGGACTTGCCACTCGAACGAGTGGCCCCCGTCGACACACCCGCCTTGAGCCCGTCCTTCGCCCCCGCCGACGGCGTCTCGAAAGACTCCAACGCCTCCAGCACGTCCTGGACACGGGAGATCTCGGCATTGATGTCCTCGCGCCTGCGCACGAGCACCTCCAGCTCCCGCTTGCCCTCGGCGACGGTCCGCTCGGCCTCGGCCTCCGCGTCGGCCCGCAGCCGCTCGGCCTCCGCCTTGATGCCCTCGGCCTCCGCGACGAGCGACGCCTTCTTCTGCTCGGCCTCCTTGAGGAGCGCCTCCGCCTTCCGCACCGCAGCGATGCGGACCTTGCTCGCCTCGGAACTCGCCTCGGAGACCAGCTCCTTGGCCTTCTCCTCGGCCTCGGTGCGCTGCTCCGTGGCGGCCTTGACCAGCTTGTCGACGCGCTCGCCGGCCGTCTTCATCTGCTCGGCGTTCTCGCGCCGCGCCCGCTCGTGCAGTTCCTCGATCTCGCCCTCGACGCGGCCCCGCAGCTCCTCGGACCGGTCCCTTATGGCCGTCGCGTCGCTGCGTGCCCCGACGAGCAGTTCGTCGGCGTCCGTACGGGCCTTCTCCACCAGCGAGTTGCCCTCGACGGTCGCCTCGGCGACGATCCGCTCGGCCTCCTTGCGGGCCGCGCCGACCATCGTGTCCGCCTGCGTCTCGGCCTCGGTGGTGGCGCGCAGCGCCTCCTCCTGGGCCTTGGCGATGAGCTGGTCCGCCTGCTCGGCCGCGTCCGAACGCTTCCGCGCGCCGGCGTCCCGGGCCTCGTCGAGCGTCCGGTCCGCCTCCGCGCGGGCCTCCGACCGCATCTGCTCGGCCGCCGCCTCGGCGTCCGCCCTGAGCCGCTCCGACTCGCTGCGGATCCGCTCGTCGTCCTGCTGCGCGGCGGCCACCGTCGCGGCCGCCGCTGCCTCCGCGTCGGCCTTGGCCCGCTCGCCTTCGGCGATGGTCCGCGCGGCCTGCTCGGCGGCCTCCGCCGCGACCCGCTCGGCGTCGGCGCGCGCGTCCGCCGTGACCGCGTCGGACAGCTCGCCCGCCTCGCGGGTGAGCCGCTCGGCCTCGCTCGTCGCCTCGGCGATGAGCGCGTCGGCCTGCTCGGCGGCGTCGCTGCGGCGCTTGTCGGCGGCCTTGCGGGCCTCGTCGAGGACCTGCTCGCCGTCGGCGAGGGCGGCCGTCCGCAGCGCCTGGGCGTGCGCCTCCCCATCGGTCTTGACCTGCTCGGCCTCGGCACGGAGCCGCCGGGCGTCCTGCTCGGTCGTCTCCATGAGCTCGACCGCCTCGGCGGTGAGCCGCTCGGCCTCGCTCGTCGCCTCCGCCATGAGCGCGTCGGCCTGCTCGGCGGCGTCGCTGCGCCGCTTGTCGGCGGCCTTGCGGGCCTCGTCGAGGACCTGCTCGCCGTCCGTGATCGCCGCGGTCCGCAGCGCCTCCGCGTGCGCCTCGCCGTCGGCCTTGACCTGTTCGGCCTCGGTACGGAGCCGGCGCGCGTCCTGCTCGGTGCTCTCCAGGAGCTCGGCGGCCTCGGCCGTGAGCCGCTCGGCCTCCGCGGTCGCCTCGGCGGTGACCCGCTCGGCCTCCGCGAGCGCCTCCGTCGTGACCCGCTCGGCCTCGCTCGTCGCCTCGCCCACGAGGGTGTCGGCCTGCTCGGCGGCGTCGGAGCGCCGCTTGTCGGCGGCCTTGCGGGCCTCGTCGAGGACCCGCTCGGCCTCGGTGCCGATCCGGTCCGCCTCCGCCCGTGCCTCGCCGACCACCGTCTCGGCGCGCTCGGCGGCCTCCGAACGGATCCGGTTCGCGTCGTCCCGGGCGTCCGCCCGCGTACGGGCGGCGTCCTGCTCCGCCGAGGCGAGCGAGTCCGTCACCTCGGTCCGTACCCGCTGCGCGTACTCCGCGGTGTCCGCCCGCAGCTTCTCCGACTCGGCGATCGCGTCCCCGACCGTCCGCTCGGCCAGCGCCTTCGCGGCCTCCGACTCCTCCTGGGCGCGCGCCCGGGTGCGGGAGGCGTCCTCGGACGCCCGCTCCCGCTCCTCGTACGCGTCGGCCCGGACCCGGTCCGCCTCCTCCTGCGCCTCCGTACGCGTCCGCTCGGCCGCGTGCTCGGCGGCGCTGCGCAGCCCGGCGATCTCCTCCTCGGCCTGCTCGCGCAGCCCGGCCACCGAGTCCCGCACCTCCTGGGCGGTCTGCTCGGCCGCGGTGACCATCTCGGTCGCCCGCGCGTCCGCCTCCTCGACCAGGCGCTGGGCCTCGGCCTGGGCGTCCTCGACCCGCTTGCGGGCGGCGGCGAGGAGCTCCTCGGACTGCTCGCGGGCGTGCTCGCGCTCCCGGCCGGCCTCGGAGCGGGCCGACTCCAGGGTCGACTCGGCCTCGCGGCGGCGCCGGTTGGCCTCGTCCTGCGCGGCGGCCAGCGCCTCGGCGGCCTCGGCGGCCACCCGCTCGGCGGCGGCCCCGGCCTCCGCCCGGACGCGGTCGGCGGTCTCCTGCGCCTCCGACTTCAGGCGCTCGGCCTCCTCGCCGGCCTCCGTGCGGAGCCGTACGGCGGCGGTCTCGGCCTCGGTGCGCGTGGTGGACGCGTCGGCCGAGGCCTCGGCCCGCAGCCGCTCGGCCTCCTGCTCGGCCTGCTCCTGGAGCGTACGGATGCGCTCGGCGGCCTCCGTGCGGAGCCGCTCCGTCTCCTCGGCGGTCTCGCGCCGGATCCGCTCGCTCTCGGCGCGGGCGTCGGTCAGCTCCCGGCCGGCCGCCGCCACCTTCGTCTCGGCGTCGGTGTGCAGCCGGGTCAGTTCCTCGGCGGCCTCGGCGCGACGGGCCTCGGCGGCCCGCTCGGCGTCCGCGCGCAGCCCGGCGGCGGCCTCCTCGGCCGTCTCCCTGACCGACTCCGCCTGCTCCTCGGCCTCGGCGCGCAGCCGCTCGGCCTCGGCGCGGGTGCGCTCCAGGGTCTCCTCGGCCTGGGCGCGGAGCGTCTGGGCGCGCTCCACGGCCTCGGACTTGACCCGCTCGCCCTCGGCGCCGGCCTTGGTGCGGAGCTCCTCGGCGTCCGTACGGGCCTTGGTGAGCAGCTCCTCGGCGGTGCCGGCCGCCTCCTCGATCTGCTGGAGGGCCTCGCGCCGGGCCTCGCCGCGGATCCGCTCGCCCTCCGCGACGGCCTCGGCGCGCAGCTGCTCGGCCTCGCCGCGCAGCCGGCGGGCCTCCTCCTGGAGCTCGACCGTCTTGGCGCGGTACTCCTTGGTGTCGTCCTTCGCCGAGCCGAGCAGTTCGTCGGCCTGCTCCTCGACCCGGGCCCGCAGCCGGTCCATCTCGGCCTCGGCCTCGCGGCGGACCCGCTCGGCCTCCTCGGCGGCCTTGCGGGTGGTCTCGCGGGCGTCGTCGGACGCCTTGGTGAGGATCTCCTCGGCGCTGCGCGCGGCCTTGGCGAGCGCGGCGGCGGAGTCCTCGGCGACGGCCGTACGGGCCTTCTCCGAGGCCTCCGAGAGCAGCTTCTCGGCCTCGGCGGTCGCCTCGCGGAGCTTCTCCTCGGCCTCGGCCTTGAGGGCCTCGGCGTCCTTGGTGGCCTCGCCGACGAGCCGGGCGATCTCCGTCTTGGCCGTGCGGGTGCGCTGCTCGTTGACGGACTCCGCGGAGGCGAGCTGCCTGGCGGCGGCGTCCTTGGCCTCCGTGAGGGCCTTCTCGGCCTCGGCGCGGGCCAGCCGGAGCTTCTCCTCGGCCTCCTGCATGCGCTGCTCGGCGGCGCGGGACAGCTCGGTGGCCTGGCGGCGGGCCTGGTCCGTCTCGGCGGTGGTCGTCGAGCGGAGCTGCTCGGCGTGGCTCGTGGCCTCCTGCGCCTGGCTGGAGGCGGCGCCCAGGAGCCGCTCGGCGTCCTTGCGGGCGCGCAGCAGGATCGCCTCGGCCTCGGCGCGGGCCGCCTCGGCCTCGGCGCCGACGCGGCGGCTGGTCTCCTCCGCGAGCCGGGTGGCCTCGGCGCGGGCGGTGGCGAGCGACTGCTCGGCCTCCGCGCGGGACTCCTCCATCAGGCGGCGGGCCTGGGACTCCGTACGGGCGCGCAGCTGCTCGGCCCAGGCGACGTTCTCGTTGACGTGCGCCTCGACGGTCTGCCGGCGCTCGTTGAGCTCCTGGTCCAGCTGCTGGCGGCGCTGGACCGCCTCGTTGTGCAGCTCGGCCTGGAGCCGCGACTGGTGCTCGGCGTGCTCCTGGAGGATGCGCTGCGTCTGGGCGCGGGCCTCGCGCAGCTCGCGCTCGGCGTCCTGCCGGAGCTGTTCGGCCTGCGCCTGCGCGTTGCGCAGCAACTGCTCGGCCTGGTAGCCGATGTCCGCGCTGTCGTACGCGGGCCTGGACGCGATGGTGCGGCGCGCCTCGTGGAGCTTGGCACGCAAGACCTCGACCTGGTAACCGAGGTCCTCGGCGTGCTGGACGGCCTTTTCCCGCTCGGTCTTCAGCCGGTCCATCTCGGCTTCGAACCGTGCGAGATGGTCGTCTTCAGCTCGGTGGCTCTCCTGGCGTTCGTAGCCCCGCACTGCGCGGTCCATCCTTCCCCGAGCTCTCCGAGCAGGGGAGACCCCAACCCTGTCCGCAACTCCAACGAGCACCGTCTTCACCGACGAGGACGGACCCCCGGGGAATCGTGGCAGATCGGACGACCCCGACATCCCGACTTCGGTGCCACGCGGAGCAGCCCCGACCGGCCCCGGCCCGGAGCCGCCCACTCTACCGGGCCAGGAATCCGGAGGTCAGTGCTCCGCTGAGGAGTGGTCAGCGGAGGGCTTCGCCGAGGTGACCAGTTCCGTGAGCACGCCGTGGCAGTCCTTGGGGTGCAGGAAGGTGATGCGGGAGCCCATCGAGCCGATCCGCGGCTGGTCGTAGAGGACCCGGACGCCCTTCTCGCGGATGTCCGCGGCATCGCCGTCGACGTCCGCCGTACCGAAGGCGATGTGGTGCACGCCCTCGCCGTTCTTGGCGAGCCACTTGCCCACCGCCGAGTCCTCCCGGGTCGGCTCCAGGAGCTGGAGGTAGGAGGCCCCGCCGTCGGAGGTCTCGTTGATCTTGAGCATGGCCTCGCGGACGCCCTGCTCCTCGTTGACCTCGGTGTGGAAGACCTCGAAGCCGTATGTCGCACGGTAGAACTCGACAGTCTTGTCGAGGTCGAAACAGGCGATCCCGATGTGGTCGATTCGCGTCAGCATGCCCCCTAGTCCATCGCCAGGAAGGCGGTTACGCAACGTGCGCGCGATCACACCGGCTGCCCGGTGACCTCGCAGCGCGCCCCTCAGTACATTGGCGGTAAACCCTCGTTCACTCCTCATCCCTAGGGGCCGTGCCTCATGTCTGGAACGACCGGTACCACCTCAGTGATCGTCGCGGGCGCCCGCACGCCCATGGGTCGCCTGCTCGGCTCGCTCAAGTCCTTCTCGGGCGCGGACCTCGGCGGCTTCGCGATCAAGGCCGCCCTCGACCGTGCGGGCATCGGCGGCGACCAGGTCCAGTACGTGATCATGGGCCAGGTGCTCCAGGCGGGCGCCGGGCAGATCCCCGCGCGTCAGGCGGCCGTCAAGGCCGGCATCCCGATGAGCGTCCCGGCCCTCACCATCAACAAGGTGTGTCTGTCCGGCCTCGACGCGATCGCGCTCGCCGACCAGCTGATCCGCGCGGGCGAGTTCGACGTGGTCGTCGCCGGCGGCCAGGAGTCGATGACCAACGCCCCGCACCTGCTGCCGAACTCCCGCGAGGGCTACAAGTACGGCGCGATCGAGATGCTCGACGCGATGGCGTACGACGGCCTCACCGACGCCTTCGAGAACATCGCCATGGGCGAGTCCACGGAGAAGCACAACACCCGCCTGGGCATCCAGCGCCCCGAGCAGGACGAGATCGCCGCCCTCTCGCACCAGCGCGCCGCCACCGCGCAGAAGAACGGCATCTTCGAGGCCGAGATCACCCCGGTCGAGATCCCGCAGCGCAAGGGCGAGCCGGTCGTCTTCTCCAAGGACGAGGGCATCCGCGCCGAGACCACCGTCGAGTCCCTCGGCAAGCTCCGCCCGGCCTTCGCCAAGGACGGCACCATCACCGCCGGCACCTCCTCGCAGATCTCGGACGGCGCCGCCGCCGTCGTCGTGATGAGCAAGGCCAAGGCCGAGGAGCTGGGCCTGGACTGGATCGCCGAGATCGGCGCCCACGGCAACGTGGCCGGCCCGGACAACTCGCTCCAGTCGCAGCCGTCCAACGCGATCCTGCACGCCCTCAAGAAGGAGGGCCTGACCGTCGACGACCTCGACCTGATCGAGATCAACGAGGCCTTCGCCGCGGTCGCCGTCCAGTCAATGAAGGACCTCGGCGTTACCCCCGAGAAGGTGAACGTCAACGGTGGCGCGATCGCCCTGGGCCACCCGATCGGCATGTCCGGCGCCCGTGTGGTGCTGCACCTCGCCCTGGAGCTCAAGCGGCGCGGCGGCGGCATCGGCGCCGCGGCCCTCTGCGGCGGCGGCGGGCAGGGCGACGCGCTGATCGTCCGCGTCGCCGGCAAGTAACCGGCAAGTAATTCCGGCACCTAAGGAGCAGTGCAGATGGTGGACGTCCCCGCACTCGTCGCCCAGGCGCGCGAGGGCAGGCCGCGGGCCGTGGCCCGGCTGATCTCGCTCGTGGAGGGGGCGTCCCCGCAGCTGCGCGAGGTGATGGCGGCGCTCGCGCCGCTGACCGGCAACGCCTACGTGGTGGGCCTGACGGGCTCGCCCGGCGTCGGCAAGTCCACGTCGACCTCCGCGCTCGTCTCCGCGTACCGGCGGGCGGGCAAGCGGGTCGGCGTCCTGGCCGTCGACCCGTCCTCCCCCTTCAGCGGGGGAGCGCTGCTCGGCGACCGGGTCCGGATGTCGGAGCACGCCTCCGACCCGGGCGTCTACATCCGCTCGATGGCCACCCGCGGCCATCTGGGCGGTCTCGCCTGGTCCGCCCCGCAGGCCATCCGCGTCCTGGACGCGGCCGGCTGCGAGGTGATCCTCGTGGAGACGGTCGGCGTCGGGCAGTCCGAGGTGGAGATCGCCTCCCAGGCCGACACCTCGGTCGTGCTCCTCGCGCCGGGCATGGGCGACGGGATCCAGGCCGCGAAGGCGGGCATCCTGGAGATCGGCGACCTGTACGTGGTCAACAAGGCCGACCGGGACGGCGCGGACGCCACCGCCCGCGAGCTCAACCACATGCTGGGCCTCGGCGAGGCGCGGTCCGCCGGTGACTGGCGGCCGCCGATCGTCAAGACGGTCGCGGCGCGCGGCGAGGGCATCGACGAGGTCGTGGAGGCCCTGGAGAAGCACCGCGCGTGGATGGAGGAGCACGGGGTGCTCGCGGACCGCCGGCGGTCCCGTGCCGCGCGCGAGGTGGAGACGATCACCATCACGGCCCTGCGCGAGCGCATCGGCGACCTGCACGGCGACCGGCGCCTGGACGCGCTCGCGGAGCGGATCGTCGCGGGCGACCTCGACCCGTACGCGGCCTCCGACGAGCTGGTCGCGAGCCTGACGGGCAACTGAGCGGTACGCGAAAGGGCCTCCCCGGATCGCCGGGGAGGCCCTTTTCGTACGCGCTCGGCGGCTACGGCTTGCCGCGCCGCCCGCGGAGCTGCTCCGCGATGGGCTTCAGGGACTCGTGGAGGTCGCCGAGGGCGTCGGCGCCGATCTGGTCGATGAAGTGCCTGCGCACCGACTCGACGTGGTGCGGGGCGACCTTGCGCATGGTCTCCATGCCGTCGTCCGTCAGGACGGCGTACAGGCCGCGCCGGTCCGACTCGCAGTTCTCGCGGCGGACGAGTCCGGCGTTCTCCATCCGGGTGATCTGGTGGGAGAGCCGGCTCTTCGACTGGAGGGTGGCCGTGGCGAGGTCGCTCATGCGCAGCCGCCGCTCCGCCGACTCCGAGAGGTTCACCAGGATCTCGTAGTCGTTCATCGTCAGGCCGAAGGGCTGGAGGTCCTTCTCCAGCTGGTGCGCCAGCATCCTCTGGACGTCCAGGAACGTGCGCCAGGCGCACTGCTCGCCGTCGGTGAGCCACGGGGTGGCCGTCTCGGTCTCCATGTATGGATTCTACCTAAGAAGTTGAATTCTTGACGAAGTCTGGGAGTGTGACGCCGGGCACCGGGCGCCGGGCGCCGGGCGCCCCGGTCCTCGACCCGGGCCGTACACCCCGGTCCTCGACCCGCTCGGCGCGGGCGCAGACGTTCGAGGGCGTCACACTCCGCAGACTACCGCTCACAGGCCGAAGCGCCGCTGGAGGTCGCCCAGCTGGCCGGGAAGGCGCGGTACCGAACCGGGCACGGCCTGGCCGGAACCGTGCGCCCCGTGACCGCCCGGCACTCCCGCCTGCGCGGGCGGACCGCCGATCGCCCGCTCGGCCATGAGCAGCTCCGTCGACTGGAGCAGGACCGTACCCGCGCCCACGAACTCGAACTGGTGCTCCTCGCCCGAGGTGCCGCCGATCCCCGTCAGGGCCCGTACGCCGCCCATCACGCCCGTCATGTAGCCGTGGTCGTAGTGGTGGCACGGCGAGGGGCAGTCCGCCCAGCCGACCAGCGCCTGCGGGTCCACCCGCATCGGCGGCTCCATGAAGACCACCGGACCGTTCGACGCGGCGACGAACTTGCCCGTGCCGATCAGCGTCACGAAGCCCGGCACGATCGACTGCTTCAGCGCGAGCGTGGGCTGATAGGCGAGGAGGTTGCCCGAACGGATCGTCAGGTTGCCCTTGTCCAGGTCGAACGAGTTCACGTCGAAGGCCCGGTCCGCGAGCAGCATCTTGCCGCTGCCCTCGGCCACCACCCAGTCGCTCGCGTGCAGCGGTGAGTGGAACGACGTCCGGACCAGCCGGTCGAGCCGCCCGTGACCGATGCCGTTGAACTCGATCCGCCCGTAGTAGGCGATCATCTTGCCCTTCTGCAGGAACCACTGGGAGCCCTTGAGCTCCACGCAGAAGGTGTACGGATTCACGTTGTCGTCCGACGGGAGCGTCGTCGGGTCGTGGATCACCGGGGTGCTCACAGCTTCTCCTCCGAGGCCTGGACGTACACCGCGCCGCTGCCGCTCAGCTCCAGCTGGAAGGCCTCGCCGGAGCCGCGCCCCACCATGTCGCGCCAGCCCAGCGCGGTGGAGAGCTTGTTCCGTACGTCGCCGTGGTGGGCCACGTACGCCTGCGGGTCCACGTGGACCGGGCGGCCCGGGGCGATCGGCAGCTCGACGACCCCGCCGTGCGCCATGACGGCCACCGCGCCGTGTCCCTTGAGGGTGGTGGTGAAGAGGCCCTGGCCGGTCACCTGGCCGCGGACCATGCCCATGACCCCGCCCTGCGAGCCCATGAACATCGTGCCCTGCTCCAGGGTGCCGTCGAAGGCCAGGAGCCGGTCGGCCTCCACGTACAGGGTGTCGCCCGTCAGGCCGATCACCTGGATGTGGTGGCCGCCGTGCCCGAACATCACCGTGCCGTTGCCCTCGACCGTCATCAGCGGCGTCGCCTCGCCGGCCACGCGACGGCCGATCATCGACATCACGCCGCCCTGACCGCCCGCCATGTTCGGCGTGAAAGTGACGTCGCCGCGGTACGCGAGCATCGCCCCGCGCTGACTGAACATCCGCTGCCCGGGAACGACGGTCGCCTCGACCATCTTCGAGTTGATCTCGCGGAACGGCATCAGACGTCGCCCCCGATCGTGTTCCGCTCGCTCGGCTGGACGTACACGAGGCCGTCCCCCTCGAAGCGGATCTGGAACGCCTCGCCGCCGCCCTCGCCCATGAGGGTGCGGAAGGTCACACCGGACTGGAACTGCTGCTGGAGGTTTCCCTGGTGCGCGATGTACGCGCCCGGGTCGACCTGGAGCGGGTACTGCGGAGTCACCCGCAGCACGACCGCCGGACCGTCGGACATGATCGCCGCCTGCCCGGTGCCCTCGACGGTGGTCGTGAAGAGGCCGTTGCCGGTCGCGCCGCCGCGCAGGCCCGTGAAGGTCGTGCCGGTGCGCAGCCCCGCGTCGGTGCAGAGCAGATTGCTCGCCTCGACCCAGAGCTTCTCGCCGTGCAGGGACACGAGGTTGATCTCGGAGGCCCGGTCGGCGAACCAGCAGGTCCCCTGGCCGCGTACCTCCATCACCTCCATCTGCTCACCGGTGAGCCGGCGGGTCACCATGCCGCGCAGACCCTCACCGCCACCGCTCATCTTCTTGAACGCCATCTGGCCGTCGTAGGCGACCATCGAGCCGTTCTTCGCCTTGACGGAGTCGCCGGTCATGGAGACGGCGAGCACTTTGCTGCCTTGGAGTCGGAACGTTGCCACCCGAGGAAGGTACTGGGGACCCGGATAAAGAGACAGCAAAGTCGGCGTGCACAATGGACGGGCCCTTGTGCATCCGTTCACAAGATCGAACGAAGGTGACCCCCTCCGTGGACATCAAGACCGCTTCCTCCCTCCACCGGCTCCGGCTCGTCTCCGCGCCGGAGGCCGTCTCGTTCCTGCTTCTGCTCGTCTGCTCGGTGCTCAAGCGGACGACGGACTTCAACGCGGTGCCGGTCATGGGCGCGGTCCACGGCGTGCTGTTCATCCTGTACGTCCTCTTCTGGCTGGACGCCTGGAACCGCACCAAGTGGAGCTTCGGGACCGCGGCGCTCTACTTCGTCCTCTCGGTGCTGCCGTTCGGCGGCTTCTACGCCGAGCGGAAGCTGAAGCGCGAGGCCGCCGACGCGGTCATCGCCTCCCGCGCCCGCGCGGAGAGCGCCGAGGGTGCGGTGAAGGCGTGATCGTCGCGTTCTCGGTCACCCCGCTGGGCGTGGGGGAGGAGGTCGGCGAGTACGTCGCCGACGCCGTCCGGATCGTCCGCGAGTCCGGCCTCCCGAACCGTACCGACGCCATGTTCACGTCCATCGAGGGCGAGTGGGACGAGGTCATGGAAGTCGTGAAGCGTGCCGTCGCCGCCGTCGAGGCCCGCGCGCCGCGCGTCTCGGTCGTCATGAAGGCCGACATCCGTCCCGGCGTGACGGACGGTCTGACCTCGAAGGTCGAGACGGTGGAGCGCCACCTCGGCGCCTGACGGCACATCGCAGCTGCGGAGACCCCCGGTCCTGATCAGGGCCGGGGGTCTCTTCGTATCCGTTGGTTGAGCGAGTGCTCAAAATCGGCTACCTTCACTCGCGGGCAGTTTTGAGCAGTCGCTCAAGATGCTGGATGAGCTGGGGGGACACCCATGGGTCTCTACATCGAGACACGTGTGCACGCGGACCTGGACACGCTCTGGGAGCGGACGCAGGAACCCGGCCGCCACCAGCGCTGGGACCTGAGGTTCACGGAGATCTCCTACCTCCCGAAGGCCGGGGACGAGCCCCAGCGCTTCCGGTACGCGACCCGCGTCCTGCCCTTCCTGGCCGTCGCCGGCACCGGTGTCTCCGCGGGGGAGCGCCACCGGGCCGGCGGCGACCGGGTCTCCGCCCTCCGCTTCTCCTCGTCCCACCCGCTGTCGCTCCTCGCCGAGGGCAGCGGCTACTGGCGGTACGTCCCCACCTCCGACGGCATCCGCTTCCTCACCGGCTACGACTACCGGCCCCGCTGGGGCCTCCTCGGCCGCGCCGCCGACCGGCTCCTCTTCCGGCCCCTCATGGGCTGGGCCACGGCCTGGTCCTTCGACCGGCTGCGGCTCTGGTGCGAGCGGGGCATCACCCCGGAACACTCACGGAACCGCTGGCTCCTCGAAGCCGCCGTCCGGGTGCTGCTCGTGGCCGTGCCGATCGCCCTGACCCGGCTGCCCCTCGGGCTCGTGTCCCTCTACGCCGTGCCGCTCACCGTCCTCGGGCTCGCCGCCGCCGTCCTCGTACCGCCCTCGTCGCGCGCCCCCGCGGCCCGCCGCTGTCTGCGCACCCCGCCCGCCCGCAGCCGGGAGCCCCGGCTCCTCGCCACCCTGGAGCAGCCGTGACGACCCGGAGCGCGCCCTCGATCTTCCGTACCGCCATGGGGGACGCCGAGTTCGAGCGGCTGCACCCGGAACTCCGGCGGCGCTTCTCGGTGGGGCTCGCGAGCGGGGAGCTGTGCGTCGGACGCGGCGTCATGGACCGCATCTGGCACGGCCGGGCCTTCGTGAAGCCCTTCCTCGCGGTCGGCGGGCTGCGGAACATCCTGCTGCCCCGCACCGGCCGGGACGTCCCCTTCAGCATCGAGAACGTGCCGTACGCCGACTCGTACGGACGGGAGACCGTCACCTTCGTCCGCACCTTCGCCCTGCCCGGCGGCCCCCGGCGCTTCGACGCCACCATGGTCCACAGCCCCGAGCGGGGGTGCGTCCTCGACTACCTCGGAACCCACCAGCACCTCGCCAGCGATCTGCACCTGTCCGCCGAACCCGACGGCTCGCTCCTCATCACCTCCGGCGAACACCGCTTCCGCGAAGGCCCGTTGGACGTGCGCGTCCCCGAACTCGTCGGCGGCCGGGCCGAGGTCCGCGAGTCCTTCGACGAGCGCACCGGCCGCTTCCGCATCGACGTCCGGGTGGTGAACCGGCACTTCGGTCCGCTCTTCGGCTACGAGGGGTCGTTCACCGCCACATACGCCGACGTAGGCTCCCACGGGGTGCGCGCGGGGCTGCGCCCGGTGCGCGAGGAGGTACGGGCGTGAGTGCGGAGACCGCGATCGGGAAGGCCGCGATCGGGAAGGCCGCCGGCGGCGCGAGGGGTCAGGACGCGCGGAGCCAGGAGACCCGGGACAAGCTGCTCGACGGCGCCCTGCGCACCCTCGTCGAGCAGGGCATCGCCAAGGCCTCCGCACGCGCGATCGCAACCACCGCCGGGGTCAACCAGGCCCTGGTCTTCTACCACTTCGGCTCCGTCGACGAGCTGCTCGCCGCCGCCTGCCGGCACGGCGCCGAACTGCGCGTCGCCCGCCACCGCGAGCGGCTCCGCTCCGTCGGCAGCCTCTCCGAGCTCCTCGCCTTCGGGCGCGAGATGCACGCGGAGGAGCGGGACGCCGGACACGTCGCCGTCCTCGGGCAGCTGCTCGCCGGGGCCCAGACCCACCCCCGGCTCGCCCCGGCCACCGCCGCCGGGCTCGACCTGTGGATCGCCGAGATCGAGCAGGTCCTCGTCCGGGTCCTCGCCGGGACCCCGCTCGACGGGTTCGCCGACCCTGCGGGGCTCGCCCGCGCCGTCGCCGCCTCCTTCGTCGGCCTCGAACTGTACGAGGGCGTCGACCCGGCCGGCGCGGAGGCCGCGCTCACCGCGCTCGAACAGCTGGGCTTCCTGATGGCCGCGATCGAGGAGCTGAACCCGGTCGCCCGGAAGGCCGTCACGTACACGCTGCGTCGACACAGTGATCGCAACAGGTAAGGACGCCCACTCGGACTACTCCAGTCGACACGCCGAACGAAGTCCCCTTTTGTTGGGGTATCGACCCGTTCGACGACAGCTGGAGGCACCGTGCGGCCGGAAGGCTACGACTACGACACCTACAGCCGACTCGCCGGTCCGCTCACGGACCCGGACACGGACCCCGCGGCCTACACGGTGCAGTACCGGAGTCTGCTCTCGAAGGAGCCGCACCGAATAAGGGCCGTCCTGCTCATGTGCCTGGCGCCGGTCCTGTCGGCGGTGCTCCTGGCCTATCTCGTCTGGCCGAGCCACTGGACCGTCCGGGAGGGCGGCGAACCCTGGCTCGTCCACCTCGACACCGTCATGCTCGTGTCGATCGGCCTCATCTGCCTCTTCATGCTGGTGAACGTCACGTCGATCGCCCACGCCACGATGGTCGCCCGCGACCCGATACCCGTCCACGAGGAGCCCGGCACCCGCGTCGCCTTCCTCACCACGTACGTCCCGGGCAAGGAACCGCTCTCCATGGTCCGCGCCACCCTCGAAGGCGCCGTCCGGCTGCGCCACGACGGGCCGCTGGACGTCTGGCTCCTCGACGAGGGCGACTCCGCCGAGGCCAAGGAGCTCTGCGCCGAGCTCGGAGTCCGCCACTTCACCCGCGCCGGCGTCCCCGAGTGGAACCGCAGGAAGGGCGTGCACAAGGCGAGGACCAAGCACGGCAACTACAACGCCTGGCTCGCCATGCACGGGAACGCGTACGACTTCTTCGCCTCCGTCGACACCGACCACGTCCCGCTCCCCAACTTCCTGGAGCGGATGCTCGGCTACTTCCGCGACCCCGACATCGCCTTCGTCGTCGGACCGCAGGTCTACGGCAACTACACCAACATCGTCACCAAGGCCGCCGAGTCGCAGCAGTTCCTCTTCCACGCCCTCATCCAGCGGGCCGGAAACCGCTACCGCGCGCCCATGTTCGTCGGCACGAACAACATCGTCCGGATCTCCGCCCTCCAGCAGATCGGCGGCCTGTACGACTCCGTCACCGAGGACATGGCCACCGGCTTCGAACTGCACCGCAGGAAGAACCCGCGCACCGGCCGCTTCTGGCGCTCCGTCTACACCCCCGACGTGCTCGCGGTAGGCGAGGGCCCGGCCTCCTGGACCGACTTCTTCACCCAGCAGCTCCGCTGGTCCCGGGGCACGTACGAGACGATCGTCAAGCAGTTCTGGAAGGCACCCTTCCGCACCCCGCCGGGCCGCCTCCTCAACTACACGCTGATGCTCGTCTACTACCCGATGACGGCCGTCAACTGGTTCGTGGGCATCCTCAGCTGCGTCCTCTACCTCTGGTTCGGCGCCTCCGGCACCCAGGTCTCCACCCAGGTGTGGCTGATGATCTACAGCGACGCCGTCGCCCTCCAGATCGGGCTCTACCTCTGGAACCGGCGGCACAACGTCTCGCCCCACGAACCCGAGGGCTCCGGCGGCCTCGCCGGCATGGCGATGTCCGCGCTCTCCGCGCCCATCTACCTCAAGTCCCTCGGCTCGGCGGCCCTCCGCACCCGCGGCCGCTTCGTCGTCACCCCCAAGGGCGGCGAGGCCAGCCCCGACCGGGTCGCCACCTTCCGCATCCACCTCTACTGGGCGGTGATCCTCATCGCCTCGCTCGCCGCCTCCGTCCACTACGGCCACACCCACGCGGCCATGCGCACCTGGGCGTCCCTCGCCCTGGTCATCGCCCTGGCCCCGGCCCTCCTCTGGGTGTGGACATCGGTACGGGCCCGGCGCGTGCGGCGCGTCCGGGACCGCGCGAGGGCCCGCGCCCGCAGCCGCGGCCTCGCGGACGCCCGCGAAGGGGTCGCCCGCGAAGGAGTCGCCCGCGAAGGGGTCGCCGTCCTCCCGGCCGCCATCCCGCCCACGCCTGCCGCCCCGGCCCCGACGACGACCGGAGGGAACTGAGCCATGGCCTACCGGCCGTCGAAGAAGTTCAAGAAGACGCTGCTCGGCAGCGGGGCCGTCGTGGTCCTCGCCGCGCTCAACGCCCCCGCCGCCGTCTCCTTCGCGGAGGAGAAGTACCACGCGTACAAGATCGCCCAGCCCGGCTACCAGCAGGAGTTCGGCTCCTGGGCGGAGGTGGACGTCCCCGAGCAGTACCGCATCAACGCCATCCACGCGGCGCTCCTGCACACCGGCAAGGTGCTCCTGATCGCCGGCTCGGGCAACGACCAGAAGAACTTCGACGCGGGGACCTTCGAGACCATCCTCTGGGACCCGGTGAAGAACACCTTCAAGAAGATCCCCACCCCCGTGGACTTCTTCTGCTCCGGCCACACCCAGCTCCCCGACGGGCGGCTGCTCGTCGCCGGCGGCACCGCCCGCTACGAGGTCCTCGGGGACGGCGTGAAGAAGGCCGGCGGCGGCATGCGGGTCAAGAACGAGAGCCCCGACAAGGCGGTCACCCTCAAGAAGGGCACCGTCTTCCGCTCCCCGTCCGGGGTCGAGTACGTCTCCAAGTTCGACGTCACCGTCCCCAAGGCCAAGCGCGAGTTCGAGATCTCGTACTTCAAGAGCGGCCAGATGAAGCCCTGGGAGACCAAGGTCACCGCCGCCGAGTCACGGGTCTTCGTCGAGGCGAGGAAGGCGGGCCCGCAGGCCCTCACCACCGAGGCAGCGCAGTACGAGGTCGTCGGCCTCAAGGGCGACGAGGCCGACGACGTCTACGGCCTCGCGCAGAAGCTCACCACCGAGAAGCAGGACTTCCAGGGCATCAAGGGCGCCTACGAGTTCGACCCCCGGGCCGAGAAGTACATTCCCGTGGCCCCGATGAAGGACGCCCGCTGGTACCCGACCCTCCTCACCCTCGACGACGGCAAGGTCCTCGCCGTCTCCGGGCTCAACGACGTCGGCGACGTCGTCCCCGGCGACAACGAGATCTACGACCCCGAGACCAAGAAGTGGTCCAAGGGACCCTTCCGCTACTTCCCCACCTACCCCTCCCTCTTCCTCACCCAGGGCGGCAAGGTCCTCTACACCGGCTCCAACGCCGGCTACGGCCCCGCCGAGAAGGGCCGCGAACCCGGCCTGTGGGACCTGGAGAAGAACTCCTTCACCAAGCTCGGCGGGCTCACCGACCCCGACCAGCTGGAGACCTCCGCCTCCCTGCTGCTGCCGCCCGTCCAGGACCAGAAGGTCATGGTCCTCGGCGGCGGCGGGGTCGGCGAGTCCCCGAAGTCCACCGCCCGCACCTCGATCGTCGACCTCTCCAAGGACAGCCCCGTCTTCACCGACGGGCCCGCCCTCCCGCAGGGCACCCGCTACCTCAGCAGCGTCCTGCTGCCCGACGACACCGTCTTCACCAGCGGCGGGTCCGAGGAGTACCGGGGCCGCAGCGGCAGCGACATCCTCAAGGCGCAGTTCTACGACCCGAAGACCAACGCCTTCACCGAGGCCGCCGAACCCACCGTCGGCCGCAACTACCACTCCGAGGCACTGCTGCTCCCCGACGGCCGGGTGGCCACCTTCGGCTCCGACCCGCTCTTCGACGACAAGGACAACACCAAGCTCGGCACGTTCGAGCAGCGCATCGAGGTCTTCACCCCGCCCTACCTCCACCAGGCCGGCGCCGACCGGCCCGCCCTGGGGGAGGGGCCGCGGGAGCTCGACCAGAACGGCCGCGCCACCTTCAGGACCGCCGACGCCGGGCGGATCGCCGGGGCCCGGCTGATGCGGCCCAGCGCCGTCACCCACACGACGGACGTCGAACAGCGCTCGGTGGAGCTCGGCCTGATGAAGGGGCAGGACGGGAGGACGGTCACCGTCGACGTACCGCAGGACCGCACGCTCGTGCCGCCCGGCTGGTACATGCTCTTCGTGACGGACGCGAAGGGCATCCCGAGCGAGGCGAAGTGGATCCAGGTGGGGTGAGCGCTTGCCCCGGCGCTCGGGTCCCGGGCTTCAGGTCCCTGCGCTCAGGTCCCGGACCTCAGGCCTTCGCCCGCCGGGCGAGGCCCAGGGCGTACTCCGGCCACCACGTCCCGGCGGCCGGGCCGCCCCGGCACTGACCGTCCGAGTCGCCGGGGCGCTTGATCCACAGATAGGCGTCGACCAGCTCGTCCCCGGTCCGGTCCGTCGGCGGTACGCCGAGGGCCCGGCCCGGCGGATTGCACCAGGCCTCCGCCCGGTCGCCCGGGAGGGGGCCGTCGCCGTTCCGGCTGGTGTCCACCGTGAAGTGGGTGCCGCCGAGCAGCCCCGAGAGCATCGAGCCGAAGCCCTTCACCGTGTCGTTCGTCTGGAAGTTGGAGACGTTCAGCGAGAAGCCGTCCGCGCGGGCGATGCCCGCCCGGCGCAGCGGCTCCACCAGCTTGCCCGGGTCGTCGATCCACGCCGGATTGCCCGCGTCCAGGTAGACCCGGGTGCGCGGCTGCCGCTTGAGCCGCTCGATCGCCTCGGCGAGCAGCCCGTACCGCTCGTCGTGGTACTGCGACGGGGTGCAGCCGTCCACGATGTGCGGCACCGCGTCCGGCTCCAGGACGACGATCGCGGAGGAGTCCCCGATCGCGGACGCGAAGGAGTCGACCCAGGTCCGGTAGGCCCGCGCGTCGTGCGAGCCGCCCGCCGAGTACATCCCGCAGTCCCGGTGCGGGATGTTGTACGCGACGAAGACCGGGGTCCGGCCCTCGGCCGCCGCGCCCCGGACCGCGCGCGTGACCTCGGGGACGGGGTCGTCCCCGGCCGGCCAGTCCGCGACCGGCCGCTCCGCGATCCGCTTCAGGACCTCGGCGTCCTCGGTCCTGCCCTGCGCCTCGTACTGCCGGACCTGCTTCGCCGCGTCGCTCTCCGGGTCGACCCAGAAGGGGGAGCCCGCGGAGGGGGCCGGTGCCTCTCCCGCCGAGCCCTCGCCGGCCGCGGACGGCGGGCCGACGGGCGTCCGCGCGGAGTCGTCGCCGGAGCATCCGGTCAGGAGCAGCGCGGAGACGAGAGTCAGGGCGGCGGCGATGACGGTGCGGCGGGACATCCGGCCCCCAGGGTCGGGTACGGCGGGTGCGGCGGGCATACGCGGGAGGTGCGGGACAATCGGGGCCATCGTGGCATGACGGTCATTCCGTTCCGGGCTGCGACACCGCGATGCCCAGCGGCGTCCGCTCGTACAGCACCTGGTGGCCGTACCGCCGCGACGCGAGCAGCCCCGCGTCCCGCAGCACCGCCAGATGCGCGGAGACGGAGGAGGGCGCGAGGCCGAGACGGTGCGCGAGCGCCGTCGTCCCCGTCGGCTCGTCCAGGGCGCACAGGACGTCCGCCCGGGCGCGGCCCAGCAGCCGGGCGAGCACCTCCGGCGTGCGGTCCCGGGGCTCGGCCCACAGCCCGCCGATCCCGCGCGCCGGATAGGCCACGGTCGGCTGCCACGGCGGATCGAAGCCGCTCACCACGTCGGGCCAGGTGAAGACCGAGGGCATGAGGACGAGCCCCTGCCCGTCCAGCGGGCGGTCGTGCTCCCCGGCGTAGGCGACCTGGAGGGTCGCGGTCTCGGCGGCCCAGGCGAAGGCCGGGTGCAGCTCGCTCAGGAGCCGTTCGAGCCCGCCCTCCGCGAGCCGGCGCGAGTGGTACGCCACGTCCGCCTCCAGGAGCGCCCGCAGCCGGGGCCACTCGGGAGCGATCAGCGCCTCCCAGGCCGCCTCCAGGAGCACGGTCAGCCGCCGCACCCCGTCGGCCGGATCGGCCAGCAGCCGCCGCCCCTCCTCCGTGGCGGCCGCCCCCGGCGTCTCGGCGAGCGCCCGCTCGAAGTCGACGAGCGCGAGGGCCGGGTCGGTGTCCCGTACGGCGGCGATCTCCTCGTCGAAGGTGGCGGCGGGCCCGAGCGGCGGCGGATAGAGGAAGTCCGGGCTGTGTCCGCGGAGCGGCATGAGGAGCTGGAGCGGCCCGAGGTCGAGCCCCCGCGCGGCGCCCGCGATCCGCCGCATCCACGGCAGGTGGTAGCTCTGCTTCCCGGGCCGCGCGAGGACCCGCACGGCGGAGTGCGTCTCCCAGAGCGGCGAGATCGCGAACCGGATCCGCAGCGGATCGGCCTCGCCGAAGCGCAGGTGGTACGGCACGGGGCACCCTCTCCAGGACGCGGAGGATCGGAACGGCGGAACGGCGGAACAGCGGAACGGCCGAGCAGCGGAAACAGCGGAACGGCGGAACAGTGGAGCATCGGAACATTCGTGTGGAGCCGAAAGTCTAGGGCGCGGGCGCCACCCGACGGCACGCTGCCGTCATGCCGAACACCGCCTCTCCCGCCACCTCCCTGCCCGCTGCCGCTCCGGAGCCACCGCCCGGCCCCGGGTACCGGGCCGTGTTCCGGGTGCGGGAGTTCCGGTTCGTCTTCGTGGCGCACCTCTTCTCCCTGCTCGGGGTCGTCGTCAGCGAGCTCGCCCTCACCGTGCTCGTCTACGACCTCACCCGCTCCCCGCTCCTCTCCTCCCTCACCTTCGCCCTCGGCTTCCTCCCCTACCTCATCGGCGGCACCCTCCTCGCCGGCCTCACCGACCGCCTCCCGCCCCGCCGGATCCTCGTCGTCTGCGACCTCGTCTGCTCCGCCTGCGTCGCCGCGATGGTCGTCCCCGCGACCCCCGTCGCCGTCCTGCTCGTCCTGCGCTGCGCCATCGCCGTCGTCTCGCCCGTCTTCAACGGCACCCGCATGGCGACCCTCGCCGACATCCTGGGCGAGGGCGACCTCTTCGTCCTCGGCCGCTCCCTCCTGCGGATCGTCTCGCAGAGCGCCCTCCTCACCGGCTTCGCCGTCGGCGGCGTCCTCCTCACCGTCGTCCCGCCGCGCGGCGCCCTCGCCGTCACCACCGTGACCTTCCTCGTCTCGGCGCTGCTGCTGCGCCTCGGCACCGCCCGCCGCCCCGCCCGCGCCGCCGGGAAGTCGGCCGCGAGCGGCCTCGCCGGCACCTGGGCCGTCCTGCGGAACCGGCGCGTGCGCGCCCTGATGCTGATGTTCTGGGTGCCGCCGCTGTTCGCCGTCGTGCCGGAGGCGCTCGCCGCCCCGTACGCCGACGAGATCGGCGTCTCCACCGCCGCACTCGGTCTCCTCATGTGCGCGCTGCCCGTCGGCACCATCGCGGGCGAGCTCTTCGCCGGGTCCTTCCTCGACGCGGCGACCCGCTCCCGGATCGTGCTCCCGCTCGCGGTGACCGGCGTCCTCCCCTACCTCCTGTACGCCCCCGAGCCCGGCGTCGCCCTCGCGGTCGTCGCGCTCTTCCTGGCGGGCGCCACCGGCGCGTACACCCTCGGCCTCGACGCCTGGTTCGTCGCCGCCGTCCCCGAGGACCAGCGGGGGAGGGCCATGACCCTGATGACGGCGGGCATGATGACCGTCCAGGGGATCGGCATGGCGGGAGCCGGGATCGCGGCCGAGTTCGCCCCCGTCCACACGGTCGTCGCCGGCACGGGCGTCGTCGGGACGCTCTGCCTGCTCGCCGCCGCGGCGGAGCTGAGGGCCTCCGGGGCGACCGAGAAATGAGACGGGGCTGACCGCCAAGTTCCCCATGGGTAAGGTCGACGCGTGCCGAAGCCGCTCAGTCTCCCCTTCGACCCCATCGCCCGCGCCGACGAACTCTGGCAGAAGCGCTGGGGCCCGGTCCCCTCGATGGCCGCGATCACCTCGATCATGCGCGCCCACCAGATCCTCCTCGCGGAGGTCGACGCCGTCGTCAAGCCGTACGGGCTGACCTTCGCGCGGTACGAGGCCCTGGTCCTGCTCACCTTCTCCAAGGCGGGCGAGCTGCCGATGTCCAAGATCGGCGAGCGGCTGATGGTGCACCCCACCTCGGTGACGAACACCGTGGACCGGCTCGTGAAGTCCGGCCTGGTCGCCAAGCGCCCGAACCCCAACGACGGCCGCGGCACCCTCGCGACCATCACCGAGAAGGGGCGCGAGGTGGTCGAGTCCGCGACCCGCGACCTGATGGACATGGAGTTCGGTCTCGGCGCGTACGACGCGGAGGAGTGCGGCGAGATCTTCGCGATGCTGCGCCCGCTGCGGGTGAGCGCGCACGATTTCGACGAGAGCTGACCCGCGCGAAGATCGCCCGGAACGTGCCGTTACGCTCGACGGCATGAAATCCAGCGTGCTGACCCGTTACCGCGTCATGGCCTACGTGACCGCCGTCATGCTGCTCGTGCTCTGCACGTGCATGGTCTTCAAGTACGGGTTCGACATGGGTGAGGACGTGACCTTCGCGGTCTCCCAGGCCCACGGCGTCCTCTACATCATCTACCTGGTCTTCGCCTTCGACCTGGGCTCCAAGGCCAAGTGGCCGTTCGGCAAGCTCCTGTGGGTGCTGCTGTCCGGGACGATTCCCTTCGCCGCCTTCTTCGTCGAGCGCAAGGTCGTCCGCGAGACGTTGCCGCTGGTCAGCGGCGTGCAGCCGGAGCCGGTGAAGGCCTGACCCCCACCTCCGCACGTATGTGCGGAGGTTTGCCATCGACATTTACTAGGACGTCCTAGTAAATTCGAGGGTATGGACGCTGACGCCATCGAGGAAGGCCGCCGTCGCTGGCAGGCCCGTTACGACAAGGCCCGCAAGCGGGACGCCGACTTCACCACGCTCTCCGGCGACGCCGTGGAGCCTGTCTACGGGCCCCGGCCCGGCGACACCTACGAGGGGTTCGAGCGCATCGGCTGGCCCGGTGAGTACCCCTACACCCGGGGACTCCACGCGACCGGCTACCGGGGCCGGACCTGGACCATCCGCCAGTTCGCCGGCTTCGGCAACGCCGAGCAGACCAACGAGCGCTACAAGATGATCCTGGAGGCCGGCGGCGGCGGCCTCTCCGTCGCCTTCGACATGCCCACCCTCATGGGCCGCGACTCCGACGACCCGAAGGCGCTCGGCGAGGTCGGCCACTGCGGTGTCGCCATCGACTCCGCCGCCGACATGGAGGTCCTCTTCAAGGACATCCCGCTCGGCGACGTCACCACCTCGATGACGATCTCCGGGCCGGCCGTGCCCGTCTTCTGCATGTACCTGGTCGCCGCCGAGCGGCAGGGCGTCGACCCGGCCGTGCTCAACGGCACGCTCCAGACCGACATCTTCAAGGAGTACATCGCGCAGAAGGAGTGGCTCTTCGAGCCCGAGCCCCATCTGCGTCTCATCGGCGACCTGATGGAGCACTGCGCGCAGGGCATCCCCGCGTACAAGCCGCTCTCCGTCTCCGGCTACCACATCCGCGAGGCCGGGGCGACGGCCGCGCAGGAGCTCGCGTACACCCTCGCCGACGGCTTCGGCTACGTGGAGCTGGGCCTCTCCCGCGGCCTCGACGTCGACGTCTTCGCCCCCGGCCTCTCCTTCTTCTTCGACGCGCACCTCGACTTCTTCGAGGAGATCGCCAAGTTCCGCGCGGCCCGCCGGATCTGGGCGCGCTGGATGAAGGAGGTCTACGGCGCCAAGACCGACAAGGCGCAGTGGCTCCGCTTCCACACCCAGACCGCCGGTGTCTCCCTCACCGCCCAGCAGCCGTACAACAACGTCGTCCGTACGGCGGTCGAGGCCCTCTCCGCCGTCCTCGGCGGCACCAACTCCCTCCACACCAACGCCCTCGACGAGACCCTCGCGCTGCCCAGCGCGCAGGCCGCCGAGATCGCCCTCCGCACGCAGCAGGTGCTGATGGAGGAGACCGGCGTGGCCAACGTGGCCGACCCGCTGGGCGGCTCCTGGTACGTCGAGCAGCTCACCGACCGCATCGAGGCCGACGCCGAGAAGATCTTCGACCAGATCAAGGAGCGCGGCCGCCGCGCCCACCCGGACGGGCAGCACCCGATCGGGCCGATCACCTCGGGCATCCTGCGCGGCATCGAGGACGGCTGGTTCACCGGCGAGATCGCCGAGTCCGCCTTCCAGTACCAGCAGTCCCTGGAGAAGGGCGACAAGCGGGTCGTCGGCGTCAACTGCGCCCACGGCTCCGTCACCGGCGACCTGGAGATCCTGCGGGTCAGCCACGAGGTCGAGTGGGAGCAGGTCCGGGTCCTCGGCGAGCGCAAGGAGCGCCGTGACGACGCCAAGGTCCGCGCCTCGCTGGACGCGATGCTCGCGGCGGCCCGGGACGGCTCGAACATGATCGCCCCGATGCTGGAGGCCGTCCGCGCCGAGGCCACCCTCGGCGAGATCTGCAACGTCCTGCGCGACGAGTGGGGCGTCTACACCGAGCCGCCGGGCTTCTGACCGTCGGCCATCGCTACGCCGGCAGGGGCGGTACGGGGACTCCCGTACCGCCCCTGCCGGCGTGCGAGGTGACGTACTTCCGGCACCTAACCGAGGGCCGCCACCGCGCCCAGGCCACCCACGAGGAGGGCCGAGAGGCGGGCCACCCACTCCCCGTCGACCGGCTCGGCGCTCACCAGGGCGCGGTGGACGACCGCGCCCGCGATGACGTCGAAGATCAGGTCGTCCGTGGCGTCCACGGCGACCGGATCGCGGTCGGCGGGGAGTTCGCCGCGCTGCTGGGCCCGTCGGCGGCCCGCCAGGACGAGCCGCTTCTGGCGGTCGACGATCGAGGCGCGGATGCGCTCGCGCAGCGGTGCGTCGCGGGTCGACTCGGCCACCACCGCCATCAGGGCCGTCTTGGTCTCCGGGCGTTCGAGGAGCGCCGCGAACTGGATCACGACGTGCTCGATGTCGGCCTGGAGGGAACCCAGGTCGGGCAGTTCGAGTTCATCGAAGAGGACGGCGACGGCGTCCACCACGAGCTCGTTCTTGTTGGCCCAGCGGCGGTAGAGGGTCGTCTTCGCAACCCCGGCGCGGCCGGCGACGTCCCCCATCGTGAGCTTGGACCAGCCGAGGTCGACCAGGGCGGCGCGGGTCGCCTCCAGGATGGCCGCGTCGGCCTCGGTGGAGCGAGGGCGACCGGTACGGCTGTTGCGGGGGGTACTGCTGCACATGGGGATCGACCATACCCGCCGGTAGGTACGGCGCCAGAGGTGCGCGATGTGAGGCAGTTCACCGAGCGGATCGCTCCCGCGCCCTCCCCGCCGATCCTCCCGGAGAGTTACGCTACGACCTGTAGCGAAAGGCTTTGAGCGGCCCGAGCGACAACCAACTGCCGGGTGGGGATCCGGCAAGCACCGGGTGGGGACCCGGTGCGGATCGAAGACGAAGAACCGTGTTGCCCACGCGTCTCGCACACCGGCGGGAGACGTACGGGCGGCACGGTTCAGCCATGACTTACCGGTTACACGCGCGGAAGGGGGAGGATGTACGCATGCAGCCCCGAAACATGTCCATGAGCGGCGTCGTCGACCTTGCCGCGGTGAAGGCGGCCGGAGAGGCCAAGGCCAAGGCGGAGCAGGTCCGCGCCGAGGCCGCCCGGCAGGGTGGTTCCGCCGCGGTGCCCCCCTCCGCCCTGGTGATCGACGTCGACGAGGCCGGCTTCGAGCGCGATGTCATCCAGCGCTCCGCCGAGGTCCCGGTCGTCCTCGACTTCTGGGCCGAGTGGTGCGAGCCGTGCAAGCAGCTCGGCCCCCTCCTGGAGCGGCTGGCCGTCGAGTACAACGGCCGCTTCCTGCTCGCGAAGATCGACGTCGACGCCAACCAGATGCTGATGCAGCAGTTCGGCATCCAGGGAATTCCGGCCGTTTTCGCGGTGGTCGCCGGTCAGGCGCTGCCGCTCTTCCAGGGCGCGGTGCCCGAGGCCCAGATCCGGGAGACCCTCGACCAGCTGATCCAGGTCGGCGAGGAGCGCTTCGGTCTCACGGGCATCGCCGTGGACGTGGACGCGGACGCCGAGGGATCGGCCGCCCCCGCCGCGCGCCCCGCCGGCCCGTACGACGCCCTCCTCGAAGCGGCCATGTCCGCGCTCGACGCGGGTGACCTGGCCGGCGCCGTCCAGGCGTACAAGAACGTGCTCGCCGACGACCCGGCCCACCCGGAGGCCAAGCTGGGCCTGGCCCAGGCCGAGCTCCTCACCCGGGTCCAGGACCTCGACCCCGCCGCCGTCCGCAAGAACGCGGCGGACAACCAGGCCGACGTCGCCGCGCAGATCGCCGCCGCCGACCTCGACCTGGTGGGCGGTCACGTGGAGGACGCCTTCGGGCGCCTCGTGGAGACCGTGCGCCGCACGTTCGGCGAGGACAGGGACGCGGCGCGGCTGCGGCTCCTGGAGCTCTTCGAGGTGATCGGCGTCGACGACCCGCGGGTGACGACGGCCCGCCAGGCGCTCGCCCGGGTCCTTTTCTGAGACGCCTTCCGGGACGTCTTCCCAGGCGCCTTCCGAGGCGTTCCTGACCCGCCGGATCGTCCGACGATTTGGCGACACAGCGACAAACAGCGGCCGCGCTTTACCAAAACTTGGTAATCGCGGCCGCTGTTACTTGCAGTAAATCAAACCGAGGATTCTGTCCGCATTCATACGGCTATCTGCTGATATTGGGCATCACTCGACCGCACCCTGCGTGCCCGTTCGGCGTCACCCCGCCATGCCCCGGTTATCCACCCGTTACTAGCGAGTAACGAACCCCCTTGTGCGACGGCCCGGAATCGACCACGATCGGCGACGCTCGGTCCGAACCGCACACCCCGGCAACCAACCGGGACACGGCAAGGGTCCCCACCGGGCGGTCGGTGCCCCAGGCGCCGGCCATGGACAGGGGGGTTCCCGCTCGCACCGAACGGGGCCTGTCCAATCCGGTCACGCGCAAAGCGTGGCTCATGGTTGTCGCTCGGGGGTGATCGCCGGTGATTCGGACGCGCATCGCGCCGCCTGATGCCTCGGTGCTCCCCTTCCCGAGGACGTAGCTCTTCTCCCATCCCGGGACGGGCCCCCCGGCCCTTCCGGCGATGTACGTCCGAGAAGGAGGAATTCTCATGAAGTCCCAGGTTCGTGGCGGCACCAGATGGAAGCGGTTCGCCGTCGTCATGGTCCCGAGCGTGGCCGCGACGGCTGCGATCGGTGTCGGCCTGGCCCAGGGCGCGCTGGCCGCGTCCTTCAGCATCTCCGGCCAGGAGTTCAAGGTTAAGGCCGACAGCCTTGTCGGCAAGGACTTCGTCCAGTACGGCAGCGTCGACGGCGGCAAGGACCTGGAGGGCAAGCCCTTCGCCGAGCCCGTCGCCGTCTCGGGCTTCTCCGAGGCCTGGATCACCAACATGTGCCAGTCGGTGGTCACGCCGAAGGTGCCGTTCATCGGTGACTCCGTCACGCTCCGGCTCGAGGCCGGAACGGAGCCGAACAAGCCGGTCTACGCGAAGGGCATCTACCTCGATGTCTCCGAGCTGAAGGCCGATGCCGAGTTCGGCAAGATGGACCTCGGCATCGCGGCCGGTGCGCTCAACACCGGGCCCGACGGCAAGCCCGTCGACGGCAAGCCGGGCATCCAGCCGAACACGCAGGCCAACCCCTTCGGCTTCGGTCAGCGTGCCCAGGACGCGACGCTCAACAACGTCAGGCAGAAGGCGTGGGCCACGACGGCCGCCACCTTCAAGCTCCCCAACCTGAGCCTGTCCCTGCACCGGGGCACGTCGGAGGAGTGCTACAAGGGCTGATTCGGTCCGGCGGGTGCGGGCCGTCCCGTACGGCCCCGCCCGCTCCGGCCTCAGCACCACCTTCTTCACCTTCTCAGCAACACCGCTTCCAGGGAGCTGTATCCATGAGCGCCGAGATCCCCGCCTCCCGTGAAGTCCCCAAGGACAACCGGTTCAAGGTCTGGCGGCAGACCCGGCCCTTCTGGGCGGGAATCTTCACCATGATCGGCGGAGTGCCGATCGCCTACCTGCCGTACGGGGACATGCGGCTCGGCAACGCCACGCTCGCCATGCAGACGACCGCCGGGGCCGGTGCGCTGATCATCGGTGTCCTGCTCATCACGCTCGGCTTCACGATGTGGTTCCAGCCCATCGTCCGGGTGTTCGCGGGCGTCGCGACGATCATCCTGGCGCTCGTCTCCATCCCGGTGTCGAACTTCGGCGGCCTCGTCATCGGGTTCCTGTTCTCCCTCATCGGCGGCGGCATGTCCGTCGCGTGGGCGCCCGCGCCCCCGGTCGAGGAGAGCGCCGACGACGCAGAGCACGACGGCCGGCCGGAGGCCTCCGAAGAGGCCGGAGCAGAACTCGAGACCGCGGTCGTGCCGGCGGCCGACATCCCGCAGCAGTACGAGGCGGAGCACCAGGCGACCGAAACGACGATCGACGCCAACGGCGGGAGGAACAGTGCGGGGTGACGAGACTCAGTCGGCGCTCGCGAAGGAGGGCCCGCGGCACGCGGCCCCGCGCAAGTCGCTGCTGAACAGGATCCAGGGCCCTGCGGGCAAGGCCATGGCGCTGGCCGCCATGCCGACCGCGGTGCTCGTGGGCATGGGCCTCACGCCCAAGCTCGCCCTCGCCGACGACAAGGACATCCCCTTCGCACCGGGACCTTGCGTGACCCGCTCGGACGAGCCGACTCCGGAGGAGACGGCGACGCCCACGGCCAAGCCCACGGAGAGCGCGAAGCCGACGGCGACCCCCTCGGCGACCTCGACCGCGTCCGCGAGCCCGAGCTCCACGGCGACGACCGGCCCGACGGCCACGGCCACCGCCTCGGCGAGCGCCACCGCTACCCCGACCCCGACGCCGACCGCGACGGAGACCGGGCAGGCGACCACGCAGCAGAACAGGGAGCCGGCGCCGACCGCGACCCCCTCGGCCACGGCCACCCCGACCCCCACCCCCACGAAGTCGACGAACCCGCTCGACCCGCTGGGCGTGGGCGACGCGCTCAAGGACCTCTTCGACGGCCCGGACCCGAAGCCGACGGCCACCACGGCCGCGCCCACGACGGCGGCTCCGACGACGACGGCCCCGGTCCAGAAGCCCGCGACCGCCGACGATCCGACCGCGCCCGCGGACGAGCCGACCGCGACGGCTTCGGCCACCGCCACCGCGCCCGCCGAGCCGAAGCCGAAGGCGACCGTCGACCCGGCCGCCGACGCGACCAAGAAGGCGATCGAGGAGGCGGCCGACAAGGCCGGTGCCACGGTCAAGGAGCTCCCGAAGAGCGCCCAGGGCCTCGACCCCAAGAAGGACGAGTCCATACCCGACGGCGCCAAGCCCCGCTTCCCGTGCCCCGAGCTCGACGCCGAGGCACTCGCCGCGGCCGACCTGGAGCCGGGCATCCCGCTGCTCCCGGACGAGCCGTGGCGGCTGGAGAGCACGCTCCTCACCCTCAAGGGCCTCAAGTACCACGGCATCGTCGAGGTGAAGACCGGCAGCGGCAAGATCAAGAAGGTCCTGAAGTTCACCGCGACCGGCATCGACATCAAGGACCTTCACCAGCTGACGGTCCACTCCGAGGGCTTCACCGGCCACGTCCGCTCCGACAAGGGCTCGACGTCGACCATCACCGACGGCACGGTGACCATGTACACCGAGGAGCTGAAGGGCAACCTCTTCGGCCTCATCCCGATCACCTTCGGTCCGGAGTCCCCGCCCCCGCTGGACGTCCCCTTCGCCTTCTTCACCCAGGTGAAGCTCAAGCAGGCGGGCCAGTTCGGCGGCACCCTCAAGGTCCAGGGCCTCCACAACACGATCGAGCCCAGCTGATCCCCGTACGCGTACGCGCATACGGCTGTGGGCCGCATCCCTTCTCCAGGGGTGCGGCCCACAGCCGTGTACGGATCAGGCGGGACGTCAGGCGTGCTCGCCGCCGCCGAGGTGGTGGACGCGGACCATGTTCGTCGTGCCCGGGACGCCGGGGGGCGAGCCGGCCGTGATGACCATGGTGTCGCCCTCGCTGTAGCGCTGGAGCTTCAGGAGCTCGGCGTCCACGAGGTCGACCATCGCGTCCGTGGTCTCCACGAACGGGACGAGGAAGGACTCGACGCCCCAGCTCAGGGTGAGCTGGTTGCGGGTGTTCTCGTCCGTCGTGAACGCGAGGATCGGCTGCTGCACCCGGTAGCGGGAGAGACGGCGGGCCGTGTCGCCGGACTGGGTGAAGGCGATCAGCGCCTTGCCGCCCAGGAAGTCGGCGATCTCGCAGGCCGCGCGGGCGACGGAGCCGCCCTGGGTGCGCGGCTTCTTGCCCGGGACCAGGGGCTGGAGGCCCTTGGAGAGCAGCTCCTGCTCGGCCGCGGTGACGATCTTCGACATCGTCTTGACGGTCTCGATCGGGTACGCGCCGACCGAGGACTCGGCCGACAGCATGACCGCGTCCGCCCCGTCCAGGATCGCGTTGGCGACGTCGCTCGCCTCGGCGCGGGTCGGACGGGAGTTGGTGATCATCGACTCCATCATCTGGGTCGCGACGATGACCGGCTTGGCGTTGCGGCGGCACATCTCGACGAGACGCTTCTGCACCATCGGGACCCGCTCCAGCGGGTACTCGACGGCGAGGTCGCCACGGGCCACCATGACCGCGTCGAAGGCCGCGACGACGGCCTCCATGTTCTCGACGGCCTGCGGCTTCTCGACCTTGGCGATGACGGGGACCCGGCGGCCCTCCTCGTCCATGACCTTGTGGACGTCCTTGACGTCGTCGGCGTCGCGGACGAAGGAGAGGGCGACCATGTCGCAGCCCATGCGGAGGGCGAAGCGGAGGTCGTCGACGTCCTTCTCCGACAGGGCGGGGACGTTGACGGCCGCGCCGGGCAGGTTGATGCCCTTGTGGTCGGAGATGACACCGCCCTCGATGACCACGGTCTTGACCCGGGGGCCGTCGATCTCGACGACCCGCAGCTCGACGTTGCCGTCGTTGATGAGGACCTGGTCGCCCTTGGAGACGTCGCCGGGCAGACCCTTGTAGGTGGTGCCGCAGATGGACTTGTCGCCGGGGACGTCGTCGGTGGTGATGGTGAACTCGTCACCGCGCACCAGCTCGACCGGGCCCTCGGCGAAGGTCTCGAGGCGGATCTTGGGGCCCTGGAGGTCGGCGAGGACGCCGACGGCGTGCCCGGTGTCCGCGGAGACCTGCCGGACGCGGTCGTACCGCTCCTGGTGTTCTGCCTGGGATCCGTGGCTGAAGTTGAATCGGGCCACGTTCATGCCGGCCTCGATGAGAGCCTTCAGCTGCTCATACGAGTCGACGGCGGGGCCCAGCGTACAGACGATTTTGGAACGGCGCATGAGGCGGATCCTATCGGTTTGTTTCACTGCGGAATATTCCGACTGGCGGAAAGTACAAATGGGCGCGGGCCCGCTCAAGCGTTCACTCGTTCGAGCTCGCCGAGCTCTGAACGAGCGCGAAACTCTGCCGTGCGATCTCCAGTTCCTCGTCCGTCGGCACCACGGCCACCGCCACCCGCGCGTAGTCCGGAGAGATCAGCCGCGCCTCGTCGGAACGGACGGAGTTGAGGTCCGCGTCCACGGCGAGACCCAGCTCCTCCAGGCCCGCGATCGCAGCCTCCCGCACCGGGGCGGCGTTCTCGCCGACCCCCGCCGTGAACACCACCGCGTCCACCCGGCCGAGCACCGCGTAGTACGCGCCGATGTACTTCTTCAGACGGTGGACGTAGATCTCGAAGGCGAGCGTCGCCGCCGGGTCCCCCTCGTCCACGCGCCGGCGGATCTCCCGCATGTCGTTGTCGCCGCAGAGCCCGACCAGGCCGGACTTCTTGTTGAGGAGGACGTCGATCTCGTCGGCCGACATGCCCGCCACCCGCTTGAGGTGGAAGGTGACCGCCGGGTCGATGTCGCCCGAGCGGGTGCCCATGACCAGGCCTTCGAGGGGCGTCAGACCCATCGAGGTGTCCACGCACCGGCCGCCCCGCACCGCCGAGGCGGAGGCGCCGTTGCCCAGGTGCAGCACGATCACGTTCACCTCCTCGGGCGCCCGGCCGAGCAGCTTCGCCGTCTCGCGCGAGACGTACGCGTGCGAGGTGCCGTGGAAGCCGTACCGCCGGATGCGGTGCGCGTCCGCCGTCGCCACGTCGATCGCGTACCGCGCCGCGGACTCCGGCATCGTCGTGTGGAAGGCCGTGTCGAAGACCGCCACCTGCGGCAGGTCCGGGCGCAGCGACATCGCCGTACGGATGCCGGTGAGGTTCGCCGGGTTGTGCAGCGGCGCCACCGGCACCAGCCGCTCGATCTCCGCGAGCACCTCGTCGTCGACGACCGTCGGAGCGCTGAACCGCAGCCCGCCGTGCACCACCCGGTGGCCGATCGCGGCCAGCTCGGGGGAGTCCAGACCGAGGCCGTCCGCCGCCAGTTCCTCGGCGACCGCCTTCAGCGCCGCCGCGTGGTCGGCGATCGGGCCGTTCTTCTCGCGCCTCTCCCCGCCGCCGCCCTGGAGCGGGGTGTGCACCAGACGGGAGGTCTCCTCGCCGATCCGCTCCACCAGGCCGGCCGCGAGCCGACTGCCGTCCGCCATGTCGAGCAGCTGGTACTTGACGGAGGACGAACCGGAGTTGAGGACGAGGACGCGGGTGGGGGTGCCGGTCATGCGGGGAGCTCCTGACCCTGGGAGGGGACCTGGGACTGGATCGCCGTGATGGCGACCGTGTTGACGATGTCGCTGACGAGCGCGCCGCGTGAGAGGTCGTTCACGGGCTTGCGCAGACCCTGGAGCACCGGGCCGACGGCCACGGCGCCGGCCGAACGCTGCACGGCCTTGTAGGTGTTGTTGCCGGTGTTGAGGTCCGGGAAGATCAGCACGGTCGCCTGCCCGGCCACCTCCGAGCCCGGCAGCTTCGTGGCGGCGACGGACGGCTCCACCGCCGCGTCGTACTGGATCGGGCCCTCGATCCGCAGCTCCGGATGCGCCTCGCGGACCAGCTTCGTCGCCTCGCGCACCTTGTCGACGTCCGCGCCGGAGCCCGACGTCCCGGTCGAGTACGAGAGCATCGCGATCCGCGGCTCCACGCCGAAGCGCGCCGCCGTGGCCGCCGACTGGGCGGCGATGTCCGCGAGCTGCTCGGCGTTCGGGTCGGGGTTGACCGCGCAGTCGCCGTACACGAGCACCTTGTCGGCGAGGCACATGAAGAAGACCGAGGAGACGATCGACGCCTCCGGCTTCGTCTTGATGATCTCGAAGGCCGGGCGGATCGTCGCGGCCGTGGAGTGCACGGAGCCGGAGACCATGCCGTCGGCCAGGCCCTCCTGCACCATCAGGGTGCCGAAGTAGTTCACGTCCGCGACGACGTCGTACGCGAGCTCGACGGTGACGCCCTTGTGGGCGCGGAGCGCCGCGTACTTCTCGGCGAACGCGTCGCGCAGCTCCGAGGTCTGCGGGTCGATCAGCTGCGTGTCACCGAGGTCCACGCTCAGTTCGGCGGCCTTCTTGCGGATGACCTCGACGTCGCCGAGCAGCGTCAGGTCGCACACGTCGCGGCGGATCAGCACGTCGGCGGCGCGCAGCACGCGCTCCTCGGCGCCCTCGGGGAGCACCACCCGGCGCCGGTCGGTGCGCGCCTGTTCGAGGAGCTCGTGCTCGAACATCATCGGGGTGACCCGGCCGCTGCGGGCGACCGAGACCCGCTTCAGGAGGTCGGAGGTGTCCACGTGCCGCTCGAAGAGGCCGAGGGCGGTCTCCGCCTTGCGCGGGGTGGCGGCGTTCAGCTTCCCTTCCAGGGAGAAGAGTTCGGCCGCGGTGGGGAAGCTGTTGTCGGCTACGGAGATGACCGGGGTGCCGGGCGCGAGCCGGGCCGCCAGGGTCAGGATCTCCTCGCCGGGCCGCTCGTCGAGGGTGAGCAGCATGCCGGCGATGGGCGGGGTTCCGGCCGAGTGCGCGGCGAGCACGCCGACGACCACGTCGGCCCGGTCCCCGGGGGTGACGACGAGACAGCCGGGGGTCAGCGCCTTGAGGACGTTCGGCAGCATCGCGCCGCCGAAGACGAAGTCGAGGGCGTCCCGCGCGAGGCCCTGGTCGTCGCCGAGGACCACGGAGGCGCCGAGCGCCTGGGTGATCTGGGAGACGGTGGGCGCGGCGAGCGCCGGCTCGTCCGGCAGGACGTAACAGGGCACGGGCAGCCGGGCGGAGAGACGCTCGGCGATGACCTCCCGGTCCTCGGCCGCCACCCGGTTGACGATCATCGCGAGCACGTCGCAGCCGAGCCCGTCGTACGCGCGGAAGGCGTTGCGGGCCTCGGCCCGTACGGACTCCGAGGGCTGGCCCTTGCCGCCGACCACCGGGATGACGGAGGCGCCGAACTCGTTGGCGAGGCGGGCGTTGAGCGCGAGCTCGTCGGGGAGCTGCGTGGCGGCGAAGTCGGTGCCGAGGACGAGGACGACCTCGTAGTCGCGCGCGACGGCGTGGAACCGGTCGACGAGCTGCGAGACCAGTTCGTCCGTGCCCCGCTCGGCCTGGAGGTCCGAGGCCTCGTGGTAGTCCATGCCGTAGACCGTCGAGGGGTCCTGCGAGAGCCGGTAGCGGGCCCGCAGCAGGTCGAAGAGGCGGTCGGGGCCGTCGTGCACCAGCGGCCGGAACACCCCCACCCGGTCCACCTGGCGGGTGAGGAGCTCCATGACTCCCAGCTCGACGACCTGGCGGCCGTCACCGCGGTCGATCCCGGTCACGTACACGCTGCGCGTCACGCCGTGGTCTCCTGTCCAGTCCTGCGGATCGGGGCGGTCCTGGGGAACGGGCCGGGTGGATGCCTCGCGGCACCCTCGCGGCCCGTGCGTCGATCGCCCGCTCGTGCGTCGATTGCTCGTGCCTCGCTCGCTCGTGCGTCAACCGGCGGCCCTCGGAAAGCCCCTATAGGGCGGCATTACCCCCTTGACAATACCCCCGCCAGTGGTTACGTCGCCCGCCGGACGAAGGGCCCGGAACCCCGGGACGAAAGGCCTCCGCGGGAGCCCGACGGGGCCCCGGGAGGGACGCGCGGAGCGGCGACGAGCGTCCCCGTCAGGCCGGGCGTGTGAGAATTGCCGTGGCTCATCTGGACCGCGACCGAGCAGGAGACACAGCACGATGCGCATCGGAGTTCTCACCGCAGGCGGCGACTGCCCCGGCCTGAACGCAGTGATCCGGTCGGTCGTGCACCGGGCGCTGACCGGCCACGACGACGAAGTCATCGGCTTCGAGGACGGGTTCAAGGGCCTCCTCGACGGCCACTACCGCCCCCTCGACCTCAACAACGTCAGCGGCATCCTCGCCCGCGGCGGCACGATCCTCGGCTCCGCGCGCCTGGAGCGCAACCGGCTGGCCGAGGCCGCCGAGTCGGCCCCCGACCTGGCCCGGCAGTACGGCATCGACGTCCTCATCCCGATCGGCGGCGAGGGCACCCTGACCGCCGCCCAGATGCTCTCCGACGCGGGCATGCCCGTCGTCGGCGTCCCGAAGACGATCGACAACGACATCTCCTCCACGGACCGCACCTTCGGCTTCGACACCGCCGTCGGCGTCGCCACCGAGGCCATGGACCGGCTGAAGACCACCGCCGAGTCCCACCAGCGCGTGATGGTCGTCGAGGTGATGGGCCGCCACGCCGGCTGGATCGCGCTGGAGTCCGGCATGGCCGGCGGCGCGCACGGCATCTGCCTCCCCGAGCGCCCCTTCCAGGTCGACGACCTCGTCAAGATGGTCGAGGAGCGCTTCGCGCGCGGCAAGAAGTTCGCGGTCATCTGCGTCGCCGAGGGCGCGCATCCGGCCGAGGGCTCGATGGAGTACAAGAAGGGCGAGATCGACCAGTTCGGTCACGAGCGCTTCCAGGGCATCGGCAACCAGCTCGCCGTCGAGCTGGAGCGGCGCCTCGGCAAGGAGGCCCGCCCGGTCATCCTCGGCCACGTCCAGCGCGGCGGCACGCCGACCGCGTACGACCGGGTGCTCGCCACCCGCTTCGGCTGGCACGCGGTGGAGGCGGCGCACCGCGGCGAGTTCGGCCGGATGACGGCGCTGCGCGGCACGGACATCGAGATGGTGCCGCTCGCCGAGGCCGTGACGCAGCTCAAGACGGTTCCCGGGGACCGGATCCGCGAGGCCGAGTCCGTCTTCTGACCGTGCCCTGACCGGTCTTCCGGCCGTGCTCTGACCGGCCTGCTGGCCACGCCCTGACCGGTCTGCTGGCCACGCCCTGGCCGGTCTTCTGGCCGTGCCTGACCGGTCTTCCGAAGGTCCTTCCGGTCGGGACCTCCGTCCCGACCTGTCCCGGATCCTCTCCGGGACCCGGACACGCCCGAGTGGCCCCGACCCTCCCCCCGTGGAGGGTCGGGGCCACTCGTCGTGACCGGCATCACCACCGGAATTGCCGGGTTCCACTCTTGAGCCGGAGCGTGAGATCAACAAGGCTTGAGGCTTGTCCCGGACATGTCCCAACCCTGTCCGGCGGAAGGGGGAGGCGCGGATGATGCCGGGGGAGAAGGCACCCGACCCGCGGGAGACACGGAACGCCGCGGAGTTCGTCGCGTGCCTCCAGGCGCTCAAGGAATGGTCCGGCCTGACCTACCGCGAGCTCTCGGCCCGGGCCGAGGCGCGCGGCGACGTCCTGCCCCGGTCCACCGTCGCCAACATGCTGGCCCGCGCCACCGTCCCCCGCGAGGAGCTCCTGCTCTCGTTCGTCCGCGCGTGCGGGGTGGGTCCGGGTGGCCTTGAGGAGTGGCAGGCGGTACGGAAGGGGCTCGCGGTACGGGGGGTGTACGAGCCCGAGGGCGAGGGCGAGGGCGCTGATGAGGCCGAGGGCGCGGGCGAGGACGCTGGTGAGGGCGCGGGCGAAGGCCCGGTCGGGGGAGCCGACCCTGGCGACGGCCCGCACGCGGAGACCGACCCCGTGCCGGCCGTCGGGCCCGCGGTCGTCTGGCCCGGGGAGCCGGTGGAGCCGCAGGACGGCGCCCCCGCGGCCCGGCGGCCGGGGCCCCGGTCCCGGATACGCCGCGCCCTCGTCGCGACGGTCGCGCTGGCCGGTCTCGTACTCGCCGGGTTCAGCGTCGTCGCCGTCCTGCGGGACGGGCACGGCGCCCACCCGCCCCGTACCCTCACCGCGCCCGCCGCCGGGGACGTCCGCATCCGGGTGATCGGCGCGGACCTGTGCCTCGGCGAGCGGCGCGGCTCCCGCACCGGGCAGATCCACCAGGTGCCGTGCGCCGACGCGAAGGCGCCGCTGTACTCGCTGACGGAGCGCGGCGGGGGCCGGTGGAGGATCGTTTCGGACCACCCGGACTACGGCCCCGGCTGCTCCGGCATACCCTCCGGCGGCCGGATACCCGACGCCGCGTACGAGGACTCCGAGTGCGGAGACCCGAGCCGGGTCGAGGAGTTCGTCCTGGAGCCGTACGGCGCCCCCGTCGAGGGCTACCGGATCGTTCCGGCGGACTCCGCGACGCCCGGCAGCTGCGTCACCGTCGTCGGCGACCGCTCGGCGGACTGGGCGCGACTGGCCCAGGCCCCCTGCGCGCCGGACGCGGCCGGTCAGCTCTTCAGCTTCGACCGCCGGAGTTAGGCCGGGTCGACCAGCCGGGTCCTGAGCGCCGTCACCACCGCCGGGTCGAGCCCGACGTGGCCGGTGACGTACCCGTACACCGAGCCGTACCGCTCGCGCAGGTCCGCGAGGAACAGCCGAAGGATCTCGGCCGGCGCCCTGCCGTAGCCCGGCCAGCGGAGCTCACGGCCCGGGTGCGACGCCTGCCAGTCGGCGATCAGCCGCTCCGTGGCCAGCTCGGTGAGCGCGAAGTCCGCGAGGATCTCCTCGTCGGGGACGTCGAGGAGCGCGAGGACGAGGGCCGCGATCAGCCCCGTGCGGTCCTTGCCGGAGGCGCAGTGGAAGACGAGCGGTCCGTCGGCCGCGGCGATGACCTCCAGGGCCGTACGGATCTCTTCCGCGCCGTCCTCGGCGACCTCGGCGAACCGGTCGGCGAGGTAGCGCCACGGGTCGAGGTCCGGGTCGATCTCCGCCTGGTCGTACGGCCGGTGCTCGATGGACAGGTTGTGCCAGGCGACCTCCTCGGTCTCCGGCAGGCGGCCCTTGGCGTCGATCTCCCACGGGTAGCGCAGGTCGATCACGGTGGCCACGCGCAGCGCGCGGAAGCGGGCGAGGTCGTCGGTGCCGGCTCCCGCGAGCTTGGCCAGGGAGTCGGAGCGGTAGAGGGTCTCCCACCGCACGGTCCCGCCGTCGGCGGTCCGATAGCCGCCCAGGTCACGGAAGTTGTGGAGTCGTTCGAAGGGTATGTGTCGAATCACGGTCGCCAATGTACGGCCTCCCCTGTACGGCCTCCCCCAGGCCGATGGTCGGACGTCCGCCGGTCCGGCCGCTACAGACCCACCGCCGCCCAGAAGTGATCGGTGATCCCCTCCAGGTACGCGCGCCCCTCGTCGCCCGTCGCCCCCGAGGCGCCCCAGCTGCTGGTCGCCGCCATCCGCGCGTGGTACTCCGAGTGCAGCCGCTGGAGGGCCGACTCCACGGTCCGCTTGGGCAGCGGCACCATCTTCACGGCCGGTTTCACGTAGGCCTGCCAGCGGGTGGTGGCCGCGTCGCGCAGCACCTCGGCGAGGCTCTCGTCGCCGCCGGTGGCGGTGATCAGCGCGCGCGGGCCGAGGCCGAGGACCTCCGCGAGGGTGGCCGTCTGGCGTTCGGTGCCGCGCCAGCGGCCTTCGTCCTCCATCTGCTGGTACGCGTGGGCCGCGACACCGATCCGGCGGGCCAGCTCCTCCGCGGAGAGTGCGCGGGCCAGCCGGTGCTCGCGCAGGGTCGTCGCGGCGGCGATGAGTTCGGAAGGGTCGCACCAGAGGACGCCCGCGAGGGCGGTGAGTTCCTGCTCGGTCGGAAGGAGGCGGCCGCGTTCCCAGGCGGCGACGGTATCGGGGGTGACGAACAAGCCGTACTGGGCGCGGAGGCCGTACGCGACATGTCCCGGGGCCATGCCGAGTCCTTCGCGCAGACGGCGCGCGGCCAGGGCGTTGAAGGGGGGAGAGGGTTGGTGCACCCGGCCACGGTAGGTGCGGACCGTGACGGCTGGCTACGGTGCGTTCCCCCAACGTGCGACGTCGTAGGAACATGGGAACCGATCGGTAACCGCCGGCCGAGCCGCGGAACGGAAACCGCAGGTCAGGCCCCGCACATCAGCCCCCGAACCTTAGTGGCCGCGAGCCCGGCCGTCGAGCCAGCGGTACTGGAGCTCGGGGCGCCCGATCTGCCCGTACTGCGGGGCGCGCACGGCCCGGCCCTCGGTCACGAGGTGCTCCAGATAGCGGCGGGCGGTGATCCGGGAGATCCCGACCGCCGCGCCGGCCTCGGCGGCGGTGACCCCGGCCGGGGTGTCCCGGAGGGTACGGGTGACGGCCTCCAGGGTCGGGGCGCTGAGCCCCTTCGGCAGCGTGGCGGGGTGCGGGGCCCGGAGCGTGGCGAGCGCCCGGTCCACCTCGTCCTGCCCGGATGCCTCCCCGGCGGACGCCCGGAACTCCGCGTACCGCGCGAGCCGGTCCCGGAGCGTGGCGAAGGCGAAGGGCTTCAGGACGTACTGGACGACGCCGAGGGACACGCCCTCGCGGACGACCGCCAGGTCGCGGGCGGAGGTCACGGCGATCACGTCGGCGGAGTGCCCGGCGGCGCGGAGCGCGCGCAGCAGCTGGAGGCCGTGGCCGTCGGGCAGGTAGAGGTCGAGCAGGATCAGATCGACCGGCGTCCGGTCGAGCAGCCGCACGGCGGCGGCCCGGGAGTGGGCGACCCCGACGACGGTGAAGCCCTCGACCCGCCCGGCGTACAGCGCGTGGGCGTCGGCGGCGACGGGGTCGTCCTCGACGACGAGGACACGGAGGGGGTGCGTGCTCACGGGGTCACCTCGGATCCGGTGGGAGTGGTGCCGGGCGCCGCCGGACGACCCGGCGCGGGGGCGGCACCCGCCGCCCCGGGCCCGCCGTCCCGCGGCAGCGGCAGTCGTACGGTGAACTCCGCGCCGCCCTCCGGCGCGTCCGCCAGCTCCAGGGTGCCGGCGGCGCGGGAGACCGCCTGGCCCACCAGGGCCAGGCCGAGGCCGCGGCCCGGCCCCCGGGTCGACCAGCCGCGGCCCAGGACCGCGTCCCGGTCGGCCGGGCGGACGCCGGGGCCGCTGTCCCCGACCCGCAGCAGCAGCTCGCCGTCGCCCGCCCGGGCCGCGACCGTGACCCTCACCCGCGCGTGCGGGGTCCCGCCCACCGCCTCCACGGCGTTGTCGATGAGGTTGCCCAGGATCGTGACCAGGTCACGGGAGGGCAGGGCCGCCGGCACCCGGCCGTCGTCGATCCGGCTGTCCTCGGTCAGCACCAGCTCCACGCCCCGCTCGTTGGCCTGCGCCGCCTTGCCGAGCAGCAGCGCCGCGAGGACCGGTTCGCCGACCGCGTCGACGACCCGGTCGGTGAGCGCCTGCGCGAGCTCCAGCTCCGCCGTCGCGAACTCCACCGCCTCGGCCACCCGGCCCAGTTCGATGAGCGAGACGACGGTGTGCAGCCGGTTCGCCGCCTCGTGGGCCTGCGAGCGCAGCGCCTCGGTGAACCCGCGCTCGGAGTCCAACTCCCCGGCCAGCGACTGGAGTTCCGTACGGTCCCGGAGCGTGACGACCGTGCCGCGCCGCTCCCCGCCCACCACCGGGCGGGTGCTGACCACGAGCACCCGGTCGGCCGTCAGATGGGTCTCGTCCACCCGCGGCTCGGAGGAGAGCAGCGCTCCCGTCAGCGGTGCGGGCAGGCCGAGTTCGGCGGCCGGGCGGCCGACGACCCCTTCGTCCAGGCCGAGCAACTCCCGTGCCCCGTCGTTGATGAGGGCGATCCGCCGCCGCCCGTCGAGCATCACGAGCCCTTCGCGCACGGCGTGCAGCGCGGCCTCGTGGTAGTCGTGCATCCGGCTCAGCTCCGCCGCGTTCATGCCGTGCGTGTGGCGGCGCAGCCGGGCGTTGACGACGTACGTCCCCGCGCCGCCGAGCGCGAGCGCCGCGCCCGCCATGAAGAGCAGGGCGGTGACCTGCTCCCGCATCTGCTCGCTGATCCTCTCGATCGTGATGCCCGCGCTGACGAGGGCGACGATCCGGCCGTCGTCGTAGACGGGCGCCACGGTCCGTACGGAGGGGCCGAGGATCCCCAGGTGCGTCTCGGAGAAGGTCCGTCCCCGCAGGGCCTCCTCGATGTGACCGAGGTACGTCCGGCCGATCTGGGCCGGCTCCGGATGCGTCCAGCGGGTCCCGTCGGGAGCCATGATCACCACGAAGGCGACGTCCGCGTGCCGGCGCAGCGCCTCCGTGTACGGCTGGAGCGCCGCCGACGGGTCGGCCGAGCGGGCCGCGGCGACCACGGAGGGGGAGTCGGCGACGGCCGCGGCGGTCGCCGTCGACTGGCGGCGCGCGGTCTCCTCGGCCTGGGCCCGGTCCGTGACGTACGCGAAGACCGCGCAGCCCGCCACGACGACGGCCACGAGCACGACCTGCATCGCGAAGAGCTGACCGGCCAGGCTGCGGGGGCGGGTACGGGGGAAACGCATGCGGGTAAGTGTGCACGGCGGAATTTGCGCCAAGGCATTGCGTTCCCGAATCGTTCTCTTCCGCTCGTTCGCTTCCGCCCGTCCTCTTCCGCCTCTTCCGCGGGCCCCGGGCAGGCGGCCCGTCGACCCCCGCCGGACGTTTCGGTCGTGAACGAAACGTACGCAACCGTGACCCCGGTCACAGGCTGATGGATAGTCGCGGAGTCCACCGGGACGTGGACACCCATCAGCGCGAGGAGGACCCCGTGGCCGCACGACGGGACCGTACCCACTATCTGTATCTGGCCGTCATCGGCGCCGTACTGCTCGGCATCGCGGTCGGCTTCCTGGCGCCGGGCGTCGCCGTCGAGCTCAAGCCCCTGGGCACCGGCTTCGTCAATCTGATCAAGATGATGATCTCGCCGATCATCTTCTGCACGATCGTGCTCGGCGTCGGATCGGTCCGGAAGGCCGCGAAGGTCGGCGCCGTCGGCGGACTCGCCCTCGGCTACTTCCTCGTGATGTCGACCGTCGCACTCGCGATCGGCCTGCTCGTCGGCAACCTCCTGGAGCCCGGTTCCGGCCTCCACCTCACCAAGGAGATCGCCGAGGCCGGCGCCAAGCAGGCCGAGGGCGCGAGCGAGTCCACGCCGGACTTCCTGCTCGGGATCATCCCCACCACCCTCGTTTCCGCCTTCACCGAGGGCGAGGTCCTCCAGACGCTCCTCGTCGCCCTGCTCGCGGGCTTCGCGCTCCAGGCGATGGGCGCCGCGGGGGAGCCGGTGCTGCGCGGGATCGGCCACATCCAGCGGCTCGTCTTCCGCATCCTCGCCATGATCATGTGGGTCGCCCCGATCGGCGCGTTCGGCGCGATCGCCGCCGTCGTCGGCGCGACCGGCGTCGACGCCCTGAAGTCCCTCGCCGTCATCATGATCGGCTTCTATCTGACCTGCGGACTCTTCGTCTTCGTCGTGCTCGGCACGATCCTGCGCCTGGTCGCCGGGATCAACATCTGGACGCTGCTGAGGTACCTGGGCCGCGAGTTCCTGCTGATCCTCTCCACCTCCTCCTCGGAGTCCGCGCTGCCGCGGCTCATCGCGAAGATGGAGCACCTGGGCGTCAGCAAGCCGGTCGTCGGCATCACCGTCCCGACGGGCTACTCCTTCAACCTCGACGGCACCGCGATCTACCTCACGATGGCCTCGCTCTTCGTCGCCGAGGCGATGGGCGACCCGCTCTCGCTCGGCGAGCAGGTCTCGCTCCTCGTCTTCATGATCATCGCCTCGAAGGGCGCGGCGGGCGTCACCGGCGCCGGCCTCGCGACCCTCGCGGGCGGCCTCCAGTCCCACCGGCCCGAACTGGTCGACGGGGTGGGCCTGATCGTCGGCATCGACCGCTTCATGAGCGAGGCCCGCGCCCTCACCAACTTCGCGGGCAACGCCGTCGCGACCGTCCTCGTCGGCACCTGGACGAAGGAGATCGACAAGGCGAGGGTGGCGGAGGTCCTCGCCGGGCACATTCCCTTCGACGAGAAGACCCTCGTCGACGACCACGCCCCCGCTCCGGTCCCCGACCAGCGGACCGAGGAGGGCGAGGAGAAGGCCCGCGCGGGCGTCTGACGAGCCCCGGGTCCCGGGCCTTGAGCCGGATCCGGGCCCCGGGAGAAGGACGGTACCGGCCGCCGCCGCGGCCGGTACCGTCCTTCTCGTGCTGTCGGTCCCGGGACCGGCCTTCTCGTGCGCTCGGTCCTTCTCGTGCGCTCGGTCCCGGGACCGTCCTCCTCGTGGCCCCGGACCCGCTACTGCTGGATCGGGTGTCCGTCCGTGCCGCAGACGTAGCCCGCGTTGACGCAGTCGGCGACCCGGCGCCTCAGCTCGCCCTCGTCCCAGGCGTTGAAGAAGTCGCCGTGGAAGGTGTAGCCGGGTGCGTCGATCACGTTGGTCCCGTTCCGGGTGCCCGCCAGGCTCAGTCCTCCGCCGTTCACCGGCCAGGTGATCAGCAGTTCCAGGCGCGGCACCGGGACGGGGTGACTGGCCGGGCAGGTCGGCCCCGCCGCGTACGCCATGTGGTCGCGGTGGTTGGGGCTGTCCAGGTTCTTCCCGTCCCAACAGGTCGGGAAGTCCAGGTAGTTCTCCAGTTTGGTGCCCGGCGGGCAGTTCAGGAAGTCCCGCCCGGACTCGGTCCGGCCCACGCAGGACCAGCGCGCGGCCGGGTTCTGCTCGGGTCCGGTGGCCAGGGCGTTGCCGACGACGTAGCGCAGTCCGCGCGGGTGCGCGACGGCGCGGGTGGGGTCGGTGATGCCCTGGTAGTAGACGGTGACGCGCTCGGGGGCGACGGGCACGCCGTTCTGGTAGAGGGTCGGGGTCCAGTAGGAGGAGAGGTCCGTCTGCGGGCTGCAGTTGGTGGTCCCGGCCGCCAGCGACTGGAGCGTCGAGGAGGCGTTCGCCGTCCTGTTCCCGTAGAACTCGTGGATGTGCGAGCGGCCCGCCTGCCCGGGGAAGACGATCGGGTCGTCGCCCCGGCGGTGGCTGGAGAAGCAGTCCGCGCGGAACTCCGAGCCGCGGACGGGTGCCGCGGCCTGGGCGACGATCGCCGCCTGCTGGGCCTTCGTGTACGTGTACTGGTGGGCCGCGTGGCCCGAGGAGCGGTCCGAGGTGTGGTCAGGCCGGGCGGTCGTGCAGCCGGCGGTGGCCAGGACCAGGACGGCGCCCGCGCCCGCGAGCAGCCTGCGGATCAGATTCATCCCGTCGCCCCCGCTCAGCCGAAGGGGATGCGGACGACGGACTGGTTGCCGATGCCGAGCGTGCTCGGCCCGTTCCCGATGGCGTTCCACACCTCGACACGGACCTTGCCGTTCACCAGGTTGCCGTGGCTGCCGGTGGCGGACCGGAGACCGCGCGCCTGGGTGTAGTGCTCGTAGCCCGGTACGGGATCGGTCGCGAAGTACTGGTACGTCTCCGTCCGTTCCCAGCTCCCGTCGCCGGTGCGGTCGTAACTGACCCGAACCTGCTGCCCGTTGGCGACGGCCGTGCCGGCGTCCACGAACAGGTCGAACTGGGTCGCGCCGCCGTTGTACGTCCGGGTGACCGGCCCCGAGGTGAAGACCTGGGGGTCGGCCGGGGTCCCGTCGTGGTTGGCGCCGCCCGCCGAGGCGAGCGCGACCGTCGAAGCCGTGGTCGCGTCCCCGGCACCGCCGCCCGCGCGCAGGTACAGCTGCGCGGAGCCGGACGGCGGGGGAGTGGTCGGCGGCGTCGTGGGCGGAGTGGTCGGCGGGGTCGTGGGCGGGGTGGTCGGCGGCGTCGTCGAGCCGCCGCCCTTCGTCCACACCGCCACGTAGTCGACCACCATCGGCCGCCCGGGAACGGTCGCGGCGGTCGGGGTCTTCCCCGCGAGCGCGTCCGGGAACGCCCCGCCCATCGCCACGTTGAGCAGCAGGAAGTACCCGGCGTGGCCGGTCATGTCGGCCCAGGTCTGCGCGCCGACCCTGGCCTCGTTCACGCTGTGGAAGAGCTGGTCGTCCACGTACCAGCGCAGCTCGTTCGGGGAGGTCGAGCGGTCCCACTCGAAGCGGTACGTGTGGAAGGCCGACTGGCAGCTCGCGCCGGGGCAGGCGCGGCTGGAGCCGATGCCCGTCGTCTCGCCGCAGGGGCCGCCCGGGTTGACGCCGCAGTGCAGCACGCCCCAGACGGAGTTGAGGCCGTTGACGTTCTCCATGATGTCGAACTCGCCGATGGCGGGCCAGTTCCAGTAGTTGCCCCGGTACGGCGAGCCGAGCGCCCAGAACGCGGGCCAGTAGCCGAGGGCCGCGTCACCCGTGACGTTCGGCATCTGGATGCGGCCCTCGATGCGCAGGGTGCCGCCCGCGGGGGCCTTGAAGTCGGCGCGCCGGGACTCGATCCGGCCGGAGGTCCAGTTTCCGGCGCCGTCGCGGAGCGGGGTGATCCGCAGGTTGCCGGTGCCGTCGAGGCGCAGGTTGTCGGGGCTCGCGGTGTAGTTCTGGATCTCTCCGGTGCCCCAGTTGCCGGGCCCGCCGGGGTAGGCGTGGCCGGTGTCGATCTGCCAGTCGGCGCCGTTCGGCAGGGCGCGGTCGGGGCCGTTGAAGTCGTCGCTCCACTGGAGCGACCAGCCGGGGGCGGGCGGGACGGCGCCGTTGGCGCTGCCCGCTCCGCCCAGGCCGAGAAGGGCGCCGGCGGCGAGGGCGCCGGCGAGGAGCGAGGCGAGCAGAGGGGTGCGGGATGTGCGTCTGGCGCGGCTCGGGGAACGCAAGGGGAACACCTCCGGGGGGACGGTACGCGGGGTGTGCACAGGATCTGAGAGCGCTCTCAGAGCGCTCTCAGGAAGCTTTTGTAGTTGGAGACACCGGCCCCGTCAATGGGTCCGGTGCCTTCGGTTACTGAACGACCAGTCGGGACAACTCCTCGGGAGAGATCATGAGTTCGGCCGCCGCCGCCGAGTCCCGTACCGTCTCCGGACGGCTCGCCCCCGGGATCGGCAGCACCGTCTCCGACCGGCTGAGCAGCCACGCGAGCGCCACCCGCTGCGGACTGACCCCCCGCTCCCGCGCCACCCGGTGGAACCCTCCGAACTCCGGGTCCTCCTCCAGGGCGGACGTCCCGTCGAGCGAGCTGCGCGAGATCCCGCCCAGCGGACTCCAGGGCATGAACGCGATCCCGAGCTCCGCGCAGAGCCGCAGCTCCGCCTCGCTCTCCCGGACCGCAGGCGAGTAGCGGTTCTGTACGGAGACCAGCCGGTCGCCCAGGATCTCGCGGGCCAGCAGGATCCGCTCCCCGTCCACGTTCGAGATCCCGGCCAGCCGGACCGTACCGGCGTCGAGCAACTCCCGTATCGCGCCCAGTGATTCGGCGTACGGGACGGCCGGGTCCGGCTTGTGCAGCTGGTACAGGCCGATCGGCGTCCCGCCGAGCCGCCGGGCCGAGTCCTCCGCCGCCTGCCGCAGGTGCGCGGGCCGCCCGTCCACGGTCCAGCCGCCGTCCGCAGTCCGGCCGCGCCCGCCCTTCGTCGCCACGAGGACGCCGTCCGTGCGACCTCCGTACGAGGCCAGGGCCCGCGCCACGAGCAGCTCGCCCTCGCCGGGCGCACCGCCCGGCGGGTGGTAGGAGTCGGCGGTGTCGAGGAGCGTCACGCCCGCGTCCAGGGCCGCGTGCACGGTCGCCACGGCCCGGGCCTCGTCGGGGCGGCCCTCGATCGAGAGCGGCATCGTGCCGAAGCCGACCGCCCCGACCCGTACGTCCCCCAGCGTTCTCGTACGCATCAGGCCGTCGCCCCGATGCCTGTCGCCTCGGTGCCTGTCGCCCCGATGTCCGTCGCCCCGATGTCCGTCGCCCCGGAGTCCCTCGCGCCGACCGTCTCGGACACCGCGAGCGAAAGCCACTCGGCCGAATGCCGGAAGGAATAACCGAGAGCGAGAGCACGGGAGTTGTCCATCCCGTACGCGCGGGCGAACGAGAACGGCGATACCTCGCCGACCTCCACCTCCCGGAACACCGTCCGGCCGCCCACCTGCCTCTCGATCTCCGCGCAGATGTCGGCCGTGGTGAGCGGACCGTGGGAATGCGCGTTGACCGGGCCGGTGAATTCCGCCTCGACCGCCCAGGCGAGGAACGCGGCGATCTCCTCCACGTACACATAGGTCGCCGGACGGTTCACCACGGGGACGGCGATCGGTTCGCCGGCCCGGATGCGCCGCGCGTAGTGGTCGAGCCGGCCCGTGAAGTCGTCCGCGCCGCCCAGCACGTGGGCGACCCGCACCGACGTCCAGGCGAACGGCGACCCGGCCGCGAACACCGCCTCCGCCTGCCGCTTCCCCTCCCCGTAGTGCGCCTCGCGGAACTCCGGGTCCTCCCAGGCCAGGCCCGTGTCGACGGTCACCGCCGCCAGGTCGAGGGCGGACTCGGCGACGGGCACGCCCGCGGCGGAGTCCTCGTACTCGTACACCTCCACCGTCGACGTCATCACATAGCGCCGGGTGCGCTCCCGGAACACCCGCCGGGCGATCTCCGCCTGGCGCGGGGTGTAGCAGACCTGGTCCACGACGACATCGAAGGAACGGCCCGCCAGAACGGATTCCAGGGCGGCCTCGTCGTCGCGGTCCGCCACGAGCTGTTCCATTCCCTCGGGGGCGGCGGAAGAGCCCCGATTGAGCACGGTGATCCGGTGTCCGGATTCCCTCAGCAGGGCGATGAGCCGCTTTCCGAAATAGCGGTTCCCGCCGATGACCAGAATGTCCATCATTCCCAACTCCCTTGTGTCGCACGACAAGTGTTACGTTGTGCGCTCGCCGTCTGAAGGGGTATTCATGGGATTTCCGGCCGCCGCACCGAAGGAACCTCGGCCTTCGCGCCCCGCCGCCGACGATTCCTCGGCAGCCGCTTTCGACGCCATCGACCGGCAGATCCTGGACCTGCTGCAGACCGACGGCCGGATCAAGCTCAGCGAGCTCGGGCGCCGCGTCCGGCTCAGTCCCGCGGCCGTCACCGAACGGGTCCGCCGCCTGGAGGCGAGCGGGGCGGTCACCGGCTACGGCGCCCATGTCTCCCCGGCCCGGCTCGGCTACGGCATCCAGGCCTTCATCCGGGTGAATCCGCACGGCGGCTACACCCTGAAGCACCCGCGGACCCTGGAACTGACCGCGCGCCCCGAGGTCCTGGAGGTCCACCACGTGGTGGGCGAGGACTGCTGGATCCTCAAGGTCGCCGTCACCGACACCGTCCACCTGGAAGACGTCCTGGAACAGACCTCGGCGCTCGGCCGGACCACGACCTCGGTCGTCCTGTCCTCGCCGGTGGAGCGGAAGCCGCTGCTGCCGCCCGGCGGGCAGCGCGCTTGACAGCCCCGCGGCCGCGCGGCTGAGATGAGGGAACTCGCGTCGCGTGCCGGTCCGCGCTGGAAAGCGGAGGCATGGAGGCAAGAGGACAACAGGGACGGCTTTGCCTCTCCACTCCCCTTCACAGATCGTCAATGAACCTCCCCTTCGCTCCCTTCTTGCCTTGACGTCGGCGTCAAGGCTTACGTTCGGGGACATGCGCATCGGAGAGCTGGCCGAGCGGGCGGGAACCACCACGCGGACTCTGCGGTACTACGAGTCCCGGGGCCTCCTGACCGCGCGGCGCACGGAACAGGGCTACCGCACGTACGACGAGGACGACCTGCGGCTCCTCCAGCAGATCAGGACCTTGCAGGACTTCGGGTTCGAGCTGGAGGAGACGCGGCCGTTCGTCGACTGCCTGCGCGAGGGGCACCCGACGGGTGACGCCTGCCCCGCGTCGATCGCCGTCTACCGGCGGAAGGTCGCCGAACTGGACGGCCTGATCGAACAGCTCCAGGCGGTACGCGCCCAGGTGGGCGCCCAGCTGCTGCGGGCCGAGGCGGAACTGCCGCACGGCCCGGAACCCCGGTGCGAGCTCGGCACGGAGTGGGACGCGGACACGGACGCGGCCCCGGAGACGGAGGGGTGACGGAGATGACGACGTACACGGAGGGCGTGGCCGAGGTCACGGACGCGGACTTCGGCACGGAGGTGCTGGAGGCCGAGCTGCCGGTCCTGGTGAAGTTCACCGCGGAGTGGTGCGGACCGTGCCGGCAGCTGAAGCCGGTGCTCGGCGCGATCGCCGCGGAGGAGGCGGCGCGGCTGCGGATCGTCGAGATCGACGTCGACCGGAACCCGGAGACCACGGTGAAGTACGGGGTCCTCGCGACCCCGACGCTCATGGTCTTCCGGGCGGGCGAGCCGGTGAAATCGATCGTCGGGGCCCGCCCGAAGCGCCGCCTCCTGGCGGAGCTGGAGGACGTCCTGGCCCCCTAGACCTGTCGGGCGGAGGTCCAGCCCTGCTCGTGGAGGCGTTCGATGCCGTCCAGGAGGAGGTCGAGGGCGAACGCGAACTCGAACTGGTCGTCGCAGCCTCCGCCGACCGTCGAGCCCGCGTCGTGGGCGGCGGCCGCGGCGATCTCCGCGACCCGGGGATAGGCCGCGGCCGCCTGCGCGGCGGCCTCGTCAGGCACGCCGGACGCGTCCTCCGCCCCGCCGCCGGTGGCGAACAGCTCGGGGGAGAAGCCCAGCAGTCGGGTGCCCAGCGCGTGCATCGCGTGGTGCGTGAGGTCCGCGGAGAGACCGCCGTCCCGGAACGTGCCGATCACCGAGTCGAGGTGGGCGAGGACGGCGGGCGTCGGGCCGGGGCGCGACTCGATGACGGAAGCGGCCCAGCGGTGGCGCAGCAGGACCTGCCGGGCGGCGAGGATCTGCTGCCGTACGGCCGGCTTCCAGGGCGCTCCGGGGACCGGCGGGGCGATGTCGCCGACGACGACGTCCACCATGCCGTCGAGCAGCTCGTCCTTGTTGGCCACGTGCTTGTAGAGCGCCATCGGGACCACGCCGAGCTCCTGGGCGAGGCGGCGCATGCTGAACGCCTCGGCCCCGGTCCCGTCGGCCAGCGCGACGGCGGCGCGCAGGATCCGCTGCCTGCTCAGGGGGGCGCGATCGGCCGCTCCGCGGTGCTGAGTCATGTTGACGAGTGTACGCCGTACACCTACCGTGTCCTCCGACAGGCAGGTGTACGCCGTACACCCCTGGAAGGGAAGGGGAGACTCGTGGACGCGACACGAAGGACCGCGGTGGTGACCGGGGCACTGTTCCTGGTCACCGAGGTCGCGGCGGTGGCGGGACTCGCGCTGTACGGCCCCGTGCTCGACGGCGCCGCCCATGTCGTCGGACCGGGCACGGACGCCCGCGTCCGGGCCGGGGCGCTGTGCGAGATGGTGCTGCTCGTCGCCGTGATCGGCACGGGGGTCGCGCTGTACCCCGTCATCAGGCGTCGCCACGAGGCCCTGGCGGTCGGCTATGTGTGCGGCCGGCTGCTCGAAGCGGCCGTGATCGCCGTCGGCATCGTCGCCGTCCTCGCGGTGGTGACTCTGCGGCAGGACCTGGCCGGCGGTGCGGGCCAGGCCGGCGAGGTGGCCGCGAGCGCGCTGGTCGCGGTGCACGACTGGGCGTTCCTGCTCGGCCCCAACGTCGTCCTCGGGGCGAACACCCTGGTCCTGGCGTACGTGATGCTCCGCACGGGGCTCGTGCCGCGGTGGATCGCCCTGCTCGGCCTGGTGGGCGGCGGGCTCATCTGCGCCTCGGCGGTCGCCGTGCTCTTCGGTCTCTACGAGCAGGTGTCCGCCCCGGGAACTCTCGCGGCCCTCCCGGTCTTCGCCTGGGAGGTGACCCTCGCCGTCCGGCTCCTCGCCCGTGGATTCCGGGTGACACAGAAATACCCCGACTAGAATTGACAGTCGGGGTATTGCATCGCGTATATTAATGGATTCCGTGTCCAGAAAAACAAAAGGCACGGAGACGTTCAATAAACGCACTGTATCGCGCCGGGAGTCGAATTGTCAACCGAGGAATTTCGGAATGAGCAGCAATTCATCACCGATCTGTACGCACGCCTCGACGACCTGAGGGACCGTGCCGAGGCCGCCGTCGCCCAGGCCCTGCGCACCCCCGGGGTCGGCAGCAACCAGGGCCGTCTCGAACGGGACGTGACCGTCGCCGAACAGTCCGGGCTGCTCGCCGCCTTCGACGCGGGGGAGAGCGGCCTCTGCTTCGGCCGGCTCGTCTTCCGCGACGGCCGCGACCACCACATCGGGCGGCTGGGCATCCGCAGGGACGACCCGAACCGCACGCCCCTCGTCGTCGACTGGCGCGCCGAGATCGCCCGACCCTTCTACCTCGCCACCGGGTACGAGCCCATGGGCCTCTCCCGCCGACGGCACATCACCACCCGGGGCCGCGAGGTCACCGCCCTCCACGACGAGGTCCTCGACCTCGGCGACGCCACCCGCACCGGCCACGAGAGCCGCGACGCCGACGAGGTGCTGCTCGCCGCGCTCGACGCCGCCCGCACCGGCCGCATGCACGACATCGTGCAGACCATCCAGGCCGAGCAGGACGGCATCATCCGCTCCCCGCACCAGGGCGTCCTCGTCGTCGAGGGCGGCCCCGGCACCGGCAAGACAGCCGTCGCCCTGCACCGGGCCGCGTACCTCCTCTACGCCCACCGCGAGCAGCTCGCCAAGCGGGCCGTGCTCATCGTCGGCCCCAACCCCGCCTTCCTCGGCTACATCGGGAACGTCCTGCCGTCCCTCGGCGAGACCGGCGTCCTGCTCGCCACCCCCGCCGAACTCTTCCCCGGCGTCCGCGCCACCGGCACCGACACCCCCCGCGCCGCCGCCGTCAAGGGCTCCGCCGCCATGGCCGAGGCGCTCGCCGCGGCCGTACGGGACCGCCAGCAGGTCCCCGAGCGCGGCGCGCCCCTCGTCGTCCCGCACGAGGACGGGGACCTGGTCATCGACTGGGACATGGCCCTGGAGGCCCGCCACAAGGCCCGCGAGACCGTCCTCCCGCACAACCTCGCCCGCCCCTACTTCGTCTTCCGGATCCTGGACTCGCTCGCCGAGCAGCTCGCCGACCGCATCGGCGCCGACCCCTACGGCGGCCCCAACTTCCTCGGCCCCGACGACCGCGCGCTGCTCGCCAAGGGCATCGCCGCCAACCCCGACGTGCACGCCGCCGTCGACACCCTCTGGCCGTCGCTCACGCCCCAGGAGTTCCTGGCCGACTACCTCGTCGAGCCCACCCACCTCGACGACGCGGACGCCGCGGCGATCCGGCGCGAGACGGGTGACTGGACCCCCGCCGACGTGCCGCTCCTCGACGAGGCCGCGGAGCTCCTCGGCGAGGACGACTCGGCCGCCCGGGCCGCCCAGGAGGCGGAGCGGCAGCGCCAGATCCAGTACGCGCAGGGCGTCCTCGACGTCTCGTACGCCTCGCGCACCTACGAGTTCGAGGACAAGGAGGAGCTGGACGAGGACGCCTCCGAGGTGCTCTCGGCCCACGACATCATCGACGCCGAGCGGTTCGCCGAGCGGCACGAGGAGGCCGACCACCGCACCGCCGCCGAACGGGCCGCCGCCGACCGCACCTGGGCCTTCGGCCACATCATCGTGGACGAGGCCCAGGAGCTCTCCGCGATGGCCTGGCGGCTCCTCATGCGCCGCAGCCCGACCCGCTCCATGACCCTGGTCGGCGACCCCGCCCAGACCGGCGACCCGGCCGGCGTCGGCGCCTGGGAGCGGATCCTCTCCCCGTACGTGCAGGACCGCTGGGAGCACGTCCGCCTCGGGGTCAACTACCGCACGCCCGCCGAGATCATGGAGGTCGCCGCCGAGGTGCGGCGGGCCGCCGACCCCGGCTTCGAACCGCCCCGGTCCGTCCGCTCCACCGGCGTGGCGCCCTGGGACCGGACCGTCGACGACCCGGTGAAGGAGGCCGCCGACGCGGTCGCCGCCGAGCTGCGGACGGAGGGCCGGCTCGCGGTGATCGCCCCGGAGCACCTGCTCCCCGGCCTGGTCGCCGCCCTGCCGGACGCCGCCCACGGAGCCGCCCCGGACCTCACCCTGCCGGTGGTCCTCCTCGACCCCCGGCAGGCGAAGGGCCTGGAGTTCGACACGGTCCTGGTCGTCGACCCGGAGGGCATCGTGGCCGGCGCCCCGCACGGGATCAACGACCTGTACGTGGCGCTGACCCGGGCGACCCAGCGCCTGGGCGTGATCAGGAGCGCCACGCGGGAGGTCACGCCGGCCTGAGCCAGACCGTCGCGAGCGGCGGCAGCGTCATCCGCACGCTCGCCGAACGGCCGTGCCACGGCACCGACTCGGTCTTCACCGGGTCGGTGCCGACCACGTCCCCGCCGCCGTACCGGGCGGCGTCCGTGTTCAGGACCTCCGCCCAGGCGGCGAAGGTGTCCGGCACGCCGATCCGGTAGTCGTGCCGGACGACCGGCGAGAAGTTGCAGACGGCGAGCAGCGGGGAGCCGAAGCCGTCGAAGCGCAGGAACGCGAAGACGTTGTCCTCGGCGGCGTCCCCGACGACCCACTGGAAGCCGTCCGGGACGGTGTCCCGCTCCCAGAGCGACGGGTTCGCCGCGTACACCGTGTTCAGGTCCCGCACCAGGTCCCGCACGCCCCGGTGGTCGGGCTCCGCCCCGTACGCCGGGTCGAGCAGCCACCAGTCGGGCCCGTGCTCCGCCGACCACTCCCCGCCCTGCGCGAACTCCTGCCCCATGAAGAGGAGTTGCTTGCCGGGGTGGGCCCACATGAAGCCCAGGTAGGCCCGGTGGTTGGCCCGCTGCTGCCACCAGTCGCCCGGCATCTTCGAGACCAGCGACCGCTTGCCGTGCACGACCTCGTCGTGGGAGATCGGCAGGATGTAGTTCTCGCTGTACGCGTACACCATCGAGAAGGTCATCTCGTGGTGGTGGTACTTGCGGTGTACCGGCTCCTTCGCCGCGTAGCCCAGCGAGTCGTGCATCCAGCCCATGTTCCACTTCATGCCGAAGCCCAGGCCGCCGAAGCCGCCCGGGCCCACCTGGTCGGTCGCCCGCGTCACGCCGTCCCAGGCGGTGGACTCCTCCGCGAAGGTCACGATCCCCGGGCAGCGCCGGTACACCGTGGCGTTCATCTCCTGGAGGAAGGCCACCGCGTCCAGGTTCTCCCGGCCGCCGAACTCGTTCGGCAGCCACTCGCCGTGCTCGCGCGAGTAGTCGAGGTAGAGCATCGAGGCGACCGCGTCCACCCGGAGCCCGTCGAGGTGGAACTCCTGGCACCAGTAGACGGCGTTGGCGACGAGGAAGTTCCGCACCTCCTTGCGGCCGTAGTCGAACTCCAGGGTCCCCCAGTCGGGATGGTGCGAGCGGCGCGGGTCCTCGTGCTCGTACAGCGGACGCCCGTCGAACTCGGCGAGCGCCCAGTCGTCCTTCGGGAAGTGCGCGGGGACCCAGTCCATGAGGACGCCGATGCCCGCCCGGTGCAGGGCGTCGACCAGGTACTTGAAGTCGTCGGGGCTGCCCATCCGGGACGTCGGCGCGTAGAAGCCGGTGACCTGGTAGCCCCAGGAGCCGCTGAACGGGTGCTCGGCGACGGCCATGAACTCGACGTGCGTGAAGCCGAGGTCGAGGACGTAGGCGGGCAGCTGCTCGGCCAGCTCCCGGTACGTCAGCCCGGGCCGCCACGACGGCAGGTGCAGCTCGTACACGGACAGCGGCGCCTCGTGGTGCGGGCGGGTGCCGCGCCGCGCCAGCCACTCGGCGTCGTCCCAGGTGTAGTGCGAGGCGGTGACGATCGACGCGGTGTTCGGCGGGCACTCGGTGCGGCGGGCCATGGGGTCCGCGCGCACGGTGTGCGAACCGTCCGGCCGGGTGATGTCGTACTTGTACACGGCGCCCTCGCCGACGCCCGGCACGAACAGCTCCCACACGCCCGTCGAACCGAGCGAACGCATCGGCAGCGCGGTGCCGTCCCAGTGCGTGAAGTCGCCGGTGACGCGGACCCCCCGCGCGTTCGGCGCCCAGACGGCGAAGCGGGTGCCGGCCACGCCCTCGTGGACCAGGGTGTGAGAGCCGAGCGCCGTCCACAGCTCCTCGTGCCGCCCCTCACCGATGAGATGGAGGTCGAGCTCGCCGAGGGAGGGCAGGAACCGGTAGGGGTCGACCACGGCCAGCTCCTCGCCCCCCTCCTCGTACCGGACCCGCAGCTCGTACGCGGGCACCTTGCGCAGCAGGGGCAGCAGACCGGAGAAGAGCCCGTCGCCGTCGTCGTGCAGCACGACGCGGCGCCCCTTGGTGAGGACGGCCACCTCCTTCGCCCACGGGCGCAGCACACGCACCACGACGCCACCGCGCACCGGATGCGCGCCGAGCACGCCGTGCGGGTCGTGGTGCTCGCCCGCGAGCAGCCGCCCCCGGTCACCCGGACCGAGGGGTGGCGCCTTCCGCACGGCGGTCCGGTCCGGTGCGGGCGTCTTCCTTGCGCGGGACGTCTTGCCTGCGGATCGGGCGGTCACGGGGGTGCCTCCTGAGGGGCGAGGGGAACAGGGGTACGGGGTAGGAAACGGCATCCCGCGGGCGCGGGACACTCGGCCGAACGGGGCGCGTGGGGGTCGCCGCAGGCGAGAGCGGTACGGTCCCGCCTGCGGCTGGGCCGAACGGGTCTGGGCGCCCCCTGCGCGGGCAGGGCGCCCGCCCCCCCCGTGTGGGCATTCGTCCCGCTGGGGCGGGACGGGTGGGCACACGGGACGGCGCCCTTGGCGGCGCCTCCGCCCCCTGCACCGACCCGCACCACCAGGACCCGCGCCGTCCAGCGCCCCGCCCGTCGGGGGGGCACAGGGAGCGGATGCGCCCGGACAGGGCGCCGTCCCGTTGTGCCCACCCGTTCCGCCCCAGCGGAACGACTGCCCACAACGGGGGTGGGGTGTCAGCCCGGTGGGGCGGCTGGGTGCGGGTCACCGTGAGGCTGCGAGGCGTTCGATGGCGGACATCGGGACCGGGAGCCAGTCCGGGCGGTGGCGGGCCTCGTAGACGACCTCGTAGACCGCCTTGTCGGTCTCGTAGGCGCGGAGCAGGGCGGGGTCGGCGCGCGGGTCCGCGCCCGCCACCTCGGCGTAGCCCGTGCAGTACGCGGCCCGGCAGCGCGCCGCCCAGTCCGCGTTCCACGGGCGGTGGGTGCGGGCCGCGTAGTCGAAGGAGCGGAGCATGCCTGCGACGTCGCGGACCGTGGGCTGGGGGCTGCGCCGTTCGTCGAGGGGCTTCGCGGGTTCGCCCTCGAAGTCGATGACGGCCCAGCCGCCGTCGGAGCCCCGCAGGGTCTGCCCCAGGTGCAGGTCGCCGTGGATGCGCTGGAGCGCCCCCGCGCCGGGCGCCTCGCCGGCCGCGGCGAAGACGGCCCGCAGCCCCGGCACGTACGGCAGGAGCGCCGGCACCGCCTGCGCCGCCGCGTGCAGCCGCCGGTCCATCGCGGCGGCGAGGTGCTCGGTCTCGGACCGCCGCAGCCGCCGGGTCGGCAGCGCGTCGGCGAGGGCGAGGTGGACCTCGGCCGTGGCCCGGCCGAGGGCCCGCGCCTCGGCCGCGAACTCCCGTCCGTCGGCCAGCGCGTCGAGCGCGAGCCGCCAGCCGTCCCGGGAGTCCCGGAGGTAGGGCTGGAGGACGCCGAGGGTCGCGGCCCCGGACTCGAACCAGGCGACCGGTGCCGGGACCCGGGCGCAGCCGGCCCGGCTCAGGGCGAGGGGGAGTTCCAGGTCGGGGTTGGCACCCGGACTGACCCGCCGGAAGATCTTCAGGATGTAGGAATCGCCGTACACGAGCGAGGAGTTGGACTGTTCGGCGTCGAGCATGCGGGGGGCCAGGGCCGGCGGGAGCGCCGTCGTGGCGTGGAAGCGCAGCGGGCCGGTCCGGCCCGGGGTGCGCAGCCGCTCGTAGAGGAGTCCTGCGAGCCGCGGGTCGCGCAGCCCTTCGTAGACCGCGCGTCCGGCGAGCGGGCCCTGCCGGATCCGCCCGATCAGGGCGGGGGCGAGGCGGGGCGGGAGCTGGGTCCGTACGCCCAGGAGCAGTTGGTAGCAGTCGGCGGGCGTGCCGGCCGGGCGGCCGGGCTGGTCGACCCGTACGAGGAGATGGAGCAGACCGGGTCCCGCGCCGTCCAGGGGCAGCAGCTCGGTGGCCGCGTCCAGCGTGAATCCGATGACCCGGCGGCCCTTGCCCGCGAACCAGCGCTGCCGGGGCAGCCATTCGTGGAGCAGGGGGGCGAGGGACGGAAGGAGGGCGTCCGGGGCCCGGGTGGTGGATGCGGTCTCCGGCATGGCATCGCGTCCTTTCCCCGGGGCGCGCAGTTGGGCGTCGTATGCGTTCAAATGCGCAGAGTGTCCCGGATGGCGGCTTGGACTGTCCGGAAGTGCGGGACGTGTCGGAAGGGGAAGATCCGTATGGGTCCGGCAAGAAGGCCCGTATGGACCTGAATCGTGTGTGGGTCACAGTGCCCAGAGGGGGACGGGGGAAACCGTCCCACCCCGGACGAATCCGAACTGACCGTCGGTCAGCCCTTCTTGAGACGGAACCAGTAGAAGCCGTGTCCCGCAAGGGTCAGGAGGTAGGGCAGCTCGCCGATGGCCGGGAACGTCACCCCGCCGATCAGCTCCACCGGCTGGGTGCCGGCGAAGCGCCGTAGATCGAGCTCGGTCGGCTGCGCGAACCGCGAGAAGTTGTTCACGCAGAGGACGAGGTCGTCGCCATCCTCGCGGAGGAAGGCGAGCACCGCCGGGTTGGACGCCGGGAGTTCCGTGTACGTGCCCGTGCCGAAGGCCCGGTTCTGCTTACGGATCTCGATCATCCGCTTCGTCCAGTGCAGCAGCGAGGACGGCGAGGCCATGCCCGCCTCGACGTTGGTCACCTGGTAGCCGTGGACCGGGTCCATGATGGTCGGCAGATAGAGCCGCCCCGGGTCGCAGGAGGAGAAGCCCGCGTTCCGGTCGGGCGTCCACTGCATCGGGGTCCGCACCCCGTCCCGGTCGCCCAGCCAGATGTTGTCGCCCATGCCGATCTCGTCGCCGTAGTAGAGCACCGGCGAACCGGGCAGCGAGAAGAGCAGCGCGGTGAAGAGCTCCATCTGCTTGCGGTCGTTGTCGAGGAGCGGGGCGAGACGCCGCCGGATGCCGATGTTGGCCCGCATCCGCGGATCCTTGGCGTACTCGGCGTACATGTAGTCGCGCTCTTCGTCCGTGACCATTTCGAGGGTGAGCTCGTCGTGGTTGCGCAGGAAGATGCCCCACTGGCAGCCGGAGGGGATCTCCGGGGTCTTCGCGAGGATTTCCGAGACCGGGTAGCGGGACTCGCGCCGCACGGCCATGAAGATCCGCGGCATGACCGGGAAGTGGAAGGCCATGTGGCACTCGTCGCCGCCCGAGCGGAAGTCGCCGAAGTAGTCGACGACGTCCTCCGGCCACTGGTTCGCCTCGGCGAGCAGCACCGTGTCCGGGTAGTGGTCGTCGATCTCCTTGCGGACCCGCTTGAGGAAGCCGTGGGTCGCCGGGAGGTTCTCGCAGTTGGTGCCCTCCTGCTGGTACAGGTACGGCACCGCGTCGAGCCGGAACCCGTCGATCCCCAGGTCCAGCCAGAACTTCAGCGCGGAGAGGATCTCCTCCTGCACCGCCGGGTTCTCGTAGTTGAGGTCCGGCTGGTGCGAGAAGAACCGGTGCCAGTAGTACTGCTTGCGGACCGGGTCGAAGGTCCAGTTCGAGGACTCGGTGTCGACGAAGATGATCCGCGCGTCCGCGTACTGCTTGTCGTCGTCGGCCCAGACGTAGTAGTCGCCGTACGGCCCTTCGGGGTCGCGCCGCGACTCCTGGAACCACTCGTGCTGGTCGCTCGTGTGGTTCATGACGAAGTCGATGACCACGCGCATTCCGCGCTGGTGGGCCGAGTCGACGAACTCGACGAAGTCGGCCAGGTCGCCGAACTCGGGGAGTACCGATGTGTAGTCGGCGACGTCGTATCCGCCGTCCCGCAAGGGGGACTTGAAGAACGGCGGAAGCCAGAGGCAGTCCACGCCCAGCCACTGGAGGTAGTCCAGCTTGGCCGTGATGCCCTTCAGGTCGCCGACGCCGTCGCCGTTGCTGTCCTGGAAGGAGCGGACGAGGACCTCGTAGAAGACGGCCCGTTTGAACCAGTCGGGATCGCGGTCCTTGGCGGGGGTGTCCTCGAAGGTGTCGGGGACGGGCTCGTTGACAGTCATGATGTGGGTGACCCTCCGGTCTGCGGGGACGGTCGCAGGACGAGGACGTGCGCGGGTGTGACACCCGGCTCTAGGCGCACGTAGTCGGTCCTGCCCCAGTGATAGGTCTCGCCGGTGAGCTCGTCGCGCACCGGCACGGTCTCGTGCCAGTCGAGGCCGAGTTCCGGCATGTCCAACGAGACCGTCGCCTCCTGGGTGTGGTGCGGGTCGAGGTTGACGACCACCAGAACGGTGTTCGAACCCGAACGCTTGCTGTACGCGATCACCTGCGGGTTGTCGGTCTCATGGAAGGTGATGTTCCGCAGCCGGCGGAGCGCCGGGTGACGGCGCCTGATCCGGTTCAGGGCGGTGATGAGCGGAGTGATCGTCCTCCCGGCCCGCTCCGCCGACTCCCAGTCCCTGGGCCTGAGTTCGTACTTCTCCGAGTCCAGGTACTCCTCGCTGCCGTCCCGCAGCGCGGTCCCCTCGCACAGCTCGTAGCCGGCGTACATGCCCCAGGACGGGGAGAGCGTCGCCGCGAGCACCGCCCGCGCCTCGAACGCGGGCCGGCCGCCCTCCTGGAGGTAGGCGTGCAGGATGTCGGGGGTGTTCACGAAGAAGTTCGGCCGCATCTGCGCGGCCGTCTCCCCGGACAGCTCGGTGAGGTACTCCGTCAGCTCCTCCTTGGTGTTGCGCCAGGTGAAGTACGTGTACGACTGCTGGAAGCCGATCGCGCCGAGGGTCCGCATCATCGCCGGCCGCGTGAACGCCTCCGCCAGGAAGATCACGTCCGGGTCCGCGCCGTTGATCTCGCCGATCACCCGCTCCCAGAACACCACCGGCTTCGTGTGCGGATTGTCGACGCGGAAGATCCGCACCCCGTGGTCCATCCAGTGCCGCAGCACCCGGACCGTCTCCGCGACGATCCCGTCCATGTCGGCGTCGAACGCGACGGGGTAGATGTCCTGGTACTTCTTCGGCGGGTTCTCCGCGTACGCGATCGAACCGTCCGGACGGTGGTGGAACCACTCCGGGTGCTTCTCCACCCACGGGTGGTCCGGCGAGCACTGGAGCGCGAAGTCCAGGGCGATCTCCAGCCGCAGCTCCCGGGCCCGCGCCACGAACGCGTCGAAGTCCTCGAAGGTGCCCAGGTCCGGGTGGAGCGCGTCGTGCCCGCCCTCCGGGGAACCGATCGCCCACGGCACGCCCACGTCGTTCGGCGACGCCGACAGGGAGTTGTTCGGGCCCTTGCGGTGGGTCTCGCCGATCGGGTGCACCGGCGGCAGGTACACCACGTCGAAGCCCATCGCCGCGACCGCCGGGAGGCGCTCGGCCGCGGTACGGAAGTTCCCCGGGACCGTACGGCCCTTGACCTTCCGCACGCCCTCCGAGCGCGGGAAGAACTCGTACCAGGAACCGAACAGGGCGCGCTCCCGCTCCACCTGGAGCGGCAACGCGGGGGAGGAGGAGAGGAGTTCGCGCAGCGGGTACCGGTCGAGGGAGTCGACGACCCGCGGGGCGAGCGCCGCCGCCAGCCGGACCGCGGCCGGGCGGGAGACGTCGCGCAGCGCGTCCGCCGCGGCGAGCACGGCCTCCCGGCCGCCGCCCTTCTTCGGGACGCCCTTCGCGGCCCGCTCGTGCAGCTCGGCCCCCTCGGCGAGGACCAGTTCGGAGTCGATCCCGGCCGGGATCTTGATCTTCGCCGTGTGGCGCCAGGTGGCCACCGGGTCGCTCCACGCCTCGACGGTGTACGTCCACGGGCCCTCGGCGTCCGGGGTGACCTCGGCGCCCCACCGGTCGGTACCGGGGGCCAGTTCGCGCATCGGGGTCCACGGGCCGGGGCGGCCGGACGGGCCGCGCAGCACGACATTGGCGGCGACCGCGTCGTGGCCTTCGCGGAAGACGGTCGCCGTCACCTCGAAGGTCTCTCCGGCCACCGCTTTCGCGGGGCGCCGGCCACAGTCGACCAGCGGGCGTACGTCCAGTACGGGAATGCGTCCCATGAGCGGATTCACAGCATCACCTGACGGGTTACGGGGGTGCGGGTGGTGGTGCGCTCTTTCTAGCTCCGTCGACGGCCGGCGGGTTGCGGGCATGGCCGCTCCTGTCCGCGTTCACTCGGATGGCGGGTCCACAGGGAGTACGCGTTGCACGGGTCCGGGGGTGTGTACCGGAGGAGCCTTCCCACCGTTCTCGGGTGGGCAATCCGGCGCTTTGTTAACTACTAGGACGTAGCCACCCCGGCAAGGACCCCGACGACCAAAAAAGCCCCGCCCCTCCCTTTTCGGGGCTCGGTTCACCTCCGGGGCGCCGGAGCCGGGCTCACAGGGGCGGCCGTGCTCGAATCGCTCGTTCCTCACGATCCTCCGCGCGCCCGCCCCTGTTCCCCCGGCGCGCCCCTTCGGCTCACTCGCCGGGCGCACGCGAAGCGGCCCCGTCCGGGAGGGGGACGGGGCCGGTTCCTGTGCGGCTGTCAGCGGCGCGGGGAGGTGTCCGGCTCCTCCGCGTCCGTCGACCAGACCTGCCACGGCTGGCGGGACACCCACTCCTCCACCGGGGCCGGTTCGAGCGCGAGCACCTCCGCCGACACCCCGTCGTCGCCCGCCATGAGCAGCGGGTCCGCGCCGGTCGCCATGTAGTGGTAGACCCCGGCCACCCCGGCCGCCGCCGCCGGGCCGACGAGACCGGCGAGACCGTGCTCGAAGTCGACCGGATCCAGCTCCTGGTACCGCACCGCCCGGCCGAGGCCCCGCCCGAAGGCCGCCGCGAGTTCGCCGCCCGTCAGCGCCGCCGCGCCGCCGATGTCGAACGTCCGCCCCTCCAGGCCCTCCCGGGTCAGCGCCGCCAGCGCCGCCTCCGCCAGGCCCCGGTGCGAGAGCCACGCCGTCCGCGCCGACTCCGGCAGCGGATAGGCGAGCACGCCGTCGTCGACGAGAGCGGGGCCGTTCCACGGCGAGAACAGGTTGTCGAGGTAGACCGGCGGCCGGATCACCACCAGCGGCACCCCGCTGTCCCGCAGCACCCGCTCCGCGAGACGCCGCGTCTCGAAGGCGGCGAACTCCGTCGGACCGTGCGGGATGCGCGTGTTGGCGTTGAACACCAGCCGGATCGTGCCCGCCCCGAGCGCCGCCTCCGCGATGTTCCGCGCGTACGCCTCCACCCGCTCCGGCTCGTACACCAGCGGCATCGTGACGAACGCGTGCGTCGTCCCCTCGAAGAGCCGCCGCACGTCGCCCGGCCGCCCCAGGTCGCCGGCGAGGAAGAACGCGCCGGGAAGCGGCGGCCGGTCGGCCTCGGGCCGCCGCGTCAGGGCACGGACCCGGTGGTGCCGCTCGGCCAGCAGGCGGGCCACCGCGCCGCCCTGGAATCCGGTCGCGCCCACGACCGCCACCCGCATCGGAATCTCACTGGACATGTGTTTCTGAGGCCCTTCGATAGGCTGTCGCTGCTGTCGTGTCGGCTGCTTCCAGGCTCGCCGCGACGGCTTCGGCCGTTCAATTAACAAACCGGGGCGGAAGTTGAAGGATCGTCCATGGAAACCGTGGGAACCGACCGTCACGACCAGCGCGAGGACCTCCTCAGTGAACTGCTGAAACCCCTCCGGCTCACCGGAGTCTTCGACAGCCGCTGGCACGTCCGCGCCCCCTGGGCCATCGAGGGCGACGCCGAGCGCAGCTGCGCCGTCCTCCACTACGTCGTCGAGGGCGACTGCTGGATCACCACCGACGGGGAGGCCTCCGTCGAGCTGCACGCCGGCGACCTCGTCGTCTTCCCCACCGGCACCGCGCACCGCCTCTCCGACCGCCCCGAGCGTCAGGGCGTCCCCCTCAAGGCCGTCCTGCCCGAACGGCAGCCCGGCACCTCCGGCGAGATCGTCATCGAGGGCACGGGACCCGAGGCCCGGCTGCTCTGCGCCGGACTGCACTACGACGCCAGCGCCGCCACCGGCCTCTACACCTCGCTGCCCTGGGCCCTCGTCCTCGACGGAGCCCAGGTCGACCGGGAGCCGCTGCTGCGCGACACCCTCCGGCTGCTCGCCGCACCCGACCGGCCCGTGGGCCCCGGCGACCGGCTCATCACCCTGCGCGCCTTCGAGATGGCCCTCGTCCTCGCGCTCCGCCCCCTCCTGCGCGAACTCGCGGGAAACCCCGCCTCGCTGCCCCTGCTGCGGCACCCCGGCATCAGCCGGGCCGTGGTCATGATGGCGACCCGGTTCGCCGAGTCCTGGACGATCGACTCCCTCGCCCGGGAGGTCGGCATGTCCCGCTCCGCGTTCACCGCCGCCTTCCGCGAACTCGTCGGCGAGTCCCCGGCCCGCTACCTCGCCGCCCGCCGCATGCAGGAGGCCGTACGGCTCCTCTCCGAGACGTCGCTCCCGCAGTCGGCCCTGCCCGCCCGCATCGGCTACCAGAGCGCCGTCGGCTTCCACCTCGCCTTCCGCAAGTGGTTCGGGGTGACGCCGGGCGAGTACCGCGCGGGGGTCGCCAGGGCCGCCTGAGCCGGACCGGGCCGTTCACGGCGTGTCCAGGCGGCACGCCGGGGCTGGCCGGTTCATAAGGACACCTGGACGGACGTTCATTGCCCGGACGCTCCTCGCCGGACAGGCTCGGGACGGCAGAGCCGTGACACCCCGAGGAGAGGCGAGCGACCGGTGACGAGGTCCGGGCAGGAGTATCTGGAGGCGCTGCGGGACGGGCGCGAGATCTGGCTCGACGGGGAGCGCGTCAAGGACGTCACCGCGCACCCCGCCTTCCGGGCCACGGCGGCCTCCTTCGCCGGTCTGTACGACCTCGCCGACGACCCCGTGCACCACCCCGTCCTCGTCCAGGGCGGGGTGCGGCGCGCCTACGCCGTGCCCCGCGCCTACGAGGACCTCGTGGCCCGGCGCCGGGCCTTCCGGACGACGGCCCGGGCGAGCTACGGATTCCTCGGCCGCACCCCCGACTACATGGCCGCCGGCGCGGCCGGGTTCGCCGCCCTGCCCGGCGTCTTCACCGGCGAGACCTTCGACGGCGCCGAGCACGCCCTCGGCTTCCACCGCCGGCTCGCCGAGGGCGACCTGCACGCCGCCTTCACCCTCACCAACCCGGCCTCCGGCCCCGGCGAGGACGACCTCACGCTCCGGATCGTCGGCGAACGGGACGGCGGGATCGTCGTCCGCGGCGCCAAGACCATCGGCACCGGGGCCGTCTTCGCCGACGAGATCCTCGTCGGCACCATCGAACCGCTGGCCGCCGACGACACCGAGCACGCCGTCACCTTCTCCTTACGGCTCGACACCCCCGGCCTCAAGCTGATCTCCCGCACCTCCTACGAGGGACGCTCCCGGTCCGTCTTCGACCACCCGCTCTCCTCCCGGTACGACGAGAACGACGCGATGCTCGTCTGCGAGGACGTGTTCGTGCCCTGGGAGCGGGTCCTCACCTACCGGGACCCGGCCACCACCGGCGCCATCTGGTGGCAGACCCCCGCCTATCTCAACTTCGTCCACCAGTCCGCCACCCGCTTCTGGACGAAGCTGGAGTTCCTCACCGGCCTCGCGATCCTCGTCGCCCGCTCGCACGGCACCGAGAAGCTGCCGCCCGTCACCCAGGCCCTCGGCCGGCTCCTCGGCATGGTCGCCCAGGCCAAGGCCTTCGTCCTCGCCGCCGAGGCCTCCTTCGAAGAGGTCGACGAGGGCCGCGGCGGGGTCCGCCCGGGCCAGGAGATCTCCTTCGCCCAGCGGATCATGGCCGGCGAGCTCTACCCGCGCGCCGTCCAGGACGTCAAACTCCTCGCGGGCGGCGCCCTCGTCCAGCTCCCCGCGAGCGGCCGGGACCTCCTCCACCCCGAACTCGGCCCGCTCGTCCGGCAGTACTTCCGCACCCCCGGCCATCCCGCAGAGGACCGCCTCAAACTCCTCAAGCTCGCCTGGGACGCGCTCGGTTCCGAGTTCGCCGGCCGCCACGAGCAGTACGAGCGCTTCTACCACGGAGCCCCGCACGTCTACCTGACCATGCAGACCTGGGCCGGCTCCGCGGGGGAGTGCGAGGGGCTCGCCCAGGACTGCCTCGACGGCTACGGCCTGGGGACGACCCGGTGACGACGCCGCCACCGGGGCCGCGGCGCGGGGCGCTCGCGCTGCTCGCCTCCACCCAGCTGCTCCTGATCATGGACACCGCGATCGTCAACGTCGCCCTGCCCTCCGTCGGCGCGGACCTCGGCTCCGGCTCCGCCGGCCTCTCCTGGGTCGCCAACGCCTACCTGATCACCTTCGGCGGACTGCTCCTCCTCGGCGGACGCGTCGCCGACCTCCTCGGCCACCGGCGGGTCTTCCTCGCCGGACTCGCCCTCCTCGCCGCCGCCTCCGCCGCCGGCGGGCTCGCCCCCGGCGCCGCCTCGCTCGTCGCCGCCCGCGCCGCCCAGGGCGTCGGCGCCGCCCTCGCGGCGGCCGCCGCCTTCGCCCTGCTGCTCCTGCTCTTCCCCGACGGCCCCGCCCGGCACAAGGCGCTCGGCGCCTTCGCCGCGATGGGCGGCCTCGGCGGCGTCCTCGGCACGGTCCTCGGCGGCGCCCTCACCGACCTCCTCGGCTGGCGCTCCACGTTCTGGCTGAACGTCCTGCTCGCGGCCGCCCTCGCCGCCCTCGCACTCCGACTCCTGGACGACCGCGGGGGAGCGGACGCGCGCGGCGGAGCGGACGCGCCGGGTGGAGCGGACGCGACCGGGGGAGCGGTCGCGACCGGCGGCTTCGACCTCGCAGGGGCGCTCACCGCGACCGCCGGACTCGGACTCGTCGCCTACGCCCTCGTCGGCGGGGCCGAGGCCGGCTGGACCTCCGCCCGTACCCTCGGCGCCGGCGGAGCCGGAGTCGCGCTGCTCCTCGCCTTCGCCGCCGTCGAGACCCGCGCCGCCGCCCCGCTCGTCCCGCCCCCGGTGCTCAGGCGCCCCGCGCTCCGCCTCGCCAACGTCCTCGCCGCGCTCGCCCAGACCACCCTGTTCCCGATGTTCTTCCTGGTCAGCCTCTACCTCCAGAGCGTCCTCGGGTACGCGCCCCTGGGCGGCGGCCTCGGCCTGCTGCCCCTCTCGCTCGTCGTCGTCGCGGTCGCCCCGCAGACCGGCCGGATCCTCTTCCGCATCGGCCTGCACCGGACCATGACCCTCGGCTTCGCCCTGCTCTGCGCCGGTACCCTCTGGCTGGCCCTCGCGCTCACCGCCGACGGCACCTTCGCGACCACCGTCCTCGCACCCAGCCTGCTCCTGGGCGCCGCGCTGCCGCTCGTCATGGTCACCACCAACGTCGCCGCCACCGCCGAGGCCGCGCCCGAGGAGACCGGACTCGCCTCCGGACTCGTCAACACCAGCCAGCAGTTCGGCTCCGTCCTCGGCCTCGCCGTCCTGGTGGCCGTCGCCACCTCCCGTACCGAGGCCCACGACGCCGCCCGCGCCGTCGCCGAGACGGCCGGCTTCCGCGCCGCGCTGCTCACCGGCGCCGCGTTCGCCGCCCTGGCCGCCCTGCTCTCCGTACGCCTCCACCTCCCGGAACGGGACCCGTCATCGGAGGAGGACCGGGTACCGGACCCTCTCTGACCACCCGTACGCCACGTGAACGATGCCCACGACCACCGGCGAGTGAGCCGAAGGGGCGCGCGGCTGTCGAAAGGGAGAGCGCGCAGAGGTCCCGAGGAACGAGGGACCGAGCACGGTCGACCGTCGACAGCCGCACCAGCGCCCCGGAGGCGAACCGAGCCCTGAAGAAGAGGAGCGTTTTCTTGTTCGGCGATCCGCGCCATCGCACCGAGGACATACGTGCCGCCGACCCGCTCGGCGCCGACGCCCTGCTCGCCGCGGTGCCCGCGATGAACGACCGGGCCGACACCGCCGCCCTGACCGTCGCCCTGCGCGCCCTGGTCCCCGATCAGGACCGGGCCGCCCAGTGGAGCGTCGGGGCCGCGCTGGCGGCGATGCGGGACCTCGGCATCCTGCTCGGCTCGCTGAAACGCCACGGCGTGCAGCCCCTCGCCGCCGTCCCCGAGGCGCTGCCGGTGCTCGAACTCCTCGGCCGCCGGACGGACATGGTGCCCCGGGACACCGTCCACCACTACACGACCTGGAACCCGCCCGGCCCGCGCCGCCGCTCGTACACCGGCCATCCGACCGAGGCCCGGCTCCAGGAGGCGGTCCGCATGGTCTTCCCTGGGCTCGTCGCGGCGCTCGACGACTGCTCCCGGGTCGCCCGGCTCGAACCGTACGACCCCTGCTTCGCCGCCGCCCTGGACCGGATCGCCCGCCACGTACGGGCGATGGTGGACTCCATCGACCTCACGGTCGCGCAGGTCTCGCCGGAGTACTTCGCGGTGACCCTGCGGCCGTACTTCGAGGAGGTCGAAGTGGCGGGCCGCGACTACCTGGGGCCGGCCGCCGCGCAGGTCCCGCTCTGGCTCGTCGACCTGACGCTGTGGCAGTGCGACCGCTCCGACACCGCCTACGACGCCTTCCTGGCCGAGTCCCTGCCGTACGCCCTGCCGGCCTGGCGGGAGTTCCACGCCCGGCACCGGGGCGGGGTGTCGGCCGTGAGCAAGCTGTCGGCGGCGGTGAGCTGGGAGGAGGTCGACCGGCTGCCGCCCGAGCTCGTGGCCTCGGCGGCCGCGCTCGGCCGGGTGCTACGGATCCTCAAGACGTTCCGGGCCCGGCACATCGGCATCGCCCGCAAGGCGTACAGCGACGACGTGCGCCTGTACGAGGAGGGCAGCGGCGGCGCCCCGATCGCGCTGCTGCGCTCGATCCTGGACCTGACCAGGGAGAACGAGACCATGGTGCGCCGCGCGACCGTGCGACGCCGTCCCGCAGGGGCCCCTGTCGGGCCCGCCGCCGCGTAGCGGCCCGAAGGAGCAGTCGATGTCCCTCCACGCTTCCTCCCCCGCTTCCGTCCCCGTGTCCTCCCTCTACGGACGGAGCCCGCACATCGTGATCGCCGGCGGCGGCATCGCCGGGCTCACCACCGCGCTCTCCCTGCACGCCGCCGGATTCGAGCGGGTCACGGTCGTCGAGGCGGCGGCCGCGATCCGCCCGGTGGGCGCCGGACTCAACCTGATGCCGAACGCCGTCCGCGAACTGGACGCCCTCGGCCTGCTCGACGCGCTGGAGGCCGGCGCCCTGCGCACCCGCGAACTGCGCTACTACCACCGCTCGGGCGGCCTGATATCCCGCGAGCCGCGCGGCCTCGGCGCGGGCTACCGCTGGCCGCAGCTCTCGGTGCACCGCGCACACCTCCAGCAGGTCCTCGCGGGGGCGGTCCGGGCCCGGCTCGGCGCGGCGGCGCTGGTGACCGGGGTCCGGGTGAGCGGGGTGGAGCCGCTGCCCGACGGCCGGCCCCGGCTGCGCCTGGAGCACCGGTCGGGGGCCGTGCGGGGCCGGGCCTCGCTCGAAGCGGACGTGCTGGTGGGCGCGGACGGCATCCGGTCGGCGGTCCGGGCGGCCCTGTACCCGGGCGAGGGCGGGCCGCCGTGGAACGGGATGCTGGTGTGGCGGGGGGTGTCCCGGATGCCGGCGCGGGCGGTGGGCTCGTTCATGCTGATCGCCGGCGACGACCGGCAGAAGGCCGTCGTGTACCCGATGGGCCGGCCGACGGGGCCGGGCCGTGAGGTCCTGGTGAACTGGGCGCTGGCCCGCCCGGCGGAGACCGGCAACGGGTCCGGGAGCGGGGCCGGCTCCGGCTCCGGCTCCGGGTCCGGCTCCGGCATCGGCTCCGGCATCGGCTCCGGCATCGGCTCCGGCGAGGAGCGGCTGCGCGGCGACTGGGATCGTTCCGTGCCCGTGGAAACGTTCCTCCGCTTCTACGAGGGCTGGGAGTTCGACGGCGTCAGCGTCCCCGACGTCCTGCGCGCCGCCGACTCCGCGCACGAGTACCCGATGGTCGACCGCGAACCCCTCGACCGCTGGACCCACGGCCGGACGACCCTCGTCGGCGACGCCGCCCACGCCATGTACCCGACCGGGTCCAACGGGGCCACCCAGTCGATCGTCGACGCCCGCGCCCTCGCCCACGCGCTGGCCCGGCACGACGACCCGGCCGAGGGCCTCGCCGCGTACGAGTCCGAACGCCGGCCCGCCATGACCGCGCTCCAGCGCGCCAACCGGCGGCTCGGCCCCGAGGTCGTCATCAACCTCGCCCACGAGCGCGCCCCGCACGGCTTCACCGACATCCACGACGTCCTCCCGGCCGAGGAACTCGCCACCGTCGCCGGGCGGTACGCCGCCGCCGGGGCCTTCGACCCCGACACGGTCAACCAGGGCTCCCCGTACGAGGTGCGGCTCCCCGCCATCGGCTGAAACCCACCGGGCCGACACGCCGCGCTCCCCGACGCGCCGTGGCCCCACGAGGCGAGGTGACCTAACGTCGGAGCGGAACGACGGACGCACAGCGTGGTGCGTCCACTCCGCTCCGTACTCGCCTGCGAAGGTGGAACACGTGAAGGCAATCCGTCGATTCACCGTGCGTCCCGTCCTCCCCGACACCCTTCGACCCCTCGCCGACCTCGCGCACAACCTGCGCTGGTCCTGGCACGAACCCACCTGCGCGCTCTTCTCGTCCCTCGCCTCCGAGGACGTGGCCGGCGCCGATCCCGTCCGGATCCTCGGCAGCCTCGAAGCCCCCCGGCTCGCCGCGCTCGCCGCCGACCGGGACTTCCTGGCCCGGCTCGCCGCCGCCGCAGAGGACCTCGACACCTATCTCCACGCCCCCCGCTGGTACCAGGGGCAACCCGGGCAGCCGCCCGCCGCCGTCGCCTACTTCTCGCCCGAGTTCGGCGTCGCCGCTGCCCTGCCCCAGTACTCCGGCGGCCTCGGCATCCTCGCCGGCGACCACCTCAAGTCCGCCAGCGACCTCGGCGTCCCGCTGATCGGCGTCGGCCTGCTCTACCGCCACGGCTACTTCCGGCAGTCCCTCGGCCGCGACGGCTGGCAGCAGGAGCAGTACCCCGTCCTCGACCCCGGCGAGCTGCCGGTCACCCTGCTCCGCGAGGCCGACGGCACCCCCGCCCGGATCACCCTCGCCCTGCCCGGCGGGCGCAGCCTGCACGCCCACATCTGGATCGCGCAGGTCGGCCGCGTCCCGCTCCTCATGCTCGACTCCGACGTCGAGGAGAACGCCCCCGGCGAACGGAGCGTCACCGACCGGCTGTACGGCGGCGGCAGCGAGCACCGGCTCCTCCAGGAGATGCTGCTCGGCATCGGCGGCGTCCGTGCCGTCCGCACGTACACCCGGCTCACCGGCACCCCCGCACCCGAGGTCTTCCACACCAACGAGGGCCACGCCGGACTCCTCGGCCTCGAACGCATCCGCGAACTCCAGGGGGAGGGGCTCGACTTCGACGCCGCCCTGGAGACCGTCAGGGCCGGAACCGTCTTCACCACCCACACCCCCGTCCCGGCCGGCATCGACCGCTTCGACCGCAGCCTGGTCGCCCGCCACCTCGGCCAGGACGGCGCCCTCCCCGGCGTCGACACCGGCCGCGTCCTCGCCCTCGGCGACGAGACCCCGCTCGGCGGCGACCCCGGCGTCTTCAACATGGCCGCCATGGGCCTGCGCCTCGCGCAGCGCGCCAACGGCGTCTCCACCCTCCACGGCGCCGTCAGCCGGTCCATGTTCGCCGGGCTCTGGCCGGGCTTCGACGCCGACGAGGTGCCCATCACCTCGATCACCAACGGCGTCCACGCCCCCACCTGGGTCGCCCCCGAGGTCGGACGGCTCGGCCCCGACGCCTCCGACCGGGAGCTGTGGGAGCTGCGCCGCACCCTCCGCGAACGGCTCGTGACCGACGTACGGGACCGGCTCCGGGCCTCCTGGCGGCACCGCGGCGCCGCCGCCGCCGAACTCGGCTGGACCGACTCCGTCCTCGACCCCGACGTCCTCACCATCGGCTTCGCCCGCCGCGTCCCCTCGTACAAGCGGCTCACGCTCATGCTGCGGGACAAGGACCGGCTGCGCGCCCTGCTGCTCCACCCCGAGAGGCCCGTGCAGCTCGTCGTCGCGGGCAAGGCACACCCCGCCGACGACGGCGGGAAGCGGCTCGTGCAGGAGCTGGTCCGCTTCGCCGACGACCCCCGGGTCCGGCACCGGATCGTCTTCCTGCCCGACTACGGCATGGCGATGGCCCGCGGCCTCTACCCCGGCTGCGACGTCTGGCTCAACAACCCCCTCCGCCCCCTGGAGGCCTGCGGCACCAGCGGCATGAAGGCCGCCCTCAACGGCTGCCTCAACCTCTCCGTCCTCGACGGCTGGTGGGACGAGTGGTTCGAGTCCGACTTCGGCTGGGCCATCCCCACCGCCGACGGCGCGGCCGCCGCCGACGAGGAGCGCCGCGACGACCTGGAGGCCGCCGCCCTCTACGAGCTGATCGAGCGCCGGGTCGCCCCCCGCTTCTACGACCGGGGCCCCGACGGCGTGCCGGCCGCCTGGACGGCGATGGTCCGGCGCACCCTCGCCGACCTCGGCCCGAAGGTGCTCGCCGACCGGATGGTCCGCGAGTACGTCGAGCGGTTGTACGTCCCCGCCGGCGCCGCCCGCCGGGCGCTCACCCCGGACCGGGCGCGGGAACTCGCGGCCTGGAAGGCCCGGGTCCGGGAAGGCTGGCCCAAGGTGTCCGTCGACCACGTCGAGGTCGGCGACGAGCTCGCGGACGACCTGGCGGACGCGGAGCTCGGCTCGACCCCGGTCGTCCGGGTCCGGGTCGCCCTGGGCGAACTCGGCCCCGACGACGTCGAGGTGCAGGCCGTCACCGGCCGGGTCGACGCCGACGACACCCTCGCGGACACCCGCACCGCCACCCTGAAGCCGGCGGGCGGCCCGGACCTGGAGGGGCGCCTGCCCTACGCGGGCACCCTGGAGCTCGACCGGACCGGGCCCTTCGGCTGCACGGTCCGCGTCCTGCCCGCGCACCCGCTCCTCGCCCACCCGTCGGAGCCGGGCCTCCTGGCCCTGCCGGAGGAGACGACGGGGGAGGGCGCGGGCGTCCTGCTGCGGTAGACGGCGCCGGCGCTCCTCGGCGCCGGCGCACTCCGGCGCCGGCGCACTCCGGCGTCAGCGCACCTCGGCCTTGTCGGCGAGGTGCCCGCCGGTGAAGCAGAGCCGGTACACCGGGACCGCGGCGAACAGCGTGGACCGGTAGTACCGGCACTCGTCCACACCGGGCGGCTCCGCCGGAACACCCTTCGGCGGGCCGTCCAGCGGCCGGTCGGGCAGGTCCTCGGCCTCGGTGATGTCGTGGAGGGACTGCCCGATCCGCATCCGCTCGTAGTCGTCCGGCTCCAGGTACGACTGGTGCTGGGTCCACAGCGCCACCCCGGCCATGAGCAGACCGAGCGCGGCGAGCAGCGCGAGCGGGATCCAGATGGCCTGCGCGAGGCCCTTGCGGACCTGGCGGCGGACCCGGTCCAGCTCCCGGGCCGACATGGGCGCGGTGGGGGAGGGCGTGGCGGTCGGGGCGCCGGTGGGCGTCCGGCGCGGCAGGGTCGCCCGGACCGCGAAGCCCCCGTCGGGCGTGGGCCCGTGCGACAGGACCCCGCCCGCCAGTCGTACGCGCTCGTCGAGGCCGACGAGCCCCGTGCCGCCCGAGGCGAGCGGCGACCCGGCCGTACCCGGACCGCTCACGACGTCCACGGCGACGCGCTCGGCGCCGGAGTCGACCCGGACGTCGACGCCGCCGCCCGGCGCGTGCTTCGCCGCGTTGGTGAGCGCCTCCTGCACGACCCGGTGCAGCGCCCAGCCGGCCATCCCGTCCGGCTCCCGCCCCGACCCGGTCACCGTCAGGGTCACCGCGAGGCCCGAGGCTCGGGCGCGGGAGACGAGCTCCTCGACCGGTTCGCCGCCCGGGGCCGTGGGCGCCGGGTCCTCGTCGGGCTGGCGCAGGACGCCGATCACGTCCCGGAGGCGGGCCGTCGCGTCGGCCGCCGCCCGGCGCAGCTCACCGGCCGCGTGCTGCTGGTCCGGGCCGAGCGCCGGGTCGACCTCCAGGGCGCCCGCCCGCACGGCGATCAGGGCCAGGTCGTGGCCCAGGGAGTCGTGCATGTCGCCCGCGATCCTGGACCGCTCCCGCAGCCTCTCCCGGTCGGCGACGGCCGCCTGTTCGCGCTCCATCCGGTCGGCGAGCTCCCAGCCGCTGTGCACGAGCCGGTCGTACTGGCGGACGTACCGGCCGATCAGCCAGGGCGCGACGATCGCCAGGGCCAGCGCGAGGAGCAGCGTGAACCACTGGCCGAGCGAGGTGGCGGTGATACGGGTGAGGAGCAGGCCGACCGCGGCCACCGCGCCGAACAGCCACAGTGCGCCCCGGGTGTGCTCCTGGCGGCGCCCCGCGAGATAGCCGAAGGCGATGAGCGCCAGGCTGTACGAGGGGGTGAACAGCTCCAGGGTGGCGGGCAGGCTCGCCGCGACCGTGACCGCGATCGGCGCCAGCGGCCACCTCCGGCTGACCGCGACGCAGCCGCCGAGCACCACGACGCCGATCGCGACCTGCGCCCAGCTCCCGCCGTCGTTGGGGTCCGACCTCAGCAGCACCGGGACGCACAGCAGCAGCCAGAGACCCAGGTCGAAGAGGCGCTCACGCATCGGGGACCATGCCCGCCTCGTACGCGAGGATCGCGAGCTGCACGCGGTTGCGCAGCCCCAGCCGGCCCAGGACGGCGCTCACGTGCGCCTTGACGGTGCCCTCGACGACGTACATGCGGTCCGCGATCTCCTGGTTGGAGAGACCCGCGCCGAGGAGGGCGACGACCTCCCGCTCGCGGCCGGTGAGCGGCTCCAGCCGGGCCCGCGCCTCGGCGGCCCGGCCCAGGCGTTCGCCGCCGAGCGTGTCGATGACCCGGCGGGCGACGGCGGGGGAGAGCGCGGCGCCGCCGGCGGCCACGGCCCGGACCCCGGCGATGAGTTCGCGCGGGTCCCCGGACTTGAGCAGGAAGCCGCTGACGCCGAGGGCCAGCGCCCGCGCGATGTAGGCGTCCTCGGAGAAGGTGGTGAGCATGACGGCGGCCGTGTCCGGGACGGTCCTGCGGAGCTCCTCCGCGGCGCCGAGCCCGTCGAGCCGGGGCATCCGGATGTCGAGCAGGGCGACGTCGGGGCGGTGCAGCCGGGCGAGTTCGACCGCCTCGTGGCCGTCGCCGGCCTCGGCGACCACCTCGATCCCGGGGTCGGTGGTGAGGATCGCCCGGACCCCTGCCCTGATCATCGTCTCGTCGTCGGCCAGCAGCACCCTGATCATGCGCCCAAGAGTATGCAGACGCGCGGACGCCCGGAGGGAACGATCCCTCCGGGCGTCCGCCCTGTCACTTCAGGCCGAGTGGGCCTTCCCGCTTACGGGAAGGTGAGCTTGAAGTTGTTGATGTAGCCGGTGTCGATCGAGGCCTTGTCCTGGACGCGGAGCTTCCAGGCACCGTTGGCGACCTCGGTGGAGGCGTTCACGGTGAAGGTCTGGACGATGTTGTCGGCGCTGCCGCCGGAGCGGTTGCTGAGGCTGTAGACCGAGCCGTCGGGGGCGACGAGGTCGACGACGAGGTCACCGCGGTAGGTGTGGACGATGTCCACGCCGACCGAGAGGTTGCTCGGGGCGTTGCCGGTGACACCGGTGACGTTGACCGTCGAGGTGACCGCGGCGCCGTTGTCCGGGACGGACACGTCGGCCGAGTTCTCGAAGACCTTGCCGGTGGGCGGGGTGCCGCCGCCGGAGCGCGGGCCCACGTTGATGGCGGCCCAGGCGTCCTCGACGGCCGCGACCTCGGGGCTGGTGGCGCCGTAGAGCGCCTTGGCGACGTCGACCGTTCCGGTGCGGGCACCGGCGTAGTCCGTCGTCGTGCCCCACTTGGTGGTGAGCGCCTTGAACCAGATCAGCTCGGCCTTGGCCCGGCCGATGCCGGTGACGGGCAGGCCGTCGGAGGTCGGCGAGTCGTAGGTGACGCCGTTGACGGTCTTGACGCCGCTGCCCTCGGAGAGCAGGTAGAAGAAGTGGTTCGCCGGGCCCGAGGAGTAGTGGACGTCGATGCCGCCGAGGCCCGAGTACCACGCGTCCTTGGACGAGCCGTCCTTGCTCGGCTTGTCCATGTAGCGGAGCGGGGTGCCGTTGCCGCGGATGTCGATCTTCTCGCCGACCAGGTAGTCGCCCGGGTCGTTGGCGTTGTTGGCGTAGAACTCGACGGCCGCCGCGAAGATGTCCGAGGTGGCCTCGTTGAGGCCGCCGGACTCGCCGCTGTACTGCAGGCCGGCCGTGTTGGAGGTGACGCCGTGCGTCATCTCGTGCGCGGCCACGTCGATGGACGTCAGCGGCTTGGTGTTGCCCGAGCCGTCGCCGTACGTCATGCAGAAGCAGGAGTCCGACCAGAACGCGTTGACGTACGCGTTGCCGTAGTGGACCCGCGAGTACGCGCCGACGCCGTCACCCTTGATGCCGGTGCGGCCGTGCACGTTCTTGTAGTAGTCCCAGGTGAGCGCGGCGCCGTAGTGCGCGTCGGCGCCGGCCGTCTCCTTGTTGGACGGGCTGCCGTTGCCCCACACGTCGGTGGTGTTGCTGAACAGCGTCCCGGTGCCCGACGAACCACCGTTGAGGTTGTACGTCTTGTGGTTGCCGCGGCCGGTGTCGGTCAGCGTGTACGAGGGCGCGGTGCCGAGGGTCACCTGGCCGCTGTACTGCGTGTTGCCGGTGCCGGTCTCGATGGCCTGCCACTCGTACAGCTTCGCGCCGGTCTTGGCGTCCGTGACGACGTGCAGCTCGTTCGGGGTGCCGTCGTGCTGGAGGCCGCCGACGACGGTCTCGTACGCGAGGACGGGGGCGCCCTTGGCCATCCAGACGACCTTGCGCGGGGCGCGGTTCGTCTCGGCCTTGTCGGAGCCCTCCGCCTTCGCGGCGCCCAGAGCCTGCTTCGACGCGGCGGCCGGGGTGACGGTGGCGCTGGTGTCGACGTTCTTCAGCTCCGCGCGGGAAGCCTTGGAGACGCTCTGACGGGCGCCGGCCTTCGACTCCTCGACGATCAGGTCACCGCCGAGGACGGGCAGTCCGGCGTAGGTGCGCTCGTAGCGCGTGTGGGTCGTGCCGTCGCGGTCCTGCACGACGTCGCGGACGACCAGCTTCTCCTGGGCGCCGAGGCCGAGGGACTTGGCCGTGGCGGCCTTGTCGGCGTCGGCCGCCTTGATGAGCGCGACGCGCTCGGCGGGGGTGAGGTCGGCCGGGAGCTTGCCGGGGTTCGCCGAGGTGCCCTTCTGGGCCTGGGGGGCGATGTTCCAGGGGGTGTTCGCCGCGGTGGCGGAACCCGTCTGGACGCCAACGGCGATCATGGCGGCGGCAGCGATCAGAGCGCCGGTCGCGGTGGCGCGACGGCTGGGCGTGGATCTCACGCAGACTCCTTATGCGAGGGGGGTACCGGCGGCCTTGGGTGAGTCCGTCCGGGCAGAGCAAGGAGAGCTGTGGAGCACGTTCGGGGTGGAACTCGTTCGGGTGAAGCGCTGAACAGTGATGCGAAGAACCGGGGAGAGAGTGACAGGAATGACGGGGACCTGTCATGAGTGCGTCAGCAAGTTGGCCGGAATTCGTCCGCTGCCCGTACGTCCGTGTTCGTTAACCGGACGTTTCGTCGATCATGGACGCGATGCCGTCCAACGTTCGCTGAAGCCCGAATTCGAAGAGCGCGTCCAGGTCCAGACCGAACTCGCCGCCGCTGGTCACCGAGTTCAGCTCGGGGTACGAACCGCCCGCCTGGATCGCGTCGAAGCGTGGCTCATTCTGTTCCATCCACTCGCCGTCGGAGATCCCCGTGTCCTGCCGCGCCTGCTCCTCCAGATCGGCCGCCATCGACAGGCCCTGCACGTAGGCGAAGATCAGCAGATGCGCGTGGAGCTTCTCCGTGTGCGTCAGCGGAGTGCCCCGCAACGACTGCAACACCCACTCCAGGTACGCCATCGCGTTCCGCGTCGCGACCGGCCGCGTGAACGAGGCCATCGCGTGCGCCATCCACCGGTGCCGCGCGTACACCCCGCGCAGCCAGCGCGCCCCCTGCTCCAGACCCCCCCGCCACTCCGGCGGCACCGGCCCCAACGGCACCTCGCCGCAGGCCGCGTCCGCCATCAGCCGCACCAGCTCCGCCTTGCCCGGCACATGGCGGTACAGCGTCATCGTCGACACCCCGAGCGCCGTCGCCACCCGGCGCATCGTCAGCGCGTTCAGGCCCTCGGCGTCGGCCAGTTCCAGCGCGGCGTCGACCAGGCGCTGCCGCGTGAGGGGCTCCGTGTCCGGTCCCGCGCCCGGTCCTGTGTCCCGTCCCGCGCCCCGGTCCGTCCGTGCGACGACCACCGTGCCCACCCCCGGCTCGGGGCGCACCAGGCCCTCCTGGCGCAGCACCCCCAGCGCCTTCGTGGCCGTCGCCATCGCCACGCCCCACTCGCGCGTGACGGCCCGCGTCGACGGCACCCGGTCGCCCGGGGACAGTTCGCCCGACCGGATGCGGCGGCGGAGTTCGGCGGCGATGGCGAGGTAGGGCGGCTCGTTCGTCATCCGGTGGAGTGTACTAGTGCGGTCGGGACGGTGTACGCCCATGTGAGCTGGGGGTTTTGGGGTTCGCTGTGCGGTGCACTAGGGCGGGAGTGGCACCGTACGCGCCGCGCTGCTTTCTTCCTCCCATGACACTCACCGCACACCCCGGACACACCGCCGGACCAGGGCCCGCCCGTGCCGGGCGCCGCGAATGGACCGCCCTCGGCGTCCTCATGCTGCCCCTGCTCCTCGTCTCCATGGACGTCTCCGTCCTCTACTTCGCCATCCCCTCCATCAGCGCCGACCTGCGCCCCGGAGCCACCGAACAACTCTGGATCCTCGACACGTACGGGTTCGTCCTCGCCGGACTCCTCGTCACCATGGGCGCCCTCGGCGACCGCGTCGGGCGCCGCAGAGTGCTCCTCGGCGGCGCCGCCCTCTTCGGCGTCGCCTCCGTCGCCGCCGCCTACGCCCACAGCCCCGGCGCCCTCATCGGCGCCCGCGCCCTCCTCGGCCTCGCCGGCGCCTGCCTCATGCCCGCCACCCTCGCCCTGATCCGCAACCTCTTCCAGGACCCGGCCCAGCGCGCCACGGCCGTCACCGCGTGGACCTCCGTCATGGCGAGCGGCATCTCCCTCGGACCCGTCGTCAGCGGCGCGCTCGTCGAACACTTCTGGTGGGGGTCCGTCTTCCTCGTCAACCTGCCCGCGATGGCCCTGCTTCTCGTCCTCGGGCCCCTGCTGCTTCCCGAGTCCAAGGGCGCGGCCCGTGGCGGGCCGTTCGATCTGCTGAGCGCCGCGCTGTCGCTCGCCGCCCTGCTGCCCCTGGTGTACGGGATCAAGGAGATCGCCAAGGAGGGCTGGGCTGTCCTGCCCGCGGTCGGTGTGGCCGGTGGGTTGCTTCTTGCCCTCGTGTTCGTTCGGCGGCAGCGTCGGCTCGACCAGCCCATGATCGACCTCGGGCTGATCCGCACCCGGGCCTACGGCGGCTCCCTCCTCGTCAACCTGCTCGCCATGGTCGCGACCGTCGGCTTCGCCGTCTTCCTCACCCAGTACCTCCAGTCCGTCCTCGGCCAGAGCCCGTTCGAAGCGGCCCTGTGGAGCCTCGTCCCCACCGGTGGCGTTCTTGTCGCCGCCCCGGTGGCCGCGGTGCTCGCCCGGCGGGTCGACCGGGCGTACGTCATGGGTGGCGGGTTCCTCGTCGCCGCCGGCGGCTTCGCCTGGCTCGCCGCGATCGACCGCGCCACGCCCCTCTGGGTGGTCCTGGTGGCCAGTGCCCTCTACGCCGCCGGGCTCGTCTCCGCCATGACCCTCGCCAACGAACTCGCCCTCGGCGCCGCCCCGCCCGAGCGCGCCGGCTCGGCCGCCGCCGTCCTCGAATCGGGGCAGGAGCTGGGCGGGGCGCTCGGCATGGCGGTCCTCGGGTCGATCGGCGCGGCCGTCTACACCGCGGCGATGCCCGCCTCCGCGCCCGCCGCCGCCCGGGAGACGCTGGGAGGTGCGCTGGAGGGCTCGGCGTCCGTCCTCGACGCGGCCCGGGGGGCCTTCACCGAGGCCATGGCCGGTGCTGCCCTGGGCGCCTCCCTGTTGATGGTGGTTGCGGCCGGAGTGGCCTTCGTGGTGCTGCGGCGGACCTGAGCGTGGGGGGCGTTCAGCCCACCAGGCTGTCCCGCCACGCCTGGTGCAGGCTCGCGTAGTGGCCGTCGCCCGAGACCAGGGCCTTGGGCGTGCCGTCCTCGACGATCCTGCCCTGCTCCATGACGAGGACCCGGTCCGCGACCTCGACCGTGGAGAGGCGGTGGGCGATGACCACCGCCGTACGGCCCGCCAGGACCGTGTCCATCGCCCGCTGCACCGCCCGCTCGCCCGGTACGTCCAGCGAGCTCGTCGCCTCGTCCAGGATCAGCACCGCCGGGTCCGCGAGGAGCGCCCGTGCGAAGGCCACCAGTTGGCGCTGGCCCGCCGAGATCCGGCCGCCGCGCTTGCGTACGTCCGTGTCGTAGCCGTCCGGGAGGCTCGCGATGAACTCGTGGGCACCGATGGCCCTGGCCGCCTCCTCGATCTCGTCGCGGGTCGCGTCCGGGCGGCCGATCGCGATGTTCTCCGCCACGGTGCCGGAGAAGAGGAACGCCTCCTGGGTGACCATGACCACGCCCTGGCGGAGGGAGGGGGTGGTGAGGTCCTTGAGGTCGATGCCGTCGAGGAGGACCCTGCCGTCCGTGGGGTCGTAGAAGCGGGAGAGGAGCTTGGCGAGGGTCGATTTGCCCGCGCCTGTCGCTCCGACTACCGCGACCGTCTGGCCTGCGGGGATCGTGAGGTCGAAGGCGGGCAGGACTTCGCCGCCCGTCCGGTACGCGAAGCGGACCTTCTCGAAGACCACCTCGCGGCCCGGTGTGCCCGGGCGTTCCGGCAGTCGGGTGGGGGCCGTCGTCTCCGGGACGCCCGGTTCCTGTGCCAGGAGGCCCGCGATCTTGCCGAGGCTGGCCGCCGCCGACTCGTACGAGTTGAGGAACATGCCGAGGCGGTCGATCGGGTCGTACAGGCGTCGCATGTACAGCACCGCCGCTGCCAGGACGCCCAGTTCCAGCGTGCCGTCCGCGACCCGGTACGCGCCCCACAGGCACATGCCCGCCACCGCCGTGTTCGCGACCAGGCGCGAACCGACCACGTAGCGGGCCATTTCGAGGAGCACGTCGCCGTTGCTGCGCTCGTGGCGGTGGTTGAGGGCCGCGAACTCGGTGTCGTTGGTCCGCTCGCGGCGGAACGCCCGGACCGGGCGGATCCCGTTCATCGTCTCCGCGAACTTCACGATCACGCCCGCGATCGCCGTGGACCGCTCGGCGTACACCTCGCCCGCGCGGCGCTGGTAGATCCGTACGAGCAGGTAGAGGGGGAGGAAGGAGGCCACGGCCACCGCTCCGATGCCGAGGTCCAGCCAGAGGAGGATGGCGGCGATGGAGACGAAGGAGAGGACGACCCCGATCAGTTCCTGGAGGCCCTCCGAGAGCAGCTCGCGGAGCGACTCGACGTCCGTCGTCGAGCGGGAGATCAGCCGGCCCGAGGTGTACCGCTCGTGGAAGTCGACGCTCAGGAGCTGCGCGTGGCGGAAGATCCGGCCCCGGATGTCCAACAGGACGTCCTGGTTGACGCGGGCCGCCACCCGTACGAAGGCGTACTGGAGGAGTCCCGAGAGCGTGGCGCAGAGCAGGTAGCCGAGCGCGACCGCCACCACCGGGCCGTGGTCTCCCGCGCGGAACGCCGGGACGCCCCGGTCGATGGCGTACGCGACGAGCAGCGGGCCCGCCTGGATCGCCGCCTCCTTGAGGAGGAGGACGAGCGCGGCCGTCGTGACCCGCAGGCGGTGGCCGGCGAGGAGGGAGCGCAGCAGCGCGCCCGTCGCGCCGGGGGGTGTCGGCAGGTCGTCGCGGTCGAAGGGGTCCGCGGGTGGTGTCCGGGGGAGTGTCGCCGGGGGTTCGTTCTTGGTGGCGACGGTCGTCTCCGTCATCGGTTCTCGATCCCCTCGTTGTCCTCGCCGGACATCAGCCAGGCGTACTCCTCGCTGCTCCGCAGCAGTTCCTGGTGCGTGCCGACCGCCGTGATGCGGCCCTCGGAGAGCAGCGCGACCCGGTCGGCGAGCATCACCGTCGACGGGCGGTGCGCCACGACCAGCGCCGTCGTCTCGCGCAGCACCTCCCGCAGCGCCGCCTCCACGCGTGCCTCCGTGTGCACGTCGAGCGCCGAGAGGGGGTCGTCGAGGACCAGGAAGCGGGGTTTGCCGACCACCGCGCGTGCCAGCGCGAGGCGCTGGCGCTGGCCGCCCGACAGGCTCAGGCCCTGCTCGCCGACCTGGGTCGCCGAGCCCTCCGGCAGCCGGTCGACGAAGCCGTCGGCCTGCGCCACGCCGAGGGCGCGCCGCAGTTCCGGCTCGCCGGCGCCGGTCGCGGCGCCCATGAGGACGTTCTCCCCGACGCTCGCCGAGAACAGCGTCGGCTCCTCGAAGGCCACCGACACGAGGGTCCGCAGCCGTTCCCGCTCCATCAGGGCGATGTCCTCGCCGTCCAGGAGGATCCGGCCGCCGGTCGCCTCGTGCAGGCGCGGTACGAGCGCGGTGAGCGTCGTCTTGCCGGAGCCGGTGCCGCCGACCAGGGCCAGCGTCTCGCCGGGGCGGATGTGCAGGTCGATCCCGTCCAGGACGGGCGGCGTGCCGTCCGGTGCGTCCGGGTAGCGGAACGACACGCCCTCGAAGCGGACCCCGTCGGGGCCGTCCGCCGCGGTGGGCGAGGCGGTGGCCGTCTCCGGTTCCTCCTCCGCGTCCATCACCTCGAAGTACCGTTCCGTCGCGGTCGCGGCCTCCTGGCTCATCGCGAGGAGGAAGCCGATCGACTCGACCGGCCAGCGCAGCGCGAGCGCCGTCGAAAGGAACGCGACGAGGGTGCCCGCCGACAGGTCGCCGTCCGCGACCTGCACGGTGCCGAGGACCAGGGCCGCCCCGATGGCCAGCTCGGGGACGACGGTGATGACCGCCCAGATCATGGCGAGCAGCCGGGCCTTGGTCAGCTCGGTGCCCCGCAGGAGTTCGGCGAGCGAGCGGAAGGCCCGGGCCTGGCTGCGGTGCCGGCCGAAGCCCTTGATGATCCGGATGCCCAGGACGCTCTCCTCGACGACCGTCGTCAGGTCGCCGACCTGGTCCTGGGCGCGGCGGGCCACGACCCCGTACCGGCTCTCGAAGAGCGAGCAGACGATGACGAGCGGTACGACGGGCGTGAGCAGCACCAGGCCGAGGGACCAGTCCTGGGCGAGCAGCAGCACGTAACCGGCGAGGATCGTCACGCCGTTGACCAGCAGGAAGGTCAGGGGGAAGGCGAGGAACATCCGGACCAGCATGAGGTCGGTCGTGCCGCGCGAAAGCAGCTGCCCCGACGCCCACCGGTCGTGGAAGGCGATCGGCAGCCGCTGGAGCCTGCGGTACAGATCGGCCCGCATCCGTGCCTCGACCCCGGCGAGCGGCCGCGCCACCAGCCAGCGCCGGTACCCGAAGAGGACGGCCTCGGCGATGCCGAGCAGGAGGAGGTAGAGCGCCCCCAGCCAGACGCCGCTCGGATCGTGGTCGGTGATGGGTCCGTCGACCATCCATTTCAGGACGAGCGGGATGACGAGGGACAGACAGGAGGCGACGATCGCGACGATCGCCGCCGTGACCAACCGCCCCCGCACGGGCCGCACGTACGGCCACAGCCGCAACAGCACGCGCACCGCGGAGCGGTCGGGGGACGGATTCTCTGGGGGCAAGGGTTTCTCGGGCATCAGGGCCGACCCTACGGTTCACCACTGACACGTCTCATCCGGTTTTCCCGCCGCCCTGCCGCGCGGGGGGTTCCCGGAGTCGCGGGCCGACCGTCGGACCCGGAGTCGTACCCGGCATCCACCGATCGGCTGATGCCGTTTCGAGCGCGATGGCCGATGCCCGGGATCTGCCGCGCTCGGCAGTCTGGGGACATGACAGCGATCGAAGTGCGGGGACTGCACAAGGCTTACGGCGGCCGGAAGGTCGTCGACGGGGTTTCCTTCGAGGTCGGCGAGGGGGAGATCTTCGGGATCCTCGGCCCCAACGGCGCCGGGAAGACCACGACCGTGGAGTGCGTCGAAGGGCTGCGGACCCCCGACGAGGGGCAGGTGCGCGTCTGCGGGTACGACCCTGCGACACAGCGGGACGACGTCACCCGGGTCCTCGGGGTCCAGCTCCAGGAGAGCGAGCTCCAGGCCAAGCTGACCGTCCGTGAGGCGCTCGACCTGTACGCCTCCTTCTACGAGCGGCCCGCCGACCGGCAGGCGCTCGCCGAGCGGCTCGGGCTGCTTCCGTACCTGCGGACCCGGTTCGGGAAGCTGTCCGGGGGCCAGAAGCAGCGGCTGTTCATCGCCCTCGCGCTCCTCGGCGACCCCCGGGTCGTCGTCCTCGACGAACTCACCGCGGGTCTCGACCCGCGCGCCCGCCGCGAGGTGTGGACGCTTGTCGAGTCCCTCCGCGACGCTGGGGTGACGGTGCTGCTCGTCACCCACTTCATGGAGGAGGCCCAGCGGCTCTGCGACCGGATCGCCGTCCTCGACCAGGGCCGGATCACCGCGCTCGACACCCCCCACGGCCTGATCGGCCGGGCCTCGGCCGCCAAGGAGATCTCCTTCGCCGCCGGCACCCCGCTCGACCCGGAGGCGCTGCGGGCCCTGCCCGGTGCCGTGTCCGTCGGGACGGCGGACGGGCGGACGGTCGTCGCCGGCACGGACGAGACCGTCGCCGCCTTCGTCTCGCTCCTCGCCCGCCAGGGCGTCACGGCCGGTCAGCTCCGGGTCGCCGACGCCACCCTCGACGACGCCTACCTCGACCTGACGGGAACCGATCTCCGATGAGCACTCCCAGCCCCGCCGTGGCCGTCCTGCGCACCGAGGCCCGGCTCTTCACCCGCGAACCGGGTTCCCTGTTCTGGGTGATGCTCTCGCCGACGGTGCTGCTCGTGATCCTCGGACTGATCCCCTCCTTCCGGGAGGCCTCCGAGGACCTCGGCGGGCGCCGCGTCATCGACGTCTACGTCCCTGTCTCCGTCCTGTTCGCCCTCATCATGTCCGGGCTCCAGGCCATGCCCCCGGTCCTCGCCGGCTACCGCGAACGCGGCATCCTGCGCCGGATGTCCACCACTCCCGTACGCCCCGGGGCGCTGCTCACCGCCCAGATCGCGCTGCACGGCGCCGCGGCGCTAGTCTCGTCGCTGCTGGTGATCGCGGTGGGCCGGATCGCCTTCGGCGTCGCCCTGCCGGGGAACCCCGCCGGCTACCTCCTCGCCCTGCTCCTCGCCGTCGCGGGCGGTCTCGCCCTCGGCTCGGCCGTGTGCGCGGTCTCCCGGACACAGAAGATCGCCACCGCCGTCGGTTCGTTCGTCTTCTTCCCCACCATGTTCACGGCCGGGGTCTGGGTGCCCGTCCAGGCCATGCCGGATACGCTGCAGCGGTTCGTCGGGCTCACCCCGTTCGGCGCCGCCTCCGAGGCCCTCGACGCCGCCGCCTCGGGAGGATGGCCCGGCTGGGCCGCGCTCGGTGTGATGGCCCTGTGGACGGCCGCGCTGACCGGCGCCGCGGCGCGCTGGTTCCGCTGGGAATGAGCCGGGAGCGGCCGGGGAACGAGCCGGGAACGAGAGGGGGCGGCGGGATGCCCGTCACCGTCGAGGAGCGCTGGCGCCAGTTCTTCCGCTGGGGGCCGTACGGACTGCTCGGCATCGCCGCCGTGATCGCCGGGGTGTCGGTGGACGTGTTCATGGACCGTACGGAGCGGGTGGCGGCCGGTGTTCTGCTGGCGGCGGTGATCCTCCTCCACGTGGTGTGGGACCTCCGCTGCCGCCGGGTGGTCGCGGCCACCGGGTGGGGGCCCGAGCTGCCCGGGTGCGGACCCGTTCTCGTGCCGGGGGCACCCGGACCCGCCTCCGCTGCCTACTTCCTCGTCCGTACCGCCCTCGCCTTCGCGCTGACCTGGCTCAGCCCCTTCTTCTCGATCTACGCCTGCATCGGCTACTTCGACGCCACCCATCTGCTGCCCCGCCGCCTCTCCCGGGCCGGGCTCCTCGTCACCGCCGTCATCATGGCCGGCTCCCAGTCCGGCAGCCTGCCGCCCGTCTCCCTCGTGCAATGGTTCGCCTTCGGCGGCCTGTTCGCCCTGAACGCCTGCCTCGCCGTGGGCTTCTCCCACCTCGGTACGAAGGAGGCGGAGAAGGCCGCCGAGCGAGCCGCCACCATCGCCGAACTCGGCCGCGCCAACAGCCGTCTCGAACAGGCCCTCGCCGAGAACGCGGCCCTCCAGGCGCAGCTCCTCCTCCAGGCCCGGGAGGCCGGGGTCGCCGACGAGCGGCGCCGGCTCGCCGCCGAGATCCACGACACGATCGCCCAGGGCCTCACCGGTGTCGTCACCCAGCTCCAGGCCGCGTCCGCCGCTGCCCCCGACGCCGGTCGCGCCGAGGCGCACCTCCGGCGGGCCGCCGACCTCGCCCGGCACAGCCTCGGCGAGGCCCGCCGCTCCGTGCGGAACCTCAGCCCGGTCGCCCTGGAGCACGACTCCCTCCCGGAGGCCCTCCGCAAGACGGTCGCCGACTGGGCCGACCGCACCGGCGTCGACACCCGGTTCACCGTGACCGGCGTCGAGGAGCCGCTCCACGACGAGGTGGCCGCCACGCTCCTGCGGATCGCCCAGGAGGCCCTGTCCAACGCCGCACGCCACTCCGGGGCCGACCGGGCCGGCGTCACCCTCTCCTACATGGGCGACGAGATCACCCTGGACGTACGGGACGACGGACGCGGCTTCGACCCGCTCGCCCTTCCCGCTCGGAGCGGCGGCGACGGCGGCGGGTTCGGGCTCGGCGGGATGCGGGCCCGCGCCGCGCGCCTCGCCGGTTCCGTCGTCGTGGAGACCGCACCGGGCGAGGGGACGGCGATCTCCGCTCGCGTACCGTTGGGCGCGCCATGACTGACATCACCCTTCTGATCGTCGACGACCACCCCGTCGTGCGGGACGGCCTGCGCGGCATGTTCGCCGCCGAAGGCTCCGGCTTCCGTGTCCTCGGCGAGGCCCCCGACGGCGTACGGGGCGTCGAACTCGCCCGGGAACTCGACCCCGACGTCGTCCTCATGGACCTGCGCATGCCGGGTGGCGGCGGCGTCGACGCCATCGCCGAGCTCACCCGGCGCGGCGCCCGCTCCCGTGTCCTCGTCCTCACCACGTACGACACGGACACCGACACCCTTCCGGCGATCGAGGCCGGTGCCACCGGCTATCTCCTCAAGGACGCGCCCCGGGAGGAGCTGTTCGCGGCCGTGCGGGCCGCCGCCGAGGGCCGTACCGTCCTCTCCCCGGCCGTCGCCTCGCGACTGGTCACGGCCGTCCGCGCCCCCGCCGCCGCGGCCGCGGGCACCGCGCTCTCCGCCCGCGAGGGCGAGATCCTCGCCCTCGTCGCGAAGGGCACCGCCAACCGGGCCATCGCCGCCGAGCTCTTCATCAGCGAGGCCACCGTGAAGACCCACCTCACGCACATCTACGGCAAGCTGGGGGTCAAGGACCGGGCGGCCGCCGTCGCCGCCGGCTACGACCGGGGGATTCTGGGCCGCTCCTGAGGTCCGGGCCTCACCCCCGGACCCGCAGCAGCACCGTCGAGCGGGCGCCCACCGTGATCGTCTCGCCGCCCCGGTGGAGTGTTCCCGGGGGCGCCGACTGGTCCTCGTGGGCCGTGTCGACGACCAGTTCGTACGACTCCGCCCACGGCGGGCCCGGAAGGCGGAACTCCAGCGGGCGGGGCCCGGCGTGCAGGACGGCGAGGAAGCTGTCGTCGGTGATCTGCTCGCCGCGTTCGTCGCGGCCCGGGATGTCGCGGCCCGAGAGGTAGAGGCCGAGCGTCGCCGTCGGCGCGTACCAGTCCCGTTCCGTCATCTCGCCGCCGTCCGCGCCGAACCAGGCCAGGTCCCGCAGCCCGTCCGCGCCCTGCGGACGCCCCGAGAAGAAGGCCCGGCGGCGCAGCACCGGGTGGTGGTGGCGCAGGGCGAGCAGCCGGCGGGTGAGGGCGAGGAGCTGGGCCCGGCCCGGGTCCTCCGGCAGGGACCAGTCGAGCCAGCCGATCTCGTTGTCCTGGCAGTACGCGTTGTTGTTGCCGCCCTGGGTGCGGCCCATCTCGTCGCCGGCGACGAGCATCGGGACCCCGGTGGACAGGAGGAGGGTGGTGAGGAGGTTGCGGAGCTGGCGGAGACGGAGGGACCGGATCTCCGGGTCGTCGGTCTCGCCCTCCGTCCCGCAGTTCCAGGAGCGGTTGTCGTGGGTGCCGTCCCGGTTGCCCTCGCCGTTGGCCTCGTTGTGCTTCCGCTCGTACGTGACGAGGTCCCGGAGGGTGAAGCCGTCGTGCGCGGTGACGAAGTTGACGGAGGCGTACGGCCGGCGCCCGCCCCAGGCGTACAGGTCGCTGGAGCCGGAGAGCCGGTAGCCGAGGTCCCGTACGTCGGGCAGCGCGCCCCGCCAGAAGTCCCGGACGGCGTCCCGGTAGCGGTCGTTCCACTCGGTCCAGAGCGGCGGGAAGGCGCCCACCTGGTAGCCGCCGTTGCCCACGTCCCAGGGTTCGGCGATGAGTTTGACCCGGCGCAGGACGGGGTCTTGTGCGATGACCGCGAGGAAGGGGGAGAGCATGTCGACGTCGTGCATCGAGCGGGCCAGGGCCGCCGCCAGGTCGAAGCGGAAGCCGTCGACGCCCATCTCCGTGACCCAGTAGCGGAGGCTGTCGGTGATGAGCCGCAGCACCTGCGGCTGCACGACGTGCAGGGTGTTGCCGCAGCCCGTGTAGTCGGCGTACCGGCGGGCGTCGGACTGGAGCCGGTAGTAGCCGCGGTTGTCGATGCCCTTGAGGGAGAGGGTGGGGCCCAGCTCGCCCGCCTCCGCCGTGTGGTTGTAGACGACGTCGAGGATGACCTCGATGCCGGCCGCGTGCAGCGCCCGCACCATCCTCTTGAACTCGCCGACCTGCTGCCCGGTCGTCCCGGAGGAGGAGTAGGCGGCGTGCGGGGCGAAGTAGCCGAGGGAGTTGTAGCCCCAGTAGTTGCGCAGGCCGCGCCGCAGGAGGTGGTCCTCGTGCGCGAACTGATGGACCGGCAGGAGTTCGACCGCCGTCACCCCCAGCTGTACGAGGTGCTCGATCGCCGCCGGGTGCGCGAGCCCCGCGTACGTGCCGCGCAGCCGCTCCGGGATGCCGGGGTGCTGTTGGGTGAAGCCCTTCACGTGCAGCTCGTAGATGACCGAGTCCTGCCAGGGCGTCTTGGGCCTGCGGTCGTCCGACCAGTCGTCGTCGTCATGGACGACGATCCCCTTCGGGACGTACGGGGCGGAGTCCCGGTCGTCGCGGACGGTGTCGGCGACGTGCTGCTGCGGCCAGTCCCGTACGTGCCCGTACACCTCCGGAGGGAGGGAGAAGTCGCCTTCGACGGCCCGCGCGTACGGGTCGAGGAGCAGCTTCGCCGGGTTCCAGCGGGCCCCCGTCCACGGGTCCCACCGGCCGTGCACCCGGTAGCCGTACCGCTGCCCGGCGCCGATCCCGGGCACGAAGCCGTGCCAGATCTCGTGGGTCAGCTCGGTCAGCGGAAGCCGCCGCTCCGTCCCGTCCCCGTCGAACAGGCACAGCTCCACGGCCTCCGCGCCCCCCGCCCACAGGGCGAAGTTGGTGCCGGTCACCCCACCGGGCCCGATCCGGCAGCGGGCCCCGAGGGGCGTCGGCGCCCCCGGCCATACCGGCGGCCCGGCCCGCTCCAGGGCACGTTCCTGTACCGCCTCCTGCTCGGCTGCGCTCGACACCGTCCCGGCCTCCCGCGGCTCGTGGGGCTCGTGGGGCCCGCACCGGGGGAGTGGCGGCGTCCCGGCCACCGCTCCCCCGCGTCGTTCTTTCGCGTCGTCCTCCCTGTTCTGCCCGCACGGCCGTGCTCCCAACATGGCCCGCACGCACGTTTCCCCTGGAGGGGGCCTGTCGTTGGGCCGAGCGTGAATCGTGTATGGAAGCGGGCGAGGTACGCCCTGGCGGTGGCGGGACTGATGGCGGGCCTTGCGGGCTGCACAGCAGCGGGCGGCGAAGGGGGCATCGACATCTCCCTGCCGGGCAAGGCGCGGGCCCCCGGAGATGTCATCCGGGTGAGTCCGGAGGACGGCAGCCGGGGGGTGCCGGCCGCGGGCCCCGTCGAGGTACGGGTGGACAGCGGGCGGCTCGAACGGGTGACGGTCGTCCAAGTGGAGGACGCCCAACGGACCCGGGTCGCCGGCGAGATCTCCGCGGACGGGCTGCGCTGGCGGCCCCGGGCCGACGCCCGGCTCGCGCTGGCCGCCAAGTACAGCGTGGACGCCGTCGCGCTCGACGCCCACGGCCGCCGCTCCGCCCGGCACACCACCTTCACGACCGTGGTGCCGGAGAGCCGGTTCATCGGCTATTTCAAACCGGAGAACCGTTCCACTGTCGGCACCGGCATGATCGTCTCCTTCTCCTTCAACCGGCCCATCGAGAACCGGGACGACGTCGAGCGGGCCGTCCGGATCACCTCGGACCCGCCGGTCGAGGTGGTCGGCCACTGGTTCGGCAAGGAGCGGCTCGACTTCCGCCCCGCCGCGTACTGGCAGCCGGGCACGAAGGTCACCGTCGAGCTCGCCCTGCGCGACGTCGAGGGCGCGCCGGGCGTGTACGGCATCCAGCGCAAGAAGGTCGGCTTCACCGTCGGCCGCTCCCAGGTCTCCCTGGTCGACGCCGCCGCGCACACCATGGAGGTCCGCAGGAACGGCGAGGTCCTGACGACCGTGCCGATCACCGCGGGCGCGCCGAAGACCACCACGTACAACGGGAAGATGGTCGTCACGGAGCTGTACGACGTGACGCGGATGGACGGGCGGACGGTCGGCTTCGGCGGCGAGTACGACATCAAGGACGTCCCGCACGCGATGCGGCTCACCGAGTCGGGGACCTTCCTGCACGGCAACTACTGGGCCTCGGACGACACGTTCGGCACCGCCAACGTCAGTCACGGCTGCGTGGGGCTGCGGGACGACAAGGGCGGCAGCGCGGATTCGCCGGCGGGCTGGTTCTTCGACCGGACGCTCATCGGCGACGTGGTGGAGGTGGTCAACTCCCAGGACCGAACGGTCGCTCCCGACAACGGGCTCGGCGGATGGAACCTGGACTGGACCCGGTGGAAGGCCGGTTCGGCGCTGCGCTGAGCCGAGCCCCTGGCGCGTCCCCTAGCGCGTCCCCGCCCGTGTCCTTCCCGCGTCCCCCGTGCCCTCCCGCGTCCCTTTTGCCACCGGGTCATCACCCTGCCGCCCTAGCACGCCGATCGGGACGGAACGGTGACATTCGCGAGGATCTTTCGTGTCCTGCGGTGTGATTATCTAGCGCCGTGTGCGCGAGCGGATGCGCACGGGGGTGGGGCCGTGGCGTTGCCAGGCCGCGTGAGGGGAGAAGACCACAGTGAACGGGTTGCCGATATCGGGGGCATCGGTACGAGCGACGGGCCGGCGCGGCCGACGACGCGGGGGCGTCCGTCTGCAGGCGCTGGCCGCGGGGGCGCTGCTCATCGTCCTCACCGCCTGCGGCGGTGGCGAGACGGCCACCGGCGGTGGCAAGGGGGCCCAGGATCCGGCGTCGCAGGGGAGCGGCAAGCCGGAGAACGCCGCCTCGCAGGCGGTCGTGACGGTCCTTCCGAAGGACGGCGCCGACTCGGTGGCCACCAGCGGGGCCCTCAAGGTCACCGCCGAGCAGGGCAAGCTGACGACGGTCGAGGTCGCCGACTCCAAGGGCACCGCGATCGAGGGCAGGATCGCGGCCGACGGTGCCAGCTGGGCGCCCTCCGCGCACCTGTCCGCGGGGACCCAGTACAAGGTCCACGCGATCGCGAAGGACGCAGAGGGCCGCGAGTCGGCGAAGGACACCACCTTCACGACCCTGGTCCCGAAGAACACCTTCATCGGCCACTACACGCCGGAGGACGGTGCGACCGTCGGCGTCGGCATGCCGGTCTCCATCAACTTCACCCGGGGCATCACCGACCCCGAGGCGGTCGAGAAGGCCGTCAAGGTGACGGCCGAGCCGGCCGTGGAGATCGAGGGGCACTGGTTCGGCAACGACCGCCTCGACTTCCGCCCGGAGAAGTACTGGGCCGCGGGCACCAAGGTCACCGTGCACCTCAACCTGGACGGCGTCGAGGGCCGCCCGGGCGTCTACGGCAAGCAGAAGAAGACGGTCACCTTCACCATCGGCCGCCGTCAGGTCTCCACCGTCGACGCGAGCGCCAAGACGATGAAGATCGAGCGGGACGGCGCGATCATCAAGACGCTGCCGATCACCGCGGGCGCCCCGTCGACGACCACGTACAACGGCGAGATGGTCATCAGCGAGAAGTACAAGGTGACCCGCATGAACGGGGCCACGGTCGGCTTCGGCGGCGAGTACGACATCAAGGACGTCCCGCACGCGATGCGTCTGTCCACCTCGGGCACCTTCGTGCACGGCAACTACTGGGCCCCGAAGAGCACCTTCGGCTCCTCGAACGTCAGCCACGGCTGCGTCGGCCTGTCGGACACGCGCGGCGCGGGCGACAGCACGACCCCGGCGGCCTGGTTCTTCGACCGCTCGATCATCGGTGACGTGATCGTCGTGAAGAACTCCAAGGACAAGCAGATCCAGCCGGAGAACGGCCTCAACGGCTGGAACATGCCGTGGGCGGAGTGGACCGCCTAGTCCGCCTCCGCAGGTCACGCGAGGGGCCCGGTGCTGTGAGCAACAGCACCGGGCCCCTTCGCGTTAACGCCTACTAACCTTCCTCCCATGACTGTGAACCTCGAAGTCGCCGATGGCGTCGGCACGATCCGCCTCGACCGCCCCCCGATGAACGCCCTCGACATCGCCACGCAGGACCGGCTGCGCGAGCTGGCCCAGGAGGCGACCGACCGCGACGACGTGCGGGCCGTGATCCTCTACGGCGGCGAGAAGGTGTTCGCGGCCGGCGCGGACATCAAGGAGATGCAGGTCATGGACCACGTGGCCATGGTCAAGCGCTCGCGCGCCCTCCAGGACTCCTTCACCGCGATCGCCCGCATCCCCAAGCCGGTCGTCGCCGCCGTCACCGGCTACGCCCTCGGGGGCGGCTGCGAGCTGGCGCTCTGCGCCGACTACCGGATCGCCGCCGACAACGCGAAGCTGGGCCAGCCGGAGATCCTGCTCGGCCTGATCCCCGGCGCGGGCGGCACCCAGCGGCTTTCCCGGCTCATCGGCCCCTCCCGCGCCAAGGACCTCATCTTCACCGGCCGCATGGTGAAGGCGGACGAGGCCCTCACCCTCGGCCTGGTCGACCGGGTCGTCCCGGCCGCCGAGGTGTACGAGCAGGCGCACGCCTGGGCCGCGAAGCTGGCGCAGGGCCCGGCGGTCGCCCTGCGGGCCGCGAAGGAGGCGGTCGACCAGGGTCTGGAGGCCGACATCGACACCGGTCTCGCCATCGAACGCACCTGGTTCGCGGGGCTGTTCGCCACCGCCGACCGGGAGAACGGGATGCGCAGCTTCGTCGAGGAGGGCCCGGGCAAGGCGAAGTTCGCCTGAGCCGCTTCCGCAGGGGCCGATTCCGTCGGAACGGCCCCCGCGGACGGCTCCGTGCGGCCATGATGGGGGCATGGCGGGCCTGGAGGGTACGGAACAACCGTGGCAGCGCGGCAGCGCCGCCGCCGCACGGTGGTCACCGGCCGTGGATGACGAACAGGTCGCCGACGTACTGGAGTTGTACGGCAACCCGGCCGAGGAGGACGTGCGGCTGCCGTCCCGGCCCGAGTCCGCGTGGGTGGCCCGCCGGCTCACACAGGGCGTGGTCCTGCGCCAGTGGGGGCTCGGCCCGCAGATCGCCGAGCACGCGGTGCTGCTCGTCTCGGAGCTCGTCGGGAACGCCGTCCGGCACACCGGCGCCCGCTCCTTCGCGCTGCGGCTGCACCGGCGGCGCGGCTGGATCCGGATCGAGGTCCGCGACCCCTCGCGCGGGCTGCCCTGCCTGATGCCCGTGAGCGAGCTCGACACGAGCGGCCGCGGGCTCTTCCTCGTCGACAAGCTCTCCGACCGCTGGGGCGTGGACCTCGCGCCGCGCGGCAAGACGACCTGGTTCGAGATGCGCGTCGCCGACCGCGCCTGAGCCGACCGCGACTGAACCGACCGCGCCTGAGTCGTCCGCACCTGAACCGTCCTCCGAGGCGCTCCGGGTGCACGAAAGCCCCCGTCCGCCGTAGTGGGGCGCCTGGGGGCTCTCGTGTGGTGCGCCGTGGACGGGGGGGGTGTATCCACGGCTGCTATGTCGACCTGGCCCGGGTCAATGGGGGTCGTGTCTCCGACTATGGCAGACGGGTGGCCTCGTCGCCAAAAGTCCCTACCGGTAGAAAATCGGGCAAATGGGGATTGATCGTCTATGAATCATTGGTGACCTGCGGCACTCGCCTTGCAAACATTGAATGGCTATGCGGTTCATCGATTGTTTCCCCGGCCCGTCCGTATGGTGGACGCCCCGGAGTGGCCCGCAAACGTCCTGAATCGGCCTAATCATCACGATTCGGTCGACATCCTTCTTTACTGGACAGGTGAAGCCGACCGACCGCCGCGGCGCCCTCCGGACGGGCGCGGCCGCCGCCCTCGCGGGAACCCTCGCCACCGCCTGCGGTACGGAGCCCCGCCCCGCCCCCGCCGTCTCCCGCCGCCCCGGCACCGCGCCCGCCGCCGCCCCGGTCGCCGCGCCCGCCCCACGCCGCTTCCCCGGCCGGCCCGCCGAGATCGACCACGGCCCCCGCGACCGGCCCCGGGTCGCCCTCACCTTCCACGGCCAGGGCGACCCCGCCCTCGCCCGCACCCTCCTCGGCCAGGCGGAGAAGGCCGGCGCCCGCGTCACCGTCCTCGCCGTCGGCTCCTGGCTCGACGAACACCCCGGCATGGCCCGCCGCGTCCTCGACGGCGGACACGACCTCGGCAACCACACCCAGCACCACATCGACATCAACGCCATGACCGAGGCCGAGGCCCACGCGGAGATCGAGGCCTGCGCCACCCGCCTGCGCCGCCTCACCGGCTCCGTCGGCACCTGGTTCCGCCCCTCCAGGACCCAGCACGCCGCCCCCGCCGTCCTGCGCGCCGCCCACCGCGCCGGATACCCGCACACCCTCTCGTACGACGTCGACTCCCTCGACTTCACCTCACCGGGCGCCGCCGCGATCGTCCGCAACGTCACCGGCTCCGTCCGGCCCGGATCGGTCGTCAGCCTCCACTTCGGCTACCCGGACACCGCCGCCGCGCTGCCCCTCCTCCTCGCCGACCTCGACCGCCGCGGACTGCGCGCGGTCACCACCACGGAGCTGCTGACCTGATGGCACATCACACCGGGCGCACCGGGGCCCTCCTCGCCGCCGCCCTCCTCGTCACCCTCGCGGGCTGCGGCGGCGGGAACGACACCAAGGACGGCGCCGCCGGGGTCAAGAAGGCCGCCGCCCCCGCCGTACCCAAGCCGGCCGCGGCCCCCGCCGGCCTCCCCGGCATGCCGCCGCTCCTCGACCCGAACGACGTCTACGCCGCCGACCGGCCGAACAAGCTCTCCCCGGTGGTCCGGAACTTCCCCTCCCGGGTCTACGTCCCCAACACCACCTCCAACACCGTCTCGGTCATCGACCCCGCCACCTACCGGGTCGTCGAGACGATCCCCGTCGGCAACCAGCCCCAGCACGTCGTGCCCTCCTGGGACATGAAGACCCTCTGGGTCAACAACAACCGGGGCCACACCCTCACCCCCATCGACCCCGCCACCGGGATCGCGGGCAAGCCGGTCGAGGTCCACGATCCGTACAACCTCTACTTCACGCCCGACGGCAAGTACGCCGTCGTCATGGCCTCCCTCGACCGCGAACTCGTCTTCCGCGACCCGCACACCATGGAACGGAGGAAGACCGTCCCGGTGAGCTGCTACGGCGTCAACCACGCCGACTTCTCCGCCGACGGACGGTACTTCGTCGTCTCCTGCGAGTTCTCCGGCGAACTCCTCAAGGTCGACACCGAGAAGATGGAGGTGATCGGACAGCAGAAACTGCCCTTCCAGGGCGCCATGCCGCAGGACGTGAAGATCTCCCCGGACGGCAAGACGTTCTACGTCGCCGACATGATGGCCCACGGCATGTGGGTCCTCGACGGCGAGAAGTTCACCACCCCGACCCTCCTCCCCACCGGCAAGGGCGCCCACGGCCTCTACGTCAGCCGGGACTCGCGCGAGATGTACGTCCCCAACCGCGGCGAGGGCTCGATCTCCGTCTTCGACTTCGCGAAGAACAAGCTCACCAAGAAGTGGTGGCTCCCGGACGGCGGCTCCCCCGACATGGGCGGCGTCTCCGCCGACGGCAAGGTGCTGTGGCTGTCAGGGCGCTACAACTCCGAGGTGTACGCCATCGACACCACGAGCGGCAAACAGCTCGCCCGCATCCCCGTCGGCGGCGGCCCCCACGGCCTCGCCGTCTACCCCCAGCCCGGCCGCTACTCCCTCGGCCACACCGGCGTCTTTCGCTAGGGCTCGGTTCACCCTCAGGACCGCCGGTCCTGAGGGTGGCGGGAGTCATCCCGCCACCAGCAGCGCCTCCGACGCCACCGGGCGGAAGCCCGCCGCCTGGAAGACACGGACGCTGCGGGCGTTGCCCGGCGACTGCTGCGCCCACACCACCCCGCCCGGGGTGAGGTGCCGGGCCGCCGTCGCCAGGGCGCGCCCGAGACCCCGGTGGCGTACGTCCTCGTCGACCTCGATCGCGGCCTCCCAGCGGCCCGCGACGCCCCGGCCCAGGACCAGCAGCCCGCCGTCCGCCGCCCACACCCGGACCTCGTCGCGGAACTTCAGTGCCCGCGCCACCCGGGGATGGGACGGGTCCTCGATCGCGCGGAGCTCCAGCGGCGGAGGGCCCGGCAGGGCGTCGGCGACCGTGAGCAGATCGATCGTGTTCATGCCCCGGCCGGTGCGGGCCATCAGGGCCGCGAGGAAGCCCGGGTTCATGCTCGCCGCGAGCGGATCGCTCGCCGTGGCCGCCAGCTCGGCCCGTATCCACTCCGGATCGGCGTCCGTGAACACCACCGAATGGGCGGTGAAGGCGAGCACCCCCGCGTCCCGCGGGTTCGGCTGCGGCACCACCGTCGTCGAACCGTCCGGGGGCGGGAACTTCCCGCGTGCCGCGTTTGCCAGGATCCGTGCCACGTCGTCGTTCATCCCGCCATCATCCGGCAGGACGGGGGCCAGCTAATCTGACCCCCGTCAGAGAAGCACCGAGAAGGGGCGGAAGCAGTGGCGGACATCGACGCGGCACGCACGGCATTCAACAAGTTCGACGCCGACGGGGACGGTTTCATCACCGCCGCGGAGTACAAGAGCCTCATGGCGAAGTTCGGCGACTTCAACGTCACCGAGTCGGTCGCCGAGGTGCTCATCAAGCAGCGGGACGACAACGGCGACGGCGTCCTGTCCTGGGACGAGTTCTGGGCGCACTACAACAAGGCCTGATCCGCCCGCCCGGGCGGGCGGTGCAACGCTGAGTTGCCGCCCGTCCGGGGCTCGGTGACGATCGTCCGGTGACGCTTCCCGGACCCTTCGGCACCTTGAGCCGTCCGACCGCGGCGGTCCTCGCCGCGCTCGCCGCCCTCGCCGTCATCGGCCTCGCCCTGCTGGGCGCCGGCCTCGCCCGGACAGGTACCGGCGAGCTCCGGATACCCGCCGCCGGCACCACCGCGCTGCTGCGCTTCCTCGTCCTCACGGGCCTCGCCGTCCACATCGGCGAACTCGCCGGACGCCGCCTCGCCGGGGAAGGGCCCCGGCCCCGCGCCCTGTCCGTGCCCGCCGCGCTGCTCGGCGCGGCCGCCTCCGCCGGGCTCCTGCTGCTCCTCGCCGCCGTCAGCGGGCTGAGCCTGCCCGTCGTGTACGGGCTGTGGGAGGGCCGGCTGCTGCTCCTCACCGCCAACGCCTTCGCCCTCGCCGCCCTGTGCGCGGCCTCGCGGCGGCCGGGCCTCGCCGTCGTCCCGCTCGCCGTCGCGGTCGTGGCCGAGGCGGTGCGGGCCCACCCCGAGACGAACACCCCCGCCGTGGGCATCGGGCTCACCGTCGTCCACCTCACGGGCGCCTCGCTGTGGCTCGGCACGCTCCTGTACGTGCTGCGCACCATGCGGCTGCGGCGCGGGGGCCGCGAGGTCCTCGTCCGCTACGCCCGCATGGCCGCCGTCGCCTACGCCGCCCTCGCGGCCACCGGCACGGCCTCCACGCTGCGCCGACTGCCGCTGGACGCCGTCCTGACCACGGCGTACGGCCGGATCCTGCTGGTCAAGCTGCTGCTGTTCGGCGGGGTGAGCCTGCTGGCGCTCGCGGCCAGGAGCCGGATGCTGTCCGGCGGCGACGCCGAGGCCCCGGCCCGGATCGAGGTGGCCGCGCTGGCGGTGATCGTGGTCGTCTCGGCGCTCCTCACGGTGATGCCCGACCCGCACTGGATCGCACCCTGACACCGTGAAGGCACTCCGGCCCCGGGCCGCGTAGGCCCCGGGCCCCGTAGGCCCCGGGCCTCAGCCCCGCAGGGCGACGCGGAAGGACGAGGCCCACAGCACGACCGCCGTCCAGGTGTACTGCCGCTGGTCGAAGAGGCGGGCGCGGGGGGCGTCCCCTTCGGAGTACCGGGGCCGCGTACGGGTCGCGTACGGGGCCTACCGGGAGGGGGAACGGTTCAGCACTCGATGATGTTCACCGCGAGACCGCCGCGCGCGGTCTCCTTGTACTTGACGCTCATGTCCGCGCCCGTCTCCTTCATGGTCTTGATGACCTTGTCGAGAGAGACCAGGTGGCTGCCGTCGCCGCGCATCGCCATCTTCGCGGCCGTGACGGCCTTGACCGCCGCCATGCCGTTCCGTTCGATGCACGGGATCTGCACGAGCCCGCCGACCGGGTCGCAGGTCAGGCCCAGGTTGTGCTCCATGCCGATCTCGGCCGCATTCTCCACCTGCTCGGGGGAGCCGCCGAGGACCTCGGCGAGCGCGCCGGCCGCCATCGAGCAGGCCGAGCCGACCTCGCCCTGGCAGCCGACCTCGGCGCCGGAGATGGAGGCGTTCTCCTTGAAGAGCATGCCGATCGCGCCGGCCGCGAGCATGAAGCGGACGATGCCGTCTTCCTTCTCCTCCGGGGAGGCGCCGCCCGTCACGAAGTTCACGTAGTAGTGCAGGACCGCCGGGATGATGCCGGCCGCGCCGTTCGTCGGGGCGGTGACCACCCGGCCGCCCGCCGCGTTCTCCTCGTTCACGGCCATCGCGTAGAGGGTGATCCACTCCATCGCGAGCGCCGCCGGGTCGCCCTCGGAGCGCAGCTTGCGGGCCGTGTTCGCGGCGCGGCGGCGCACCTTCAGGCCGCCCGGCAGGATGCCCTCGCGGGACATGCCGCGCGAGACGCAGGCCTGCATGACCCGCCAGATCTCCAGGAGACCCGCGCGGATCTCCTCCTCGGTGCGCCAGGCCTTCTCGTTCTCCAGCATCATCGAGGAGATGGAGAGGCCGGTCTCCTTGGCGAGCCGCAGCAGCTCGTCACCGGTGCGGAAGGGGTACTTCAGGACGGTGTCGTCCGGGACGATCGGGTTCTCGCCGGCGACCGCGTCCTCGTCGACGACGAAGCCGCCGCCGACCGAGTAGTACGTCTTCTCCAGGACCAGGGCGCCCTCCGCGTCGTACGCGAAGATCGTCATCCCGTTGGCGTGGTACGGGAGCGCCTTGCGGCGGTGCAGGATCAGGTCGGCGTCGAAGTCGAAGGGGATCTCGTGCGCGCCGAGCAGGTTGATCCGGCCGCTCGTCTTGATCCGCTCGACCTCGTCGTCCGCCGTCTCGACGTTCACCGTGCGGGGCGAGCTGCCCTCCAGGCCGAGGAGCACCGCCTTGGGGGTGCCGTGGCCGTGGCCGGTCGCGCCCAGGGAGCCGTACAGCTCCGCACGTATGGCCGCCGTGTGGGCGAGCAGGCCCTCGTTCTTGAGCCGGCGGGCGAACATCCGGGCCGCGCGCATCGGGCCCACCGTGTGGGAGCTCGACGGGCCGATACCGATCGAGAACAGGTCGAAGACCGAGATGGCCACGGAGAGACTCCTTGTGGGGGCTAGACGCCGTTGTCTGCCGGGGTGGTGCAGAACGGAGCAGGAAGATCGAAACGGGGCACGACACGGGGTGGGGCACCGCACTCACCTTTCAGTGTGCGCGATGCCCCAAACGTTCGTACGAACAAAAGGGTACGAAATTACTTCAGGCCGGGGTACAGCGGGTGCTTGTCGGCCAGAGCGGTCACCCGGGCCTTGAGGGCCTCGGCCTTCTCGCCGTCGAAGCCCGGCTTCAGGGTCTCCGCGATGATGTCGGCGACCTCGGTGAAGTCCTCGGTGCCGAAGCCGCGGGTCGCGAGCGCCGGCGTACCGATGCGCAGACCCGAGGTGACCATCGGCGGCCGCGGGTCGTTCGGAACGGCGTTCCGGTTGACCGTGATGCCGACCTCGTGGAGACGGTCCTCGGCCTGCTGGCCGTCGAGCTCGGAGTTCCGCAGGTCGACCAGGACCAGGTGCACGTCCGTACCGCCGGACAGGACCGAGACACCGTGCGCGGTGACGTCGTCCTGGACCAGGCGCTCGGCGAGGATGCGGGCGCCGTCCAGGGTGCGCTGCTGGCGCTCCTTGAAGTCCTCCGAGGCCGCGACCTTGAAGGAGACGGCCTTGGCCGCGATCACGTGCTCCAGCGGGCCGCCCTGGAAACCGGGGAAGACCGAGGAGTTCAGCTTCTTCGCGAACTCCTTCTTCGCCAGGATGATGCCGCCGCGGGGGCCGCCGAGCGTCTTGTGCGTGGTGGAGGTCACCACGTCCGCGTACGGAACCGGGTTCGGGTGCAGACCGGCCGCGACCAGGCCCGCGAAGTGGGCCATGTCGACCCACAGGTACGCCTCGACCTCGTCGGCGATCCGGCGGAACTCCGCGAAGTCCAGCTGGCGCGGGTAGGCGGACCAGCCCGCGATGATGACCTTCGGGCGGTGCTCCTTGGCGAGGCGCTCGACCTCGGCCATGTCGACCAGACCGGCCTCGTCCACGTGGTACGCGACCACGTTGAACTGCTTGCCGGAGAAGTTCAGGCGCATGCCGTGGGTGAGGTGGCCGCCGTGCGCCAGGTCCAGACCCAGGATCGTGTCGCCGGGCTGGGCGATCGCGAAGAGGGCGGCCTGGTTCGCGGAGGCGCCGGAGTGCGGCTGGACGTTGGCGTACTCGGCGCCGAACAGGTCCTTGACCCGGTCGATCGCGATCTGCTCGGCCACGTCGACGTGCTCGCAGCCGCCGTAGTAGCGGCGGCCCGGGTAGCCCTCGGCGTACTTGTTGGTGAGGACGGAGCCCTGGGCCTCCATGACCGCGACCGGAGCGAAGTTCTCCGAGGCGATCATCTCGAGGGTGGACTGCTGACGAAGGAGCTCGGCGTCGACGGCGGCGGCGACGTCGGGGTCCAGCTCGTGGAGGGGAGTGTTCAGAAGCGACATGAATCGATCCCTAAGGGGTCTCGGGCCCGGTCTCAGTTCCCGGCGGAGAACGCGGTGTACTCGTCGACGGAGAGCAGGTCGTCCGGCTCGCCCGCGACACGTACCTTGAACAGCCAGCCACCCTCGAACGGAGCCGTGTTCACCAGCGACGGGTCGTCCACCACGTCCTGGTTGGCGGCGACGACCTCACCCGTGACGGGGGAGTACAGGTCGCTCACGGACTTCGTCGACTCCAGCTCGCCGCAGGTCTCGCCCGCGGTGACGGTGTCGCCGACAGCGGGGAGCTGGGCGTAGACGACGTCACCGAGCGCGTTGGCCGCGAACTCGGTGATGCCGATCGTCGAAACGCCGTCCACGGCGTCCGACAGCCACTCGTGCTCCTTGGTGTAGCGCAGCTGCTGGGGGTTGCTCATGACCTGATTCTCCTGGATCGGGGGAGTACTGATGAACGTGGGTCTCGCGGGGTGAGACCCGGGATGAGACGACTGCGTCACTTCTGGCGCTTGTAGAACGGCAGCGCGACGACCTCGTACGGCTCGTGGGTGCCGCGGATGTCCACACCTACACCCTCGGTACCGGGCGCGGCGTGCGCCGCGTCCACGTACGCGATCGCGATCGGCTTTCCGAGGGTCGGGGACGGGGCGCCCGAGGTGACCTCGCCGATCACCACGCCGTCCTTGACGACGGAGAAGCCGGCGCGCGGGACCCGGCGGCCCTCGGCGATCAGGCCGACGAGCTTGCGCGGCGGGGCGGTCTCGGCGCGCTCGGCGGCCTTCTCGAGCGACTCACGGCCGACGAAGCGGCCCTCGTTGGTCGTCTTCTCGAACTTGACGACCCGGCCGAGACCGGCGTCGAAGGGGGTGAGGGCCGTCGTCAGCTCGTGGCCGTACAGCGGCATGCCCGCCTCCAGGCGGAGCGTGTCACGGCAGGACAGGCCGCACGGGATGAGGCCGACCGGGGCGCCCGCCTCGGTCAGGGCCTTCCAGACGCCCTCGGCGTGCTCGGGCTTCAGGAACAGCTCGAAGCCGTCCTCGCCGGTGTAGCCGGTACGGGCGATCAGCGCGGGCACGCCCGCGACCGTGCCGGGCAGGCCGGCGTAGTACTTCAGCCCGTCCAGGTCGGCGTCGGTGAGCGACTTCAGGATGCCGGGGGACTCCGGGCCCTGGATCGCGAGCAGGGCGTACGCGTCGCGGTCGTCGCGGACCTCGGCGTCGAAGCCCTCCGCGCGCGCCACGAGCGCGTCCAGGACGATCTGGGCGTTGGAGGCGTTGGCGACGACCATGTACTCCGTCTCGCCGAGGCGGTAGACGATCAGGTCGTCGAGGATGCCGCCGTCCTCCTGACAGATCATCGTGTAGCGGGCACGGCCCACGCCCACCGTGGAGATGTTGCCGACGAGGGCGTGGTCGAGGAGCTCGACGGCCTGCGGGCCCGTGACCGTGATCTCACCCATGTGGGAGAGGTCGAACAGGCCCGCCCGGGTGCGGACGGCGTTGTGCTCGTCCCGCTCGCTGGCGTAGCGCAGCGGCATGTCCCAGCCCGCGAAGTCGGTCATGGTCGCGCCCAGCGAACGATGCAGCGCATCGAGGGCGGTCAGACGGGGGGCAGTGCTCATGGGGTGGCTCCCGGATCCCAAGGGCGGTTCGGTGACGAAACACATGACGGGCGAGGACGTCCTCCCCATCTGTCATGGAACCTGAGAGGTTCACCGAGAGCATCTCGTCACCGGAAGATCGGCACCGAGAGATCGGCTTGCACCTTGGGTGGGGACACGGCAGGGTGTCCCGCTTTTCAGATCTGCCTCATCCACGCGGTACGGGGCCTGAGAGATTCAAGGGAGGGTCTTGCTCCTTCGGCGTCCGGACGCCTGGGGCGGTCCGGAACTCTCCCGCGCGGATTCGAGCGGCCGGTATGCGGTTGTATTGGCGACTGAGCGCGCCTGGCGGGCACATCATTGCACGCGTGCTCCGCGCGGCACATCACTTGTATCTCATTACCGCTTCTTTACACTTTGTGGGCAAGGGTCTCCCGAGGCCCGGCAGGGGGAGCAGCGATGAGGATCCAGCACACCGGCGCATACGCGACGAGTACCGGTACCGGCATACCGTCCCAGCGTGCCCGGGCCCGGACCAGAGCCAGAACCCGCCGGCGCGGCCGGATCCTGCGCGACCTGCGCGAGCGCGGCGGCCGGGGGCCCCGGGCCCTCCTCTTCGCGGCCGGCGACCTCGTCGTCGTCTCCGGGCTGCCCGGCAGCGGCAAGTCCACCCTGATGAAGCGCGCCGCCGACGGCCGGGGCATCGACTCCCAGGACGTCCGCGAGCGCTGGGAGGCCCGCATGCCGCGCCTCCTGCCGTACGCGGTCTACCGCCCCCTGGTCCGGCTCGCGCACTACGCCGGGCTGCGCCGCGCCCTGCGCTCCGGCGCGAGCGTGATCGTGCACGACTGCGGCACCCAGTCCTGGGTGCGCGGCTGGCTCGCCCGCGAGGCGGGACGCCGCGGCGCCGCCCTGCACCTCGTCCTGCTCGACGTCGACCCGGGCACCGCGCGCGACGGCCAGCGCGACCGGGGCCGCGGCGTCTCCGCGTACGCCTTCGCCCGGCACCGGCGGGCCGTCGGCCGGCTCCTGCGGACCGCCGAGTCCGGCGGCCTGCCGCACGGATGCGCCTCGGCGACCCTCCTCGACCGGGACGCCGCGGACGCACTTCGGAAGATCGGCTTCCGCGACGTGGCCTGAGGCCGGCCCCGCATCCGTACCCGCTGCTTTTGGCCACGGCGGCGCCAGGGCGGCGTTAGGGTGCTGCGGGGCGGTGCGGGAGGACGCGCCCCCGCGAGATAGGGGAAAAGGGACCGTGGACGTGACGTGGCCGGGCAATGAGCTCGAAGAGGTGCTGTCCGCCTCGCTCGGCAACCCCGCCGCAGGGGGCCGACTGGTCGAGGTGCTGAGCCGCAGCGAGGTCTGGGTGCCCCTGCCCAACGGCGGCGGCCCCGACAGCCCCGACCTGGACCTCGCCACCCTGGAGATCGACGGCGCGGCCTTCGTCCCCGTCTTCAGCTCCGAACAGCAGTTCCTCGCCTGCGTCGGCACGCACATGTCCTACACCGTCGCCCCCGCCCGCGACTTCGCCCGCGGCCTGCCCCCGCAGCTGGGCATCGCCGTGAACCCCGGCGGCACGGTGGGCGTCCCGCTGCCCCCGCCCGCCGTCGCGGAACTCTGCCGCGCCGGCCGCACCCCGCTCGACGGCCCCGCCAGCGGCGGCCGCGTCCGACTCTTCGAGCCCGACTGGCAGGACGACCCCGTCGACTTCCTCGCCGCCGCCTCCGCCGAGTTCGAGGCCACCGGCGTCGTCGCCTCCGCCCGCCGCGCCCTCGCGAGCGTCGAGGGCACCGAACCGGCCCTCTTCATCGGCGTCCAGCTCGCCGCCTGGGACGGCGTCGACCGGAACGCGCCCCTGGACGCCCTCGGCCGCGCCCTCGGCCGCGTCGAGGTCGCCTGGCCGGTCAACCTCATCCTGCTCGACATGGCGCAGGACCCGGTCGGCGACTGGATGCTGGAGCGGGTACGCCCCTTCTACCAGCGCGCCGCCGGGTGAGCGGCACCCTGTTTAAGCTGAACTGAACCGAGCCGGACCGAATCGGCGGCCGGACAGACGTGGTGAACGGAAGAGGGGCGGGACACAGGGTGAGCGCGTCAGGCACCGCTGCGACCGGACAGGTCGAGCACATGCTGCGCCAGGTGGCACCCGGGCGCTACGACGCGTACGAGAGGCTGCTGCACGCCCTGGCCGACGGCGAGGTCTGGATGCTGCTGTGGCAGGGCTCGCCCGGCTCGTCCGACGCCCAGTACGGGAACATGGAGGTCGACGGATTCGGCTACGCGCCCTGCGTCACCTCCGCCCAGGAGCTCGCCGCCTCCGGCTGGAACCGCGCCCACGAGCTCGTCACCGGCCGCGAGATGGCCCGCGCCCTCTACCCCGACCGCTGGGGCATCTGGCTCAATCCGCACGCCCCCGGCGGCGGCGTCGGCATCCCCTGGGCCGACCTGCGCCGCATCGCCACCGGCCTCGACCGGATGCCCGCGGGACCGCTGCGCGTCAGCGAACCCGCCCTGGAGATCCCGCAGTTCTACGCCCTCCTCACGCAGAACGCGCACCGCACCCCGGCCGTCAGGTCGCTGCGCCGCGGCTGGGTGCAGCCCGCGCTCGGCTCCCCGTACCTCGCCGTCGGACTCGACCTGTACGACACCTCCCCGGCCGCCGTCGACGCCGTCCGCGCGATGATGCGCCAGTCGATCTCCGCCGTGCCCGACGGGCTGCCCGTCTCGACGGTCGCGCTCTCCGACGCGTACGACCCGGTGGCCCTCTGGCTGAGCGCCCACGCGCGCCCCTTCTACGACCGCGAGGCGCACGCCGGACGCGGATCCGCCGCCGTGCCGGGGTACGGCTACCCACCGCCGGCTCCGTCCGGATACTGAGACGTCACCTTTTCCCCCTCGTACCCCAACGGCCTCCGGAGTCCTCTCCCGAGGCCGTTGTTCGTACCAATACCGCACCTCGAACGCCCAGTTGGGCGACATGTCCGATTGCGGTGAAGAGGACCCGAGATGGTCCGCTCAGGTGATCACGACGTCCGGATAACGGAAGTCGCAGCACCGCATCACGTTTGAGCAAACATTCCTCGTCAGGGCTGGCGGGTGATCGCAAGCGCATTGAAGACTCCCCGGAACACCGGGCGTTCGGCTCCTTTCGAACCGATGCCCAGCAGGTTGTTCCACCGAGCCGCTACCCGCGGCGGGCAAGGGCCGGCTACCGGCGGCCGAGAGGGGTCCTCACCACGATGACGGCACCACTGCACGAGACGAGTGCGGGCGAGTCGACCGCCACCGTCGTCGGCGCGCCCGACGCTTCCGGCACTCCGGACAACTCCGGCACCTCCGAAGCCTCCGGCAAGGCGATCCAGGGCCGCTCGCCCTGGCAGATCGCCTGGACCCGGCTGAAGCGCGACAAACTCGCCCTCGCGGGCGCCTTCGTCGTCGTCTTCCTCATCCTCGTCGCGATCTTCGCCCCGGTCATCGTCGGCCTCCTCGGCCACCCGCCGAACGAGTTCCACGAGGACCAGATCGACCCGCTCTTCGGCACCCCGATCGGCTCCTGGGGCGGCATCAGCTCCGACTTCCTCCTGGGCGTCGAGCCGGTCAACGGCCGCGACGTCTTCAGCCGGATCGTCTACGGCGCCCGGATCTCGCTGCTCGTCGCCTTCCTCGCGGCGGTCTTCGCGGTCTTCCTCGGCACCGTCCTCGGCATCGTCGCGGGCTACTTCGGCGGCTGGATCGACGCCGCCCTCAGCCGCGTCATGGACGTCATGCTCGCCTTCCCGCAGCTGCTCTTCACGATCGCCCTGGTCTCGGTGCTGCCCACCGAGTTCCTCGGCCTCGAAGGCTCGGGCGTCCGCATCGCCGCGCTGGTGCTCGTCATCGGCTTCTTCGGCTGGCCGTACGTGGGCCGCATCGTCCGCGGCCAGACCCTCTCGCTTCGCAACCGCGAGTACGTCGAGGCCGCCCAGAGCCTGGGCGCCGGCCGCTTCTACATCCTGCGCCGGGAGCTGCTCCCCAACCTGATCGCCCCGATCATGGTCTACGCGACCCTCATGATCCCCACCAACATCCTCACCGAAGCGGCGCTCAGCTTCCTCGGTGCGGGCGTGAAGCCTCCCACCGCTTCCTGGGGCCAGATGCTGTCGACGGCCATCACCACGTACGAGGCGGACCCCGTCTTCATGGTGATCCCCGGCCTCGCGATCTTCATCACCGTCCTTGCGTTCAACCTCTTCGGCGACGGCGTGCGTGACGCGCTCGACCCGAAGGGCTCCCGCTGACCGCTCGCCGACGGCGACACCCACGACCCGCCCCTGCCGCTGGCGACAGGAGGCTCATCCCCCAACGGCGGACCGACATGACGGCCGCCACTACTCCGGAGGTTGCGAGACCCATGACTCTGATGAGCTCTCAGAGGCGCAGAATCGCCGCGGGCGCACTGCTGGCGGCGGCCGTGATGGTCGTCACCACCGCGTGCGGCGGCGACGGCGGCAAGTCGGGCGACAAGGACGGCAAGACGGGTGCGGCCGGCTTCAACGCCGCCGTGAACAAGGTCTCCAACGCCTCGGACAAGAAGGGCGGCGAGCTGAAGTTCATCGGCTCGCAGGAGGCCGACAACTGGGACCCGCAGCGCGGCTACTACGGCTTCGTGTGGGACTTCGCCCGCTACTACACCCGCCAGCTCGTCACCTTCAAGGCCGAGCCGGGCGCCGCCTCCACCGAGCTCGTCTCGGACCTCGCCACCGACACCGGCAAGGTCTCGGCCGACGGCCTGACCTACACCTTCACGCTGAAGGACGGGATCGCCTGGGAGGACGGCAAGCCGATCACCTCCAAGGACATCAAGTACGGCATCGAGCGCATCTGGGCCCAGGACGTCATCTCCGGCGGCCCGATCTACCTGCAGCAGGTCCTGGACCCCAAGGGCGACTACAAGGGCCCGTACAAGGACACCTCCGCGGACAAGCTCGGCCTGAAGGCGATCGAGACCCCGGACGACAAGACCATCATCTTCAAGCTGCCGGTCGCCAACGGTGACTTCCTGCAGATGCTGGCCATGCCCGCCGCCTCCCCGGTCCGCCAGGACAAGGACACCAAGGCCAAGTACGGCCTGAAGCCCTTCTCCTCCGGCCCGTACAAGTGGCAGTCGTACACCCCGAACAAGTCGATCAAGCTCGTCCGCAACGACAAGTGGGACGCGAAGACCGACACCGTCCGCAAGGCGCTGCCGGACAGCGTCAGCGTCACGTTCACCACGAACGCCGACGACATGGACAACCGTCTGGTCGAGGGCGAGTACGACCTCGACATCAACGCGACGGGTGTCGGCGCCGCCGCGCGCCAGAAGGTGCTCCAGCAGCACAAGGGCAACGTCGACAACCCGCAGACGGGCTTCATCCGCTACGCGGTCTTCCCGCAGACGGTCATCCCCAACATCGAGTGCCGCAAGGCCATCATCTACGCGGCGGACTCCAAGTCCCTCCAGACCGCCCGTGGTGGCCCGCAGGGCGGTGGCGACATCGCCACCAACATGCTGCCGCCGGCCCTCAAGGGTGCCGACCCGAAGGCCGACCCGTACGGCAAGCTCGCGGGCGCGCCGGACCTCGTCAAGGCCAAGGAGGCCCTGAAGAAGTGCGGTAAGCCGGGCGGCTTCAAGACCAAGATCGCGGTCCGCAACAACAAGAAGGTCGAGATCGCGACCGCCGAGTCCCTCCAGCAGTCGCTGCTGAAGGCCGGCATCGACGCCCAGATCGAGCAGTTCGACGGCGCCCAGACGTCCGGCATCATCGGTTCGCCGAAGGTCGTCAAGGACAAGGGCTACGGCATCATCATCATGGGCTGGGGCGCCGACTTCCCGACCGGGCAGGGCTTCCTCCAGCCGCTGGTCGACGGCCGCTTCATCCTCCAGAGCGGTAACAACAACTTCTCCGAGCTGAACGACAAGGCCGTCAACGGCCTGTTCGACCAGGCGCTGAAGGAGACCGACCCGGTCAAGGCCGGCGAGCTCTACAAGCAGATCAACACGAAGGTCTCGGAGGCCGCGGTCTACCTGCCCTTCACCCACGAGAAGAACATCATCTGGCGCAGCTCCCGGCTGACCAACGTCTACACGGCGGACGCCTACAACGGCCGCTACGACTACGCGTCGCTCGGCGTCGTCAAGTAATCCGACCCGCTTCACCGGCGCACCACCCGCCGCCAGGTCCGAAGGGCAGGTGATGGCCGAGGGCGGCGGCAGGGGAATCCGATCGGGTTTCCCTGCCGCCGACCGGCCGACCGCATGCTTGCATACATAGTCCGACGGCTCTTCGCAGTCGTCGTGATGCTGCTCGTCGTCACGCTCGTGACGCTCAGCATCTTCTTCCTCATCCCCAAGATGACCGGCAGCGACCCTGCCGCGATGTTCGTCGGCAAGCAGGCGGATCCGGCTTCCATTGAGGGCATCCGTCAGAAGCTGGGCCTGGACGAGCCGATCCTGGTTCAGTTCTGGCACTTCGTCTCCGGCATCTTCGTCGGCCGGGACTACACGGGCGGTGGCGACACCATCCACTGCGCGATGCCCTGTTTCGGCTACTCGTTCCGCACCGAGCAGGACGTGTGGACGATGCTGGTCGACGCCTTCCCCGTCACCCTGTCCATGGTCCTCGGCGCCGCGGTGCTGTGGCTGGTCCTGGGTGTGTCCACGGGCGTGATCTCCGCGCTCAAGCGCGGCACGATCATCGACCGCGCGGCCATGATCACCGCGCTCGCGGGCGTCTCGCTCCCCATCTTCTTCACCGCCATGCTGGCGATGCTCGTCTTCCGCACCCAGCTCAAGTGGGTCGACGCCTCGTACACGCCGATCACCGAGTCCTTCACCGGCTGGTTCGGCGGGCTCCTCCTGCCCTGGGTCACCCTCGCCTTCCTGTACGCGGCGATGTACGCGCGGCTCACCCGCGCCACCATGCTGGAGGTCCTCGGCGAGGACTACATCCGTACCGCCCGGGCCAAGGGTCTGCCGGAGCCGGTCGTGCTCGGCAAGCACGCGATGCGCTCCACCATGACCCCCATCCTGACCATCTTCGGCATGGACCTCGGCGCCCTCGTCGGCGGCGCGATCCTGACGGAGACCGCGTTCAGTCTCCACGGCCTCGGTGGCCTGGCCATCAAGGGCGTGAGCGAGCGTGACCTGCCGCTGATCCTGGCCGTCACCCTCATCACCGCCGCCTGCGTGGTCCTCGCCAACCTCGTCGTGGACCTTCTGTACGCGGTGATCGACCCCCGAGTGAGGCTCGCATGACGGACAAGCTGACGAAGACGGGCGCGGCGCTCGGAGAGCCCGTCGCGCCCGCGAAGGACGCCCCGTCGGACGCCTTCCTCGACGTACGCGACCTGAAGATCCACTTCCCGACCGACGACGGTCTGGTCAAGTCGGTCGACGGCCTCAGCTTCCAGCTGGAGAAGGGCAAGACCCTCGGCATCGTGGGCGAGTCCGGCTCCGGCAAGTCGGTCACCTCGCTCGGCATCATGGGCCTGCACACGGTCGGCCAGTACGGCCGGCAGAAGGCGAAGATCTCCGGCGAGATCTGGCTCAACGGCCGCGAACTGCTCTCCGCGGACCCCGACGAGGTCCGCAAGATGCGCGGCCGCGAGATGGCGATGATCTTCCAGGACCCGCTGTCCGCGATGCACCCGTACTACACGATCGGTCACCAGATCGTGGAGGCGTACCGCGTCCACAACAACGTGGACAAGAAGACGGCACGCCGGCGGGCCGTCGAACTCCTCGACCGGGTCGGCATCCCCGAGCCCGCCAAGCGGTTCGAGAACTACCCGCACGAGTTCTCCGGCGGCATGCGGCAGCGCGCGATGATCGCCATGGCGCTCGTCAACAACCCCGAACTGCTCATCGCGGACGAGCCGACCACCGCGCTCGACGTGACCGTGCAGGCGCAGATCCTCGACCTGATGCGGGACCTCCAGAAGGAGTTCGGCTCGGCGGTCGTCATCATCACCCACGACCTCGGCGTCGTCGCCGAGCTCGCCGACGACATCCTCGTGATGTACGGCGGGCGCTGCGTCGAGCGCGGGCCGGCCGAGTCCGTCTTCTACGAGCCGCAGCACCCCTACACCTGGGGCCTGCTCGGCTCGATGCCGAGGATCGACCGCGAGCAGACCGAGCGGCTCATCCCGGTCAAGGGCAACCCGCCCAGCCTCATCAACATCCCGAGCGGCTGCGCCTTCAACCCCCGCTGCCCGTACGCGGACGTCCCCAAGGGCGGCATCACGCGCACCCAGCGACCGGAGCTGGCCCTGGCCGGGGACCGCCACTTCTCGGCCTGCCACATGCCGCAGGAGGAGCGGACCCGTATCTGGACCGAAGAGATTGCGCCGAAACTGTGAGCGAGACCATGGAACCCCTCCTCAAGGTCACCGGCCTGAAGAAGCACTTCCCCATCAAGAAGGGGCTTCTCCAGCGGCAGACCGGTGCGGTCAAGGCGGTCGACGGGATCGACTTCGAGGTCCTGCCCGGTGAGACCCTCGGCGTCGTCGGCGAGTCCGGCTGCGGCAAGTCCACGATGGGCCGGCTCATCACCCGGCTCCTCGAACCGACCGACGGCACGGTCGAGTTCCAGGGCAAGGACATCTCCCACCTGGGAGTCGGCGGGATGCGCCCGCTCCGCCGCGACATCCAGATGATCTTCCAGGACCCGTACGGCTCGCTGAACCCGCGCCACACGGTCGGCACGATCGTCTCCGCGCCCTTCAAGCTCCAGGGCGTAGAGCCCGAGGGCGGTGTGCGCAAGGAGGTCCAGCGCCTCCTCGGCCTCGTGGGCCTCAACCCCGAGCACTACAACCGCTACCCGCACGAGTTCTCCGGCGGTCAGCGCCAGCGCATCGGCATCGCCCGCGCGCTGGCCCTGAAGCCGAAGCTGGTGGTGGCGGACGAGCCGGTGTCGGCCCTGGACGTCTCCATCCAGGCGCAGGTGGTCAACCTCCTGGACGACCTCCAGCAGGAAATGGGCCTCACGTACGTGATCATCGCCCACGACCTGTCGGTCATCCGGCACGTCTCGGACCGCATCGCGGTGATGTACCTGGGCAAGATCGTGGAACTCGCGGACCGCAAGTCCCTCTACGAGAACCCGATGCACCCGTACACCCGGGCCCTGATGTCCGCGGTCCCGATCCCGGACCCGCGCCGCCGGGGTGCCAAGAGCGACCGCATCCTGCTCACCGGCGACGTCCCGTCCCCGATCGCCCCGCCGCCCGGCTGCCGCTTCCACACGCGCTGCTGGAAGGCGACGGAGGTCTGCAAGACGCAGGAGCCCCCGCTCCTGGAACTCCGCCCGGGCCAGCGCGTGGCCTGCCACCACCCGGAGAACACGGACGCCCTGACGATCCCGGGAGCCCGGGAATCGGTAGAGATCACCAAGCCGGAGGAGAAGCCGACGGAGCCGGCGTCGACACCGAAGGCCACGGAGCCGCCGGCCGAGGCGGGTCCCAAGGCCGAGGCGGGATCCAAGGCCACGGCCAAGGCCGAGCCCGAGGTCGAGACGGACGCGGCCGAGGCAGACGCGGCCGAGCCCGATGTCGATGCGGCGGAGCCCGCCGCTGAGGCCGAGGCGCAGTCGTCGCCCGAGGGCGACGCGCCGAAGGCGTGACACCGAGAGGCCCCTGCCGCACCACTGCGGCAGGGGCCTCTGGCGTACGCGCCGTCCGGCTGCGGCGGGGTGCTGCCCGTGGTCTGTCGGCGGACGGCCTGCGGGCCGGGTGTGCGGGTTCGGGGCGGAGTCCCGGTTTTCGGTGCCGCTTGCTGCGGCGGGGGCCTCCGGTGTGCCGCCCGCAGGTGGGCGCGCGGGGCGGGGGCGGGTGTGTCGCGCCGTGCAGCGGGCGCGTGGGCGGGGGGTCGGGGGCGGAGCCCCCGGTCCCGTCAGGGTTTCGGGGAGGGGCGGGGTGGGGGAGTCACCGGCCCCGCCCCGAACACCCGGCACAATTGGGCGGTGCTCCACGATCTGTTCAGCCCCGATGTCCAGCACGCCTTGGACCTCGTCGGCATCTTCGTCTTCGCCATCTCCGGCGCCCTCCTCGCCGTCCGCAAGAACTTCGACGTCTTCGGCATAGCGGTCCTCGCCGAGGTCACCGCCCTCGGCGGCGGGCTCCTCCGCGACCTGATCATCGGCGCCGTACCCCCGGCCGCCTTCGCCGACCTCGGCTACTTCGTCATGCCGCTGGTCGCGACCGTCCTCGTCTTCTTCCTCCACCCGGAGGTCGAGCGGACCCAGACCGCCGTGAACGTCTTCGACGCCGCCGGCCTCGGGCTCTTCTGCGTGACCGGCACGACGAAGGCGTACGACTACGGCCTCGGTCTCACCTCCTCCGCCGCGCTCGGGCTCGCGACCGCCGTCGGCGGCGGTGTCCTGCGGGACGTGCTCGCCAACGAGGTGCCGTCGCTGCTCCGCTGGGACCGCGACCTGTACGCCGTCCCCGCGATCGTCGGCGCGACGATGGTCGTCCTCTGCATCCGCTTCGACATGCTCAACGCCTTCACCAGCGGCGCCGCCGTCCTCACGGCCTTCGTTCTCCGCCTCCTCGCGATGCGCTACCACTGGCGCGCGCCCCGCGCCTGGAACCGCCGCTCCTCCGCCCGTGAGGAACCAGAAAAAGCTACCGCTCAGTAATGGGCTGGGGTACCGTCGACGGTATGAGCACGAGCACCGAGACGACCGCCTCCGAGGCGACCGCCGTCGAGACCGCGAGCGAGTTCGACCGCGACACCGCCGTCACCCTCCGGGCCCCCGGCGTCTACGACGCCGACCTCTCCGCCGGCTGGACGATCATCCAGGCCGTCAACGGCGGCTACCTCCTCGCCCTGCTCGGCCGCGCCCTCGGCGACCACCTCCCGCACCCCGACCCGTTCACGATCTCGGCGCACTACCTCACGCCGTCCGTGCCCGGCCCCGCGGTGATCCGGACCGAGACCGTCCGTACCGGCCGGACCCTCTCCACCGGACAGGCCTCGCTCTTCCAGTACGCCGAGGACGGCACCGAGGTCGAGCGCATCCGCGTCCTCGCCTCGTACGGCGACCTCGACGCCCTCCCCGACGACGTCCGCACCACCGCGACGCCGCCCGCGATGGCCGCGATCGAGAACTGCTTCAGCGCCGCGGACAACCCGGCCCCGAGGATCCCCGGCTCCTCCGCCATCGCCGACCGGCTGGACCTCCGCCTCGACCCGGCCTGTGTCGGCTGGGCCGTCGGCGCCCCGTCCGGCAAGGGCGAGATGCGGGCCTGGTTCGGCCTCGCCGACGGCCGCGAGCCGGACGCGCTCTCCCTGCTGCTCACGGTCGACGCGCTCCCGCCGACCTCCTTCGAGCTCGGCCTCAAGGGCTGGACCCCGACCGTGGAGCTCACCACCCACATCCGCTGCCGCCCGGCCCCCGGCCCGCTGCGGGTCTCCATCACGACCCGCAACCTCGCCGGCGGCTTCCTGGAGGAGGACGCCGAGGTCTGGGACAGCGCCGACCGACTGGTGGCCCAGTCCCGCCAGCTGGCCCGCGCCCCGCGCGGCTGAGCCTCCGGGCGACCCGCGCGACGAGGCGGGCGGACGGGGGGCGGACAGGCGGGCGGACGGGGGGCGGACAGGGAGCGGACAGGCCGGCGGACAGGGCGGCGGACGGTGCGCGCAGGGGCGTAAACAGGCCAGACGCCGAGGCCGCCGCGGTGGACTCGTAGAATCGACCCACCATGGCTTACCTCGACCACGCCGCGACCACGCCCATGCTGCCCGAGGCGATCGAGGCGATGACCGCCCACCTCGCCGTCACGGGCAACGCCTCCTCCCTGCACGCCGCCGGACGGCGCGCCCGGCGGACCGTCGAGGAAGGGCGCGAGACGCTCGCCGCCGCGCTCGGTGCGCGGCCCAGCGAGGTCGTCCTCACCTCCGGCGGCACCGAGGCCGACAACCTCGCCGTGAAGGGCCTCTACTGGGCCCGCCGCGACGCCGACCCGCGCCGTACCCGCGTCCTCGCCAGCCCGGTCGAGCACCACGCCGTCCTCGACGCCGTGGACTGGCTCGCCACGCACGAGGGCGCCGAGGTCGAGTACCTGCCCGTCGACCGCTACGGCCGCGTCCACCCCGAGGCCCTGCGCGAGGCGATCGCCCGCGACCCCGATTCCGTCGCGCTCGCCACCGTCATGTGGGCGAACAACGAGATCGGCACCGTCATGCCGGTCCGTGAACTCGCCGACGTCGCCGCCGAGTTCGGTGTGCCTCTGCACGCCGACGCCGTACAGGCCGTCGGTCAGGTTCCGGTCGACTTCGCCGCCTCCGGCCTCGCGGCGATGACCGTCTCCGGCCACAAGATCGGCGGCCCGTACGGGATCGGCGCCCTGCTCCTCGGCCGCGAGTACACCCCCGTGCCCGTCCTGCACGGCGGCGGCCAGGAGCGGCACGTCCGCTCCGGCACCCTCGACGTGCCCGCCGTCGCCGCCTTCGCGGTCGCCGCCCGGCTCGCCACCGAGCGCCGCGAGGAGTTCGCCCGGGAGGTCGGCGCCCTGCGCGACGAGCTCGTCACCGCCGTCCGTACGGTCGTGCCCGACGCGATCCTCGGCGGCGACCCCGCCGAGCGGCTCCCCGCCAACGCCCACTTCACCTTCCCGGGCTGCGAGGGCGACTCCCTGCTCCTGCTGCTCGACGCCGCCGGCATCGCCTGCTCCACCGGCTCCGCCTGCACCGCCGGCATCGCCCAGCCCAGCCACGTCCTGCTCGCCACGGGCACCGATCCGGACCTGGCCCGGGGCACCCTGCGCTTCTCCCTGGGGCACACCTCCACGGAGGAGGACGTGGCGGCGGTCGCCGAGGCGATCGGCCCGGCCGTGGAACGGGCGAGGACCGCGGGCCTCAGCTGAGCCCCGCGGGCCTGAGACCCCAAGGGCCTGAGACCCGAGGGCCTGATGCCCAGGCCTGACGCCTCAGGCCCGTCACGGCCTCACACGGGCTTCTTCGACGCCTCGCGCACCAGCCGCAGATAGCGGTCCCAGTCCCAGTGCGGCCCGGGGTCGGTGTGGTCGGTGCCCTCGACCTCCACGTGCCCGATGATGTGCTCCCGGTCCACGGGTATCCCGTACCGGGAGCAGATGTCGGCCGTCAGCCGCGCCGACCCCGCGTACATCTCCGCCGTGAAGTCCTGCGGCCGGTCGACGAAGCCCTCGTGCTCGATGCCGACGCTCCGCTCGTTCATGTCGCGGTTCCCCGCGTGGAACGCGACGTCGAGCTCCCGGATCATCTGCGCCACATGACCGTCCTTGCGGACGACGTAGTGCGCGGCGGCCCCGTGCCCCGGGTTCTTGAAGACCTTCAGCGCCGTCGCGTAACTGCCCTGGACGACATGGATCACGACCCGGTCTATGACGTAGTCGTCCGGCCGGTCGGCCCGCCGCCAGTTCGCCCGCGCCGCCGACGTCCACTCCGCGCCCTTGTGGTCGAGCTCGCCGTCGACCCGCTTCTTCTCCATCCCCGGCAGCCGCCACCACGCGCGCGCCAGCTCGTCCCTGGCCAGCGCGGCCGTCCCCAGGACGGCGACCCCGCCGCCGAGCAGCACGGCCCGCCGCCCCACCCGCCTGTCCGACCCGCTTCCGCCGCTCCCCTTGCTCCCCATGCACCAGAGAACGCTTACTCCCGCGACCTTGGTTCCCGCGCCCCGTACCCTGGTAGGGCTATGACTCAGACTCCGCCCCCGCGCCCCCTTCGCGTCCTCGCCGCCATGTCGGGCGGCGTGGACTCCGCCGTCGCCGCCGCCCGTGCCGCCGAAGCAGGCCACGACGTCACCGGCGTGCACCTCGCGCTCTCCGCGAACCCGCAGTCGTTCCGTACCGGAGCACGCGGCTGCTGCACGATCGAGGACTCGCGCGACGCGCGCCGGGCCGCCGACGTCATCGGCATCCCGTTCTACGTGTGGGACCTCGCCGAGCGGTTCCGCGAGGACGTCGTCGACGACTTCGTCGCCGAGTACGAGGCCGGCCGCACGCCGAACCCGTGCCTCCGCTGCAACGAGAAGATCAAGTTCGCGGCGCTGCTCGACAAGGCCCTCGCCCTCGGCTTCGACGCGGTCTGCACCGGTCACTACGCCACGGTCGTCCTCAACGACGACGGCACGCGCGAGCTGCACCGCGCCTCCGACATGGCCAAGGACCAGTCGTACGTCCTCGGGGTGCTCGACGAGAAGCAGCTCGCGCACGCGATGTTCCCGCTCGGCGACACCCTCACCACCAAGGACGAGATCCGGGCGGAGGCCGAGCGGCGCGGGCTCGCGGTCGCGAAGAAGCCCGACAGCCACGACATCTGCTTCATCGCCGACGGCGACACGCAGGGCTTCCTCGCCTCCCGCCTGGGCAAGGCCGAGGGCGACATCGTCGACGAGGCCGGCGCGAAGGTCGGCACCCACGAGGGCGCGTACGGCTTCACCATCGGCCAGCGCAAGGGCCTGCGGATCGGCCACCCGGCCGCGGACGGCAAGCCCCGCTACGTCCTCGACATCTCGCCCGTGAACAACACGGTCACGGTCGGCCCGGTCGAGGCCCTGGACGTCACCGCCCTCACCGCGATCAAGCCCCGCTGGTGCGGCACCGCCCCGGAGGGCGAGGGCCGCTACACCGCCCAGCTCCGCGCCCACGGCGGCGAGACCGAGGTGACGGCCGCCCTCGTGGACGGCGAGCTCACGGTCGCCTTCGACGAGCCGGTCCGCGGCGTCGCCCCCGGCCAGGCGATCGTGCTGTACGACGGCACGCGCGTCGTCGGCTCGGCCACGATCGCCACGACGACCCGCCGCACGACGGAGCCCACGCCGACGCCCACGCCCACGCCCGCGTAACCCCAGGGCCGCACAGGTCCTAGCCAGCCCCGCTCGTCTCCCGCTCCTCCGCCAGGAACTCCTCCAGGACCGGAGCCAGGACGTGCGGGGCCACCTCGTACGTCTGGCCCGTCAGGGTGCGGTGGCGGGCCCGGGGGAGCGCCGCCGTCAGGGCGCGGGCCGCCCGGCGCGTCCACGCCGGGCTCGCGCCCCCGTCGACGACCAGCACGCGCGCGTGGACCCCGGCGAACCGCCGCTCCGGCACCGTCCCGTCACCGAGGACGGCGTGGTCGTACGCGAGCGTCGCCGCCAGCTCCTCCCGCCCGAGCCACGCCTCCGCCGGTACGGCCGACTCCGCCAGGAACAGGTCGAAGGCCGCGCCCCGCTGCCCCCGGTCGAGCAGCGCCGCCGCCCGGCCGTGCAGCGCGGCGGCCTCCGCCGAGTACGGCGGCTCGTACACCGACACCGGCCCGGCCGACAGACCGGCGGCCACCGCGGCGAGCACCAGGGCGCCCCCCGTGCCCACCCCGTGCAGGGCCGCGCCGCTCCCGGCCTCCCCGACGACCGCCGCCAGGTCCTCGATCTCCCGCTCCACCGCGTACGGCCCGGTGTCGCCGCTCCCGCCGCGCCCCCGCCGGTCGTACGTCACGACCGAGAAGCGCCCGGCCAGGAGCCCCGCGAGGGGCCGCTCGCTCGCGGCCGTGCACAGCGCCCCGCTCACCAGGACCAGCGGCGGTCCGTCCCCGTCCCCGTACCGCTCGTACGCGATCGTCGTCCCGTCCCGTGACGTGACCCGTCCCCGGACCCTGCTCAGCGTGGTGTCCACCTCGTCCATGGCAGTGCAGACCCGGCCCGGCACCGGAACTCATCGCCGCGCGCCGGGATTTCCCGAAGAATCTTGGAAGCCGCTGGTCAGGCCCGGACACCCTCTACCGTGGAGCGCATGAACATCTGCGTCTTCCTCTCCGCCGCCGACCTCGACGAGCACTACACCGCTCCGGCGCGCGAGTTCGCCGGCCTCCTCGGCAAGGCCGGCCACACCCTCGTCTGGGGCGGCTCCGACACGGGCCTGATGAAGGTCGTCGCGGACGGCGTCCAGGGGGCGGGCGGCCGGCTCGTCGGCGTCTCCGTCGAGTTCCTCCAGTCCAAGGCCCGCCCGGGCACGGACGAGATGGTCGTCGCCCGGGACCTGGCCGAGCGCAAGGCGCTCCTCCTCGCCAAGTCCGACGCGATCGTGGTCATGGTCGGCGGCATCGGCACGCTCGACGAGGCCACCGAGATCCTGGAACTGAAGAAGCACGGCAAGCACACCAAGCCGGTGGTCCTGCTCAACACGGCGGGCTTCTACGACGGTCTGAAGACCCAGCTCCGCCGCATGGAGGACGAGGGCTTCCTGCCGATGCCGCTCGCCGACCTCGTCCTTTTCGCGGAGGACGGCCCGACGGCCCTCGCGTACCTGGAGGGGAACATCGCCTCCCGCTGATGCGAGCATGGTGCCCATGGCTACACATGTGATCACCGGAGCCGGTTCCGGCATCGGCGCGGCCGTCGCGCGCCGCCTCCACGCGCGCGGGGACGAACTCGTGCTGCACGCGCGCGACGCGGGGCGGGCCAAGGAACTCGCCGCGCGGTTCCCCGGCGCGCGGACCCTCGTCGGGGACCTGGCCGACCCGGACCGGCTGTCCTGGGCCTTCTCGCACCAGAGCATGCCGGAGCAGGTGGACAGCCTGCTGCACATCGCGGGCGTCGTCGACCTCGGACCGGTCGGGGACCTCACCCCGAAGACCTGGCACCACCAGCTCAACGTCAACCTGATCGCCCCGGCCGAGCTGACCCGGCACCTCCTGCCCCAGCTGCGGGTCTCCCAGGGCCACGTCGTCTTCGTGAACTCGGGCGCCGGGCTCGCCGCGCACGCCGAGTGGAGCGCGTACGCCGCCTCCAAGCACGGCCTCAAGGCCCTCGCCGACTCCCTGCGCCACGAGGAGCACGCCAACGGCGTGCGGGTGACCTCGGTCTACCCGGGCCGCACCGCGAGCCCGATGCAGGCGAAGGTGCACCAGCAGGAGGGCAAGGAGTACGACGCGTCGAAGTGGATCGACCCGGAGTCGGTCGCGACGGCGATCCTCACCGCGATCGACCTGCCGCGCGACGCCGAGATCAACGACCTGACCGTCCGTCCGGGCCGGTAGGACGGTGGACATGAGCGACCCCGACACGAGCACCACGGGCGCCACGAGCGTCTTCGGCCCCGCCACCGGCGTCGGGTCCCTGCCCGGCGGCGACGCCCGGGAGGCCGCCAGGGCGGCCACCGGCTCCTTCGAGCACTTCCCGTTCCTGCCGGAGCTGCCGGCCCGCGGGCCCGGCGCCGACATGATCGGCCGGACCATCGGGATGCTCGTCGACCTGTACGCGCACGTCGAGCCGAGCGGCTGGCGGATCAGCGACCGGCCCGGCCGCGACACCAAGCGGGCCCGCTCCTGGCTCGGCGAGGACCTGGACGCCCTGGAGGAGTTCACTCAGGGGTACGAGGGCCCGCTCAAGGTCCAGGCCGTCGGCCCGTGGACGCTCGCCGCGGCCCTGGAGCTGCGCGGCGGCGAAGCGGCCCTCCGCGACGCGGGCGCCTGCCGCGACCTGGTGGGCTCCCTCGCCGAGGGGCTCCGCACCCACCTCGCGGAGCTGGCCAAGCGGATCCCCGGGGCCCGGATCGTCCTCCAGCTCGACGAGCCCTCGCTCACCGCCGTCCTGCGCGGGCAGGTCCGCACCGCCAGCGGCTACCGCACCTACCGGGCCGTCGACCGGCAGGTCGTGGAGAGCGCCCTGCGGGACGTCGCCACGGTCCACGACGGTCCGGTCGTCGTCCACTCCTGCGCCCCCGACGTCCCCTTCGCGCTGCTGCGCAGGGCCGGCGTCGCCGGGGTCTCGTTCGACTTCGGGCTCCTCACCGAACGTGACGAGGAGACGATCGGCGAGGCCGTGGAGGCCGGGACGAAGCTCTTCGCCGGTGTGGTGCCGTCCACCGACGGCCCGTTGTCGGACCCGGGCGGTAGCGTCATGGGTGTCAGGACGCTGTGGCGCAGGCTGGGGCTGAATCCGGGGACTCTCGCGGAGTCCGTGGTCATCACTCCCACGTGCGGGCTCGCGGGCGCTTCGCCCGCCTATGCCCGTGCGGCGCTCGCCCATTGCGCCAAGGCGGCGAGATCGCTCGCGGACAACCCAGAGTGACCGGGTTTCGAGGCACGGGAGGACGGACGAAGGTGGCAGTCGAACAGGGGGCCCTGCCCGCCGAGGCACGGGAGAAGCACGCCGAGCTCGCGGAGCGGGTCGAGGAGCACCGCTTCCGGTACTACGTGAAGGACCAGCCGGTCGTCAGCGACGGCGAGTTCGACACGCTCCTGCGCGAGCTCGAAGCGCTGGAGGAGGCGTACCCGGAGCTGCGGACGCCGGACTCGCCGACCCAGAAGGTCGCCGGGCAGTACGAGACCGACTTCACCTCCGTCGAGCACCGCGAGCGCATGCTCTCGCTGGACAACGCCTTCGACGACGAGGAACTCGCCGCCTGGGCCGAGCGGATCGCGCGGGACGTCGGCACCCCCGACTACCACTACCTGTGCGAGCTCAAGGTCGACGGCCTCGCCGTGAACCTGACGTACGAGCACGGGCGGCTGACCCGGGCCGCGACCCGCGGCGACGGCCGCACGGGCGAGGACATCACGCCCAACGTGCGGACGATCGCCGACATCCCGGACCGGCTGCACGGCGACCGCGTCCCGGACCTCGTCGAGATCCGCGGCGAGGTCTACTTCCCGATGGAGGCCTTCGAGGGGCTCAACGCCCGCCTGGTGGAGGCGGGGGACAAGCCCTTCGCCAACCCGCGCAACGCGGCCGCCGGTTCGCTGCGCCAGAAGGACCCCAAGGTCACGGCCTCCCGCCCGCTCCACATGGTGGTGCACGGCATCGGCGCCCGCGAGGGCTTCGAGATCTCCCGGCTCTCGGAGACGTACGAACTGCTCCACGAGTGGGGCCTGCCGACCGCCCGGCACAACCGCGTGGTCGACTCGCTCGACGGCGTGCGGGATTTCATCGCGTACTTCGGCGAGAACCGCCACTCCGTGGAGCACGAGATCGACGGGGTCGTCGTCAAGCTCGACGAGATCCCCCTCCAGGGCCGGCTCGGCTCCACGGCGCGCGCCCCCCGCTGGGCCATCGCCTGGAAGTACGCGCCGGAGGAGGTCAACACCAAGCTGGTCGACATCAAGGTCGGCGTCGGCCGCACCGGGCGCGTCACGCCGTACGCGCAGGTGGAGCCGGTGACGGTGGCCGGGTCCGAGGTCGAGTTCGCCACCCTCCACAACCAGGAGGTGGTGAAGGCCAAGGGCGTGCTGATCGGCGACACGGTCGTGCTGCGCAAGGCCGGTGACGTGATCCCCGAGATCCTCGGGCCCGTCGCCGACCTGCGGGACGGCAGCGAGCGGGAGTTCGTGATGCCCGCCGAGTGCCCCGAGTGCGGGACGCCGCTGAAGGCGATGAAGGAGGGCGACATCGACCTCCGCTGCCCGAACGCCCGGACCTGCCCGGCCCAGCTGCGCGAGCGGCTCTTCTTCCTGGCCGGGCGCCAGTGCCTGGACATCGAGAACTTCGGCGCGGTGGCCGCGGCGGCGCTGACCAACCCCCTTCCGCCGTCCCCCAAGCTCTCGGCTTCGCTCGAGCAGGGGGCACCCCCATCGCCGCCGCTCGTCGACGAGGGCGACCTCTTCGACCTCACCATCGAGCAGCTCCTTCCGATCAAGGCGTACGTCCTCGACCCGGACAGCGGGCTGCCCAAGCGCGACCCGAAGACCGGCGAGGAGAAGATCGTCACGATCTTCGCCAACCAGAAGGGCGAGCCGAAGAAGAACGCCCTGGCGATGCTGGAGAACATCGCGGCGGCCAAGGAGCGGCCGCTCGCCCGCTTCATCAACGGCCTGTCGATCCGGCACGTGGGTCCGGTCGCGGCCGAGGCGCTGGCCCGTGAGTTCCGCTCCCTGGAGCGGATCGAGCAGGCGAGCGAGGAGGAGCTGGCGGCCGTCGACGGCGTCGGCGGGATCATCGCGACCGCGGTGAAGCAGTGGTTCGCCGAGGAATGGCACCGCGAGATCGTGCGCAAGTGGCGCGCCGCCGGAGTGTCGCTTGAGGACGAGGGCGCCGGGGAGGACGTGGGACCGCGTCCGCTGGAAGGTCTCACGGTCGTCGTGACCGGCACCCTGGAGAAGTTCACCAGGGATGGCGCAAAAGAGTCCCTCCAGGCGCTCGGAGCGAAGGTGACCGGTTCCGTTTCGAAGAAGACCGCCTTCGTGGTGGTCGGCGAAAACCCTGGTTCGAAGTACGACAAGGCGATGCAGCTGAAGGTTCCGGTTCTGGACGAGGAAGGCTTCTCGGTCCTGCTCGAACAAGGTCCCGAAGCCGCTCGCGAGGCCGCGGTGCCGGTCGCCGAATAGCCGCTGCCGGCCCCGCCAGAGGTCACCCGTTCGGCGCATACCAGATCGTTACGGGTGGCCAGGCCGCATTCGGGCAAGAGAGGGAGAGCGCTGCCCGTCGGAGCCCTCGGCGGCCTACTGTGGTGACTGTGCGTCCTGTCCCGCACGTCCGCGCGAGGGCTGCCGGTCGTGCGCGCAAGGACGAACGGCCCAGTGGCATGAGGAACGGCCGCCCGGTGGCGGTCGCATGGCGGACGGCCGGACGACGGACCGGCCGCGCGAGCGCGGCCCATCGCACACCGACGGCACCGCCGCCTGTGAGAGGGACGGGAATGGAACCGACCGAGAGCGCCGCCCCGGCCCCACGGCCGTACGGCCGTGTGGTCCCCACGGGCCTGACCTCCCGGCTGCCCGCAGCCGTGGTGGGCATCGCCGCCGTCGTGCTCGTCGTCGGCCTCCAGCGGGCCCTGAGCACCGGCCATGGACTCTTCCCCGGCGGCGGCACCGGCTGGTCCCTCGCCGTCCTCACCGGCCTCATCGTCGGCCACCTGGTCGCGCTCGGCCGCGACCGCTGGTGGGGCGGCACGGGCTCCGGCGCCGCCCTCACCCTCGCCGTCCTCCTGCTGTACGGCTGGGTGCCCGCCGGACTCGTCTCGCTGACCGTCGTCGCCCTCGTCGGCGCCGCCCGCCGGCACCGCTGGCGACAGGGCCTGCTGCACGGCGCCGCCGACGTCCTCGGGGTCGGCGCCGCCGCCCTCGTCCTCGCCCTCTTCGGCGACGTACCGTCCGTCGAGCAGCCCTGGCAGCCCCTCGACTGGACGATCGGGGACGTCCCGGAGGTCGTCCTCGCCGCGGCCGCCTACCTCGTGGTGACCCGGGTCCTGCTGTGGTACACGCTCGCGCCCCAGGGCCGCGGACTGCCCACCATCGCCCGCACCGCCCTCCTCCGGCAGGGGCTCGTCGCCGTCGCCCTGCTCGGCATCGCCCCGCTCATCTGCGTCGTCGCCGCCACCCGGCCCGTCCTCCTGCCCCTCTTCGCCGTCCCCCTCATCGCCCTCGACTCCACCCTCTGGATCGCCCGCGCCCGCGCCGAGGAACAGCTGCGCGACCCGCTGACCGGGCTCCCCAACCGCCAGTGGCTCCTGGAGCGGGCCTGGACGGCCCTGGAGGAGGCCGAGGGAGAAGGCGCCCGCGCCGCCCTCGTCCTGATCGACCTCGACCGGTTCCGCTCGGTCAACGACACCCTCGGACACCTCGCGGGCGACCGGCTGCTCCTCCAGATCGCCGAGCGGCTCCGCCTCGCCCTGCCCCGCGGCGCCGAGGCCGCCCGGCTCGGCGGCGACGAGTTCGCCGTCCTGCTGCCCACCTGCGACTCCACCACCAGCGCCCAGCGCGTCGCCCGCCACCTCGTCGCCGAACTCTCCTCCCCGCTCGACCTCGACGGACTCACCCTCGTCCTGGAGGCCAGCGCCGGCGTCGCCGTCTTCCCCGACCACGCCCTCGACGCCGAGGGCCTGCTGCGCCGCGCCGACGTCGCCATGTACCAGGCCAAGCGCGACCGCACGGGCGTCGAGGTCTACGAGTCGAAGCGCGACTCCAACACCCCCGACCGGCTCGGACTCCTCGGCGACCTGCGCCGCGCCCTCGACGCCGGCGAGGTCGAACTCCACTACCAGCCCAAGGTCCGCTTCGACGGCCAGGTCGCGGGCCTGGAGGCGCTCGTCCGCTGGGTCCACCCGGAGCGCGGAAAGGTCCCGCCGGACGAGTTCATCGCCATCGCCGAGTCCTCCGGCCTGATGCCCCACCTCACCGAGTACGTCCTGGAGACCGCCCTCGCGCAGGTCGCCCGCTGGCGCGCGCAGGGCCTCAACGTCCCGGTCGCCGTCAACGTCTCGCCGCGCGACGTCCACACCCCCGGCTTCGCGGGCGCCGTCGCCGCCCGCCTCGCCCGCCACGGCGTCCCGGCCGGCGCCCTCCAGCTGGAGATAACGGAGCACGTGCTCCTGGAGGACCCCCAGCGGGCCGCCGACACGCTCAACGGCCTCACCGGCCACGGCGTCAAGATGTCCCTCGACGACTTCGGCACCGGCTACTCCTCGCTCGTCCACCTGCGCCGGCTGCCCGTCAGCGAACTGAAGATCGACCGCTCCTTCGTCGCCCGGCTCGCCGTCGACACCGAGGACGCCGAGATCGTCCGCTGCACCCTCGACCTCGCCCACTCCCTCGGCCTCCTCGTCGTCGCCGAGGGAGTGGAGGACGACGAGACCTGGGAGCGCCTCCGCGACCTGGGCTGCGACGCGGTCCAGGGCTGGCTGGTCGCCGCCGCGATGCCGCCCGCCGAGGCGACCGCCTGGCTCCTGGCCCGCGGCGAGCACGGCTGGCGCCGCCCCGTCGACATCGCCGCCGACCTCGCCGCCGAGGTCGACCTCGACCACCCCTCGGGCCAGGTCGTGCAGTAGGGGCGACCCGGCCGGGGGCGGAGAGGGGTAACGGCACGGGGAGCGGCACCGGCCCCATAGGATGGGCCAACACCATCAAGCTCACCCCGTGAGGATCCGCATGCCTGGCATCACGCGCGAGGAGGTCGCCCACCTCGCACGGCTGGCGCGTCTGGAGCTGAAGGGCGAAGAACTCGATCACTTCGCCGGCCAGCTCGACGACATCATCGGCGCGGTCGCCCGCGTCTCCGAGGTCGCCGACCAAGACGTACCGCCGACCTCTCACCCGCTGCCGCTGACCAATGTCATGCGCGCGGACGAGGTCCGTCCGTCGCTCACCCCCGAGCAGGCGCTCTCCGGCGCCCCGGCCCAGGAGCAGCAGCGTTTCAAGGTGCCGCAGATCCTGGGGGAGGACTAAGAAGTCATGACGGACAACATCATCATCAAGCTCACGGCCGCCGAGATCGCCGGGAAGATCGCCGCGGGCGAGCTCACCGCCGTCGAGGTCACCGAGGCCCACCTCGCCCGTATCGAGGCCGTCGACGAGAAGGTCCACGCCTTCCTGCACGTCGACCGCGAGGGCGCCCTCGCGCAGGCGCGCGCCGTCGACGAGAAGCGTGCCCGCGGCGAGAAGCTCGGCCCGCTCGCCGGCGTCCCGCTCGCGCTCAAGGACATCTTCACCACGGTCGGCATTCCGACGACCGTCGGTTCGAAGATGCTGGAGGGCTGGATCCCGCCGTACGACGCGACCCTGGTCAAGAACCTCAAGGCCGCCGACGTCGTCATCCTCGGCAAGACCAACATGGACGAGTTCGCGATGGGCTCCTCCACGGAGAACAGCGCCTACGGCCCGACCGGCAACCCCTGGGACCTGACCCGGATCCCCGGCGGCTCCGGCGGTGGCTCCTCGGCCGCCCTCGCCGCGTACGAGGCCCCGCTCGCCATCGGCACGGACACCGGCGGCTCCATCCGCCAGCCCGCCGCCGTCACCGGCACCGTCGGCGTCAAGCCGACCTACGGCGCGGTCTCCCGCTACGGCATGGTGGCCTTCTCCTCCTCCCTCGACCAGGGCGGCCCCTGCGCCCGTACGGTCCTGGACGCGGCCCTCCTGCACGAGGCGATCGCCGGGCACGACCCGCTCGACTCGACGTCCATCGACGCCCCGGTCCCGCCGGTCGTCGAGGCCGCGCGCAACGGCACGGTCGCCGGCATGCGCGTCGGCGTCGTCAAGCAGTTCCGCGGCGAGGGCTACCAGGCCGGTGTCGTGCAGCGCTTCGACGAGTCCGTCGAGCTGCTCAAGTCGCTGGGCGCCGAGATCGTCGAGCTGGACTGCCCGACCTTCGACCTGGCCCTCTCGGCGTACTACCTGATCGCGCCGTCCGAGTGCTCCTCGAACCTGGCCCGCTTCGACGCCATGCGTTACGGCCTGCGGGTCGGCGACGACGGCACGCGGTCCGCCGAGGACGTCACCGCCCTCACCCGTGAGGCCGGCTTCGGCGACGAGGTCAAGCGCCGCATCATCCTCGGTACGTACGCGCTGAGCTCCGGCTACTACGACGCGTACTACGGCTCGGCCCAGAAGGTCCGCACCCTCATCACCCGCGAGTTCGAGAAGGCCTTCGAGGAGGTGGACGTGATCGTCTCCCCGACGACCCCCACCACGGCCTTCCCGATCGGCGAGCGCGCCGACGACCCGATGGCGATGTACCTCGCGGACCTGTGCACCATCCCGACCAACCTGGCCGGCAACGCCGCGATGTCGCTTCCCTGCGGCCTCGCGCCCGAGGACGGGCTGCCGGTCGGTCTGCAGATCATCGCTCCCGCCCTCAAGGACGACCGTCTGTACAAGGTCGGCGCCGCCGTCGAGGCCGCGTTCGTGGAAAAGTGGGGGCATCCGCTGCTCGAGGAGGCTCCGTCGCTGTGAGTACCAGTGCACTGCAGAAGGCCAAGGGCTTCAAGAAGTCCAAGACCGGCACGTACCTGTCCATCGGCACCACCGCGTTCGGCCTGCTGGGCGTGGTCAAGCGGGGCCGTGCGGCCCGCAGTGAGCACGACACGCTCAAGCTGCTCGACGCCGTCGTCTCCGCCGCCGCCATCGCCACCGGCGTCGCTCTCCTCGTGCGCGAGCTCAAGCGCATCGGTGACGACGACGTCCTGTTCGGCTGAGGCCGAAGGCATCAGAGGGAATTCTCACCGTGACTGTCACTGAACTGCTGTCGTACGACGCGGCCCTCGCGGCGTTCGACCCCGTCATGGGCCTGGAGGTCCATGTCGAGCTCGGCACCAAGACGAAGATGTTCTGCGGCTGCTCGACCGAGCTGGGCGCGGAGCCGAACTCGCAGACGTGCCCGACCTGCCTCGGCCTGCCCGGCTCGCTGCCGGTCGTCAACGCGATCGGCATCGAGTCCGCCATCAAGATCGGTCTCGCGCTGAACTGCGAGATCGCCGAGTGGTGCCGCTTCGCCCGGAAGAACTACTTCTATCCGGACATGCCGAAGAACTTCCAGACCTCCCAGTACGACGAGCCGATCGCCTTCAACGGCTATCTGGACGTCCAGCTGGAGGACGGCGAGATCTTCCGCGTGGAGATCGAGCGCGCCCACATGGAGGAGGACACCGGCAAGTCCACCCACATCGGTGGCGCGACCGGCCGCATCCACGGCGCCTCGCACTCCCTGCTCGACTACAACCGGGCCGGCATCCCGCTCATCGAGATCGTCACCAAGCCGATCGAGGGCGCGGGCGAGCGGGCCCCCGAGGTCGCCAAGGCGTACGTCGCCGAGCTGCGCGAGCTGATCCGCGCCCTCGGTGTCTCCGAGGCGCGCATGGACAAGGGCCAGATGCGCTGCGACGTGAACCTGTCGCTGCGCCCGCACGGCGTCGAGAAGTTCGGCACCCGCTCGGAGACGAAGAACGTCAACTCGCTCCGTTCGGTGGAGCGCGCGGCGCGCTTCGAGATCCAGCGCCACGCGGCCGTGCTCACCTCCGGTGGCACGATCGTGCAGGAGACCCGTCACTTCCACGAGGACGACGGCTCCACCACCTCCGGCCGCATCAAGGACAACGCCGAGGACTACCGGTACTTCCCGGAGCCCGACCTCGTGCCCGTCGCCCCGGCCCGCGCCTGGGTCGAGGAGCTGCGGGGCGGTCTGCCCGAGCTGCCGCGGGTTCGCCGCAACCGGCTGCGCGAGGAGTGGGGCGTGTCCGAGCTGGACATGCAGTCCATCCTCAACGCGGGCGCGGTCGACTCGATCGTCGCCACGATCGAGGCGGGCGCGGACGCGACCTCGGCCCGCAAGTGGTGGATGGGCGAGCTCGCCCGCTCCTCCAACGAGCAGGGCGTCTCCCTGGAGGAGCTGGCGATCACGCCGTCGGACGTGGCCCGGGTCTCCGCCCTGGTCGCCGCCGGCGATCTGAACGACAAGCTGGCCCGCCAGGTCATCGAGGGCGTTCTCGCGGGCGAGGGCACCCCGGACGAGGTCGTCGAGAAGCGCGGTCTGAAGGTCGTCTCCGACGACGGCGCGCTCGGCACGGCGGTCGACGAGGCCATCGCGGGCAACGCGGCCATCGCGGACAAGATCCGCGGCGGCAAGGTCGCGGCGGTCGGCGCTCTCGTGGGCGCGGTCATGAAGGCCACCCGCGGCCAGGCGGACGCGGCGAAGGTCAAGGACCTGATCCTGGAGAAGCTGGGCGTCAGCGAGGGCTGAGGCCCGAAGGACGCGTGACGAGGGGCGGTACGGCTGTCGTGAGACGGCCGTACCGCCCCTTCCTCATGGGGTGGTCTAGGCGAGCACCTCGTAGGTCAGGGTGTAGTCGGCGTCGTCCTCGGTGAACTTGTACTCCAGTTCGCCTTGGCCCAGTTGTGACCGGCCCGCGTAAAAGCGGCCGAGAAGGTCGTCGTCGTCCGGGGAATCGTCGTCGAAGAGTTCTACGCGGGCGCGGGTGCCGAAGTCGACCAGCGGGACGGCGGACAGGTCCGCGGTGTCTCCGTTGTTCAGGCCCGGCGATTCCGCACCCCACACCTGAACCCCGTTGACCAGCAGGCGCTGTTCGTCCTCCCCCCTGTCGTCCTCCGTCGTCGTGCAGTGGAGAGAAATCAGGCGAAGCCTCATTACCACCCCCAAGGAATTGTCGAGCAGGTGATTCGAGGGTAGAGGCGTATTCGGGTGCCGGGCAATGGAGCGCTGCCCGGCGCAATAGCGGCGCATTTCCCGGGAATTGATGCGCCCCCGGCGTTCCCGAATGGGCGGCCCATAAACTGGAATGTTTGTGCGTGGGCGTTCACCGCCGTGTCCCCGAGGGGTCTTCTCGGCGTCATCCCGCCTCACTACCGTCCCCGGCGTACCAACCAATGGCTCGAAGGCGAACCATTGGCCGTCGACTGGAGGTCGGTCTTGTCATCCGAGAAGTCACCCGAGCTGTCCCGCAGAAGGCTCCTCGCACTGGGCGGCGGCGCCCTCGGTGTCGCCGCGGCCGGCTCGCTGCTGCCGCCGTCCTTGCAGACCGCGATGGCCGCGGAGCCGCCGGCCGGCGGGCTGGGGGCGGTCCGGCACGTGGTGATCCTCATGCAGGAGAACCGTTCCTTCGACCACTACTTCGGCACCCTCCGCGGCGTCCGCGGATTCGGCGACCGCAACGCCATCGAACTGCCCTCCGGCAAGCCGGTGTTCGAGCAGCCGGCCGCGCTCGGCCGGACCGTGCTGCCGTTCCCGATCCGCGGCGCCGCCGAGACGCAGCAGAAGGACCTCCAGTACATCGGCGACCTCGACCACTCCTGGAGCGGCGGCGGCAAGGCCTGGCGCGGCGGCTGGATGGACGGCTGGGTCTCGGCCAAGACCGCCGCCACCATGGCGTACTACGACCGGCAGGACATCCCCCTGCACTACGAGCTCGCCGACACCTTCACCATCTGCGACGCCTACCACTCGTCGATCCACACCTCGACGAGCCCCAACCGCAACCACCTCTGGTCCGGCTGGACCGGCTTCGAGGCCGACGGCAGCCGGGCCGTCACCAACGCCGCCTACGCCGAGGGCACCCACCCCGGATACGGCTGGCCCACCTACGCCGAGCGGCTCGAAGCCGCCGGGCGGAGCTGGAAGACGTACACGGAGTGGGAGAACTTCACCGACAACAACATCGAGTTCTTCACCACCTTCAAGAACATCGCCCGCAAGGCGCTCGCCGGGACCGGCGGACACACCTTCATGGAGTCCTTCTACGCGGCCGTCCGCGACACCGACGACCCGACCGAGCGGACCCGCCTCCTCGGCCTCCTGGAGGAGGGCGTCGCCGGCCTCACCGAGGCCGAGCGCTCCCTCTTCGAGCGCGGACTGCGCCGCGTCGAGAGCGGCACCCTCGCCGACGCCTTCCGCGCCGACATCGCCGCCGGCACGCTCCCCGAGGTCTCCTACCTCGTGCCCTCCGCGATCGACTCCGAGCACCCCGGCTCCTCCTCGCCGGTCGCCTCCGCGAGCCTGGTCTACAAGGTGCTCGACGCCCTCGGCTCGCACCCGGACGTCTGGCGCCACACCGTCGTCCTGATCAACTACGACGAGAACGACGGCTTCTTCGACCACGTGCCGCCGCCCGTCCCGCCGGCCGACAACACGGACGAGCGCTGGAAGGGCCAGCCCACCGGCCTCGGCATCCGTGTCCCGCTGCTCGTCGTCTCCCCCTGGTCGGTCGGCGGCTACGTCTGCTCCGAGACCTTCGACCACACTTCCGTGATCCGCTTCCTGGAGAAGCTGACCGGGATCGCCGAGCCCAACATCACGCCCTGGCGCCGGGCCGTCACCGGCGACCTCACCTCCGCGTTCGACTTCAAGCGGGGCCGTCGGCAGCCGCCCGTCGAGCAGCCCGGCCCGATCCCGCCGTTCACCGGCCGCTGGCGGCCCCAGCCCCCGGCCGTCCAGCGGATGCCCGTCCAGGAGCCCGGAACCCGCCCGGCCCGCCCCCTGCCGTACCAGCCGGACGCCGCCGCGATCGTCGCGCCGGGTGCCGTGACCGTGGCCCTGCGGAACACCGGCAGGGCGAGCGCGCACTTCGCCCTCTATCCGTACGCGGGCGAGTTCGCCGTCCCGCAGCACCGGGACGTCAGGGGGGCGGGGGAGTGGACCGTCCCCGTTACGGGTGATCATTACCGCTTCACGATCACCGGCCCGAACGGCTTCCGCCGCGAGTTCGAGGGCCCCGCCGCCGGCGGCGCCGAGCTCGCCTCGCGCCTCGACCACCACGACCGTGACCTGCACCTCACCGTACGGAACACGGGCCCGGCCGCGCTCGCCTTCACCGTCCGGTCGCTCGGGTACGTCGACGAGCGCGACCTCGCCGACTGGACCCGCACGGTCACCGTGAAGCCCGGGAAGACCCGTACGGTCGTGCACTCGGCCGCCGACGCGCACGGCTGGTACGACGTCGAGGTCACCGCGCCCGGTGGCTTCCGCCGCCGCCTCATGGGCCACATCGAGAACGGGCGCCCCAGCGTCTCCGGCTGACCCCACCGTCTCCGGGCGACTCCCCTCCGTGTGCGGGGGCAGGGACTTCGGTCCCGAACCCCGCACACGGCTGTGAGCATCGACACGAAAGGGGCAAACGATCAGTTTTGGCTGCAAGAGTGGGCGCAATTAGGTCATGCGTTCTTCTCGGGCCGCTCCCGTGCAAGATCCACGAACCATCCAGGGAGCACGTCCTTTGGCAGCCATCGCCCGATGGTGCATCCGGCACCGTCTCGTCGTCGTTCTCCTCTGGCTCCTCGCCCTCGGCGGAGTCGGCACCGGTGCGGTCCTGGCCGGAAACGCGTACTCCAACGACTACGAGGTCCCCGGCACCGAATCCGGCCGGGCCACCGCCCTCCTCGACCGCGGCTTCCACGGCCTCGGCGGCGACAGCGACACCATCGTCTGGCACACCGAGCAGGGCAGCGTCCGCGCCGACGCCGTCGAGCAGCGCATGACCGCGATGCTCGACAAGGTCGCCGAGCTCCCCGGGATCGCCGCCGTGACCTCTCCTTACGGAGACACCGCGGCCGCCGCGGACACCGCGGGGCAGATCAGCGAGGACGGGCGCACCGCCTACGCCACCGTCACCTTCGACGCGCAGGCCGACGACATCCCCCCGGCCCAGGCCGAGGCCCTCGTCGACACCGCGAAGGCGGCCGAGGCGGGGAGCGAAGGCCTCCAGGTCGAGCTGGGCGGCACCGCCGTCGCCCTCACCGAGGCCCCCGGCGGCCACATCGCCGAGGTCGTCGGCGTCGCCGTCGCGGCCCTCGTCCTCTTCCTCGCCTTCGGCTCGCTCGCCGCCTCCGTGCTCCCCATCGCGACCGCGCTGGTCAGCGTCGGCATCGCGTACTCCGGGATCGTCCTGCTCGGCCACCTGATGACCGTCGCCGACTTCGCGCCCATGCTGGGCATGCTCGTCGGCCTCGGCGTCGGCATCGACTACGCGCTCTTCATCGTCACCCGGCACCGGAAGGGCCTCAAACGCGGTCTCCCCGTCCCCGAGGCCGCCGAGATCGCCGTCGCCACCACCGGCCGCGCCGTCGTCTTCGCCGGGGCCACCGTCTGCATCGCCCTGCTCGGCATGCTGATCCTGCGGCTCAGCTTCCTCAACGGCGTCGCCATCGCCGCCTCCCTCACCGTCGTCCTCACGGTCGCCGCCTCCATCACCCTGCTGCCCGCGCTCCTCTCGCTCATCGGCATGCGCGCCCTGTCCCGGCGCGAGCGGCGGGCCCTCGCCGAGCGCGGGCCGCAGCCCGAGCTCCCCACCGGCTTCGCCGCCCGCTGGTCCGCCTTCGTCGAGCGCCACCCGAAGCTGCTCGGGGCCGTCGCCGCCGTCGTCATGACCGTCCTCGCGCTGCCCACCCTCTCGCTCCACCTCGGCACCTCCGACCAGGGCAACGGGCCGGCCACCGCGACCACCCGGCAGGCGTACGACCTGATCGCCGACGGCTTCGGGCCGGGCGTCAACGGGCCCCTCACCCTCGTCGCCGGGCTGGACGGCGCCGACGACCGGGTCGCCCTCGACCAGCTGCCGACCGCGCTCTCCGCCACCCACGGGGTCGCGTCCGTCTCCCCGGTCACGTACAACAGCGCCGGCGACACCGCCGTCCTCACCGTCGTCCCCGACTCCTCGCCCCAGTCCAAGGCGACCAGCGAGCTCGTCGACCGGCTCCGCCAGGACGTCCTCCCGAAGGCCGAGGCCGGCACCTCGCTGGACGTGCACGTCGGCGGCGTCACCGCCTCCTACGACGACTTCGCCGAGATCATCGTCGGCAAGCTGCCGCTCTTCGTCGGCGTCGTCATCGCCCTCGGCTGTCTGCTGCTCCTGCTGGCCTTCCGCTCGATCGGCATCCCGCTCAAGGCCGCCGCCATGAACGTCGCCGCCGTCGCCGCGGCCTTCGGCATCGTCGTGGCGATCTTCCAGTGGGGCTGGGGGAGCGAGCTCCTCGGTCTCGGCAGCGCCGGACCGATCGAACCCTTCCTCCCCGTGATCATGGTCTCCGTCCTCTTCGGGCTCTCCATGGACTACCAGGTCTTCCTGGTCAGCCGGATGTACGAGGAGTGGCTGGAGACCGGCGACAACCGGCGGGCGGTCCGGGTCGGCCTCGCCGAGACCAGCCGGGTGATCAACTCCGCCGCCGTCATCATGATCGCGGTCTTCCTCGCCTTCGTCCTCTCCGGCGACCGCGTCATCGCGATGTTCGGCATCGCGCTCGCCGCGGCCGTCGCCCTCGACGCCTTCGTCCTGCGCACCCTGCTCGTCCCCGCGCTCATGCACATGCTCGGCGGGGCGAACTGGTGGCTGCCGAAGCGGCTCGACCGGATCCTGCCCCGGATCAGCATCGAGCCGCCCGAGTGCCGCGCCGCGGCGGACGCCCGTGCGAAGATCCCGGGGCAACGCATGACGACGATTCCGACGGTCGAGGAGAACGACGATGTTCGCGATATCGCTGGGTGACGACGGCGCCGAGCTGCGGCCCCTGGAGCCCTGGCAGGCGGAGGAGTTCCTCGCCCACATGGACCGGGGCCGGGAGTTCGTCGGGCAGCACATCGGCCTCCCGGACGTCGTCGCGGACCTCGACTCCGCCCGCGCCTACCTCCAGTCGTACGCCGAGAAGGCCGCGAACGACGCCGGACGCATCTACGGCATCTGGACCGACGGCACGCTCGTCGGCGGCGTCCTCTTCCGGACCATGGACGTCGCGTACGGCATGGCCGAGGCGGGCTGCTGGCTGGAGCCCTCCGCCGCAGGGAAGGGCCTGATCACCCGGGCCTGCCGGGTCATCATCGACTGGGCGATCGAGGAGCGCGGCATCCACCGCGTCGAATGGCACGCCTCCTCCAAGAACGAGCCGAGCATCGCCGTCGCCCGCCGCCTCGGGATGACCCGGGAGGGCGTGCTGCGCGAGAACTACCCGTACCGCGGCACCCGCTCCGACACCGAGATCTGGGCCGTCCTCGCGCCCGAGTGGCGCGCGGCCAAGACCGCCGCCGAGACCGCTGCCGAGATCACCGCCGAGACGGCGGCCACGGCGTCTTAAGGCCGTTCTCATGTGGGCCGCCTAGCGTGCGCCGCATGGACATCACGAAGACCGACGAGAAGACCGAAGAGACGGCGACGGAGCCGAAGACCGAGGCCTCCCCGGAGGTCGAGGCGGCTGCGGAGGCCACCGCGGAGCCGGCCGCCCAGGACGCCCTTGACGAGGCCGACGAGGCGGACGACGCGGACGACGACGAGGTGCCGGCCGAGGTCTCCGCCGGCACGGGCGTCGGCGCCGGCGGCGCGGCCGTGGTCTCCGCCGCCCTCGGCGCCGTCGCGCTCACCGGCACCTGGACGGCCAAGGTCGTCTCCGAGCGCGAGACGCTCATCGGGCAGATCCACTCCCAGTCCGGCACCCCGGCCCAGCAGATCTCCGAGATCTACGGAGACGCCTGGCACAGCACCGCCCTGGTCAACGGCGTCTTCGCGCTGCTCGCGCTCGTCACCGCCGTCCTCGTCCTGGTCCTCGTCCGCCCCGAGCGCCCCGCCTGGGTCCGGGCGGTCGCCCTCGCCGGCGCCGTCCTGGGCGGCCTCGGGCTGCTCCTGTCGGTCGGTACCTACTTCGACCTCTTCCTGAGCCTGCCCACCACCGGGTCCTGAGTCGGGCACCGAGCCGCCTAAGGACCCCCCAGGGCCCGCCTAAGGCCCCCCGTACCCCGAACATGCGGCACTCGCCCGATGTGACCGCACCCCCTGGGAGCCGAGAGTAGAGGCATCGCAAGGAGCGATACCGAAACCCGAAGCCACCAGGGAGCACACGATGTTCGAGTACGAACTCCACCGCATGAACCACGCCCAGCTCGTCCGTGAGGCCGCCGCACAGCGACTGACCCACGAGGCCGCCGAGTCCACCGGCTCCGCCCGGGGCCTGCGCCGCTTCGGTCGCCGCAATGGGGGCCATGACACGGAGGGGCAGGTGAGCGGCGCCGGACGCGGTCACTTCGTCCGGGCCGCGTGACCCCCGTATGAGCGACCGTACGGATGGTTGTGCGATGCTCGGCGCCGTGGAGACCAGGTCAGTCAGTCCCGTCTTCGTCGGCCGAGCCGGCGAACTCACCGCCCTCACCGAGGCGCTCTCCCGCGCGACCGCGGGAGAGCCCCAGGCCCTGCTCGTCGGCGGGGAGGCGGGGGTCGGCAAGACCCGGCTCATCGAGGAGTTCCTCGACACCGCCTGCGACCGGGGAGCCGTCGTCGCCGTCGGCGGCTGCGTGGAGCTCGGCGCCGACGGACTGCCCTTCGCGCCCTTCGCCACCGCCCTGCGCTCGCTCCGCCGCAAGCTGCCCGACGAACTGACCGCCGCCGCCGACGGCCAGGAGGGCGAGCTCGCCCGACTGCTGCCCGAACTCGGCGACCCCGGCAGCCACGAGTCCTCCGAGGAGGACTCCACCGCACGCCTCTTCGAACTCACCGTACGGCTCCTGGAGCGGCTCGCCGCCGACCGTACGATCGTGCTCGTCCTGGAGGACCTGCACTGGGCCGACACCTCCACCCGGCACCTGCTCACCTACCTCCTCCGCACCCTCCGCCGCGGCCGGATCGTGGTCGTCGCCAGCTACCGCGCCGACGACATCCACCGCCGCCACCCCCTGCGCCCCCTCCTCGCCGAACTCGACCGGCTCCGCACCATCCGCCGCATCGAGCTCTCCCGCTTCACCCGCACCGAGGTGCACCGCCAGCTCACCGGCATCCTCGCCGCCGAACCCGCACCCGGGCTCGCCGAGGAGATCTTCGAACGCTCCGACGGCAACGCCTTCTTCGTCGAGGAGCTCGTCGTCTCCCACGAGGCCGGCTGCGCCCCCGGCCAGCTCAGCGACTCCCTGCGCGACCTCCTGCTCGTCCGGGTCGAGACGCTCTCCGAGGACGCCCAGCGGGTCGCCAGGATCGTCGCCGAGGGCGGCTCCACCGTCGAGTACGGCCTGCTCGCCGCCGTCTCCCGGCTCACCGAGGACGAGCTCATCGAGGCGCTGCGGGCCTGCGTCGGCGCCAACATCCTGCTCGCCGTCCCCGACGGCGACGGCTACCGCTTCCGCCACTCCCTCGTCCGCGAGGCCGTCAGCGACGACCTGCTCCCCGGTGAACGCTCCCGCCTCAACCGCCGCTACGCCGAGGCCCTGGAGGCCGACCCCGCGCTCGTCCGGCCCGACGAGCGGGCCACCCGGCTCGCCACGTACTGGTACCACGCGCACGACCCGGCCAAGGCCCTGCCGGCCGTCCTCCGCGCCTCCGTCGCCACCCGCAAGCGCCACGCGTACGCCGAGCAGCTCCGGCTCCTGGAGCGGGCCATGGAGCTCTGGGACGAGGCCCCCGCCGAGATCCGCCGCGGACTCCGGCCCATGGACTACGCCGAGGCCTACCCCGCGTGCGGCTGCGACCCCGAGACCACCCCGCTGAGCTACCTCGACCTCCTCGCCGAGGCCGCCGTCGCCGCCCGGTTCAGCGGCGAACACGAACGCGCCCTGAAGATCGGCCGGATGGCGCTGCGCCTCCTCGACGGCGAGGAGGTGAACGACCCCCTGCGCGCCGCCTGGTTCTGGACCGAGCGGGCCCGCTTCCAGTCCAACCTCGGCCGCGGCGACGGCTGGGAGGAGATCGCCCGCGCCCAAGAACTCGTCAAGGGCCTCCCGCCGTCCGCCGTCCACGCCGTCGTCCTCGTCGGCGCCGCCGGCTGGGGCATGCTCCGCAACCCCGGCCCCGAGGCCCTCACCGCCGCCGAACGCGCCGTCGAGTACGCCCGGCACGTCAAGGCCGAGTCGATCGAACTCAACGCCCGCCTCACCCTGGGCACCATCATGACCGCCGCGGGGGACGTCGAGGCCGGCCTCGCCGAGATGCACGAGGTACGGGAACGGACCACGTCCCTCGGCCAGTTCAGCGAGGCCGCGCGCGCCCACATCAACATCTCCTCCGCCCTGGAGTCCCTCGGCCGCTCCGGCGAGGCCGTCGAGATCGCCGACTCCGGCATCCGCCTCGCCCGCACGTACGGACTCGTCGGCAGCGTCGGCTGGATCGAGGCCAACCGCGCCGAGTCCCTCCTCTCCCTGGGCCGCTGGGACGAGGCCCGGGAGGCCGCCGAGCGGCTCCAGAGCTCGGCCTCCGGCACCAAGCCCCGGGGCTCGGCCTCCCTCCGCCTCGCCCAGCTCGCCGCCGCGCGGGGCGAGCTCGACGCGGCCACCCGCCACCTCGCCGCCGCCTGCGCCGTCTACGGCACCCGCGACCCGATCCCGCAGTACACCCTGCCCATGGCCCAGGTCGCGATCGCCGTGGCCGCCGCCGAGGGCCGCGTCCAGGACGTCCGGGCCCAGCTCGCCGCCGCCACGGAGGCAGGATTCCCGCCCGGCACCCACCGCTACGGCTGGCCGCTCCTCCTCACGGCCGCCGCCGCCGAGGCCGACAGCCGGGGCCTGCCCGCGGCCGACGAGGGCCGCGCCGAGGCGCTCGCCATGATCCGCCGCGGCCTCCGTGCCCTCGCCGCCCCCGCCCCGATCTGGGCCGCCCACTCCCTCCAGGTCTCCCAGGAGCTGGCCCGCGCCGAGGGCCGCGAGTCAGCCGCCCGCTGGACCGAGGCCGTCGCCGCCTACGAACCGCTGGACCGCCCCGCCCAGCTGGCCCGCGCCCGCCACCGCCTCGCCGACGCCCTGCTCGTCGAGGGCGGCCACCGGGAGGAGGCCACGGCCCTGCTCCGCGAGGCCCACGCCACCGCCGTCCGTCTCGGGGCCCGCCCGCTCCGCGAGGACGTGGAACTCCTCGCCGCCCGTGCCCGCCTCTCCCTGGCCCCCGACAAGCAGCCCGCGACGGCCGCGGAGCCCGGCGACGACAGCTTCGGCCTGACCCCGCGCGAGCAGGACGTCCTGCGCCTGGTCGCGGCCGGCCGCACCAACCGGCAGATCGCCGAGGAGCTCTTCATCTCACCGAAGACGGCGAGCGTCCACGTCTCCAACATCCTCGCCAAGCTCGGCGTCGCCGGCCGAGGCGAAGCCGCCGCCCTCGCCCACCGGCTCCACCTCCTCGGCACGACCCTCTGACCCCGGTCGGGGGATCCGTATCGTCACGCGGCCCGAGGTCAGGTCTATCGGGCCGCGCGACGGATCCGCGTCCCCCGGGTCCTCCCGGGTGAGGGCCTGCCGCCGCAGCTCCTCCTCGGCGTGCCGGCGTCCCGGCGCGAAGAGCTCCGCGATCGGATCGAACACGGTCACCACCTCCCTCACCTCACCTCCAGCCGGAGGATCCTGTCGTCCCCGGGCTCGGGCGTGCCCCGGGTGTCGGTCTCGCTGCTCACCAGCCAGAGCCGGCCGTCGCCCCCGGCGAGGACCGTGCGCAGGCGTCCGTACTCACCTGACAGGAACGCCTCGGGGTCCCCGGAGCGTTCCGCTCCGGAGAGCGGAACGCGCCACAGCCGCTCGCCCCTGAGCCCGGCCATCCAGATCGCGCCCCGTGCGTACGCGATGCCGCTCGGGGAGGCCTCCGAGGTCGGCCACTGGGCCACCGGGTCCACGAACCCCTCCCGGCCCGCCTGCCCCTCGGCCTCGGGCCAGCCGTAGTTCTTCCCCGGCTCGATCAGATTCAGCTCGTCCCAGGTGTTCTGCCCGAACTCGGCCGCCCACAGCCGCCCGGCCGTGTCCCAGGCGATCCCCTGCACATTGCGGTGCCCGTACGAATAGACCACCGAGCCGGCGAAGGGATTGCCCGGCGCCGGTCTGCCCTCCGGCGTCATCCGCAGGATCTTCCCGCCGAGCGAGCCCCGGTCCTGCGCCAGGCCCGTCCGGCCCGTCTCGCCGGTCCCCGCGTACAGCATCCCGTCCGGGCCGAACGCGATCCGCCCGCCGTTGTGCACGACGCCCTTCGGGATGCCGGTCAGCACCGGCTCCGGCGCCCCGAGCCGGTCGCCGTCCCCGCCGCCGTACCGCATGCGCACGATGCGGTTGTCCGAGGCGGCCGTCAGATACGCGTACACCCAGCCGTCGTGGACGGCGAGCCCCATGAGCCCGCCCTCGCCCTCCGGGACCACCCCCGGCACCTCGCCGAGCGGGGTCTTCGCGCCGCTCTTCCCGTCGACCCGGGTGATCGTCCGCTCGTCCCGCGAGGAGACCAGCAGGTCGCCCCCCGGCAGCTCGGCGAGGCCCCAGGGAGACTTCAGCCCCTCGGTGAGCGTGCCCGCCACCGACACCCGCCCGCCGCCCGGAGACGCGGTCCCGGACGCGGACCCCGAGGCCGGCACCGACGCGGAGGCCGTCGCCGACGTCGGCGGAGCCGTACCCGGACGGTCCTCCGTACCGCCCGAGGAGCAGCCCGCCACGAGCGCCAGCACGGCGGCGCCCCACAGGGCCTTCAGCACAACTGGACGGCTCATGGTCCGGTCCCCTTCGACGAGTCGAGCGGCATCCTCACACCCTTGATACACCGCTCGCCCCGATCGGGTTCCCGCCCACCGACGCCGGTTTCCGCGCGGCGCTCAGTCCCACGACCCCCGGGGCGCCGGCAGCGCCGCGATCTCCGCGAGGTCCCCGGCCGTCAGCCGCAGCCCGGCCGCCCGCGCGTTCTCCACCACCCACCGCTCCCGCTTCGCGCCCGGCACCGGCACGACGTGCTGCCCGCGGCCGAGCACCCACGCCAGCGCCACCTGCGCCGGGGTGACCTCGGTCCCGTGGCGCGCGGCGACCCGCCGCAACCCCGCCACCAGCGGCTGGTTCGCCGCCATCATCTCGGCCGTGAACCGGGGGTGCCGGGCCCGCGGGTCGTCCGGCTCGAAGCCGCCGCCCGGGGTCAGCGTGCCCGTGAGGAAACCGTTCCCCAGCGGCATCGCCGCCAGGAAGCCGACCCCGCGGGCCGCGCACCACGGCAGCAGCCGGACCAGCGCCTCCTGCGACCACACCGACAGCTCGGCCTCGACGGCCGCCACCGGGAACACCTGCTGGATCCGCTCCAGTTGGCGAATCGTTCCCTCGTATCCGTCGCGGCTGACGCCCGTCGCGCCCCTGCGGGCCGACCGCGTGCCGACCGCACAGAGCCCGAGCGCCCGCACCTTGCCCGCCGACACCAGCTCGGCCATCGCGCCCCAGGTCTCCTCGACGGGCACCTCGGGGTCCGCGCGATGGAGCTGGTAGAGGTCGATCACATCGGTCTGGAGGCGCCGCAGCGAGGCGTCGCAGGCCCGACGCACGTACCCCGGCCTGCCGTTGGCGACCACGTGCCGCCGCCCGCCGCCGTCGCCGACGAGCAGTCCGCACTTCGTCGAGACGAAGGCCTCCGCCCGCCGCTCCTTCAACACCCGCCCCAGCAGCAGCTCGTTGGTGAACGGCCCGTACATGTCGGCGGTGTCGAGCAGGGTCACCCCGGCGTCCAGTGCCGTGTGCACGGTCCGCAGCGAGCGGTCCCCCCGTTGTTGCGAACGGCTGTACGCCCAGTTCATCGGCATGCACCCCAGGCCGATCGCACCCACGCCGAGCGCCGTCGCCCCGATAGTCCTGCGCTCCACCTGCCGGTACCCCTCCCTGTGCCGTCCCCCAAAGTAACCAATGGCCCACGGGATTCTTCGCATAGCCTCCCGGTCATGACATTCGAAGACAGCACCGCCGACGTGTGGCTTCCGGTTCCCGCGGACGAGATCGAAGGACTCCCCGCACCGGGCGAGTCGGGCCTGAACTACCGCTTCTGGGACGGCGGACCGACCTTCCCGGCCGATCCCGCGCGCTGCGCCTTCTACGTGGTCCCGTACATGAAGGGCTCGGAGATCGCCGTACGGCCGCTGGCGGCGATGACCTCGGTCCGGGCCGTGCAGACCCTGTCCGCGGGCATCGACCACGTCACGCCCGGCATCGGCTCGCTGCGGCCCGGGGTCGCCGTCTGCAACGCGAAGGGCGTGCACGAGGCCAGCACCGCCGAGCTCACGCTCGCGCTGATCCTGGCCTCGCTGCGCGGCATCCCCGGGTTCGTGCGGGGCCAGGACGCCGAGGAGTGGCGGGCCGGCTTCTACCCCGCGCTCGCCGACAAGTCCGTGCTGATCGTGGGGTACGGGTCGATCGGCGCCGCCATCGAGGACCGGCTCGCGCCGTTCGAGTGCGCGCGGGTGGCGCGCGTCGCGCGCTCCGCGCGCGCCACCGAGCGCGGCCCGGTCCACGCGCTCGCGGAGCTGCCCGCCCTGCTCCCGGAGGCCGACGTGGTCGTGCTGTCCACTCCGCTCACGCCCGCGACCCACCATCTCGCCGACGCCGGCTTCCTCGCCAGGATGAAGGACGGCGCGCTGCTCGTGAACGTCGCCCGCGGCCCGGTCGTGGACACGGCCGCGCTGCTCAAGGAGGTCGAGAGCGGACGGATCACGGCGACGCTCGACGTCACCGACCCGGAACCGCTGCCGGCCGGGCATCCTTTGTGGCACGCTCCCGGTGTCCTGATCAGTCCCCATGTGGGCGGTTCCACTTCGGCGTTCATGCCGCGCGCGAAGCGGCTGATCGCGGGGCAGCTGCGGCGGTTCGCGGCGGGGGAGGAGCTGGCGAACGTCCTCCTCACCACCGGCTGAGCCCCAGGGGCCCGGCCGGTCCGGGGCGGGCGGAGTGCGCCCCCGACGCGCGCCGCTCACAAGCCCCCAGGTAGTCACGGAGAGTACTCCACCCCTGTCCCTGAGTGACGGTCCTGGTGTATCGTCCCGGAGTGGGGGGCTGCGTCGATGACGGGCTGACGCTGGGGAGCGAAGTGACGGGTCATCAGATTTCGAGGGGGGCGACGGGTGAAGCACGGCCGGAGGACCGACGATCCGGCCCGGCGGCGACGCCGCCGGCCGGCCTCCCGCACCCCGCAGCCGATCTCGCGCGCTCGGTGCCGGGCCAGGCCACGCCGCTCCGCGCACCCCGCTCCGCCGGACCGCACGACTGCGACGGGCACGCCCCCGGGGGTGCCGAGGAGCCGCCCGCGCGTCCGCACGAGCCGTCCGGGTGCGGTGGCGCGACGCCGGAGGGACCGGTGAGCGCGCCCGGGGCCGTCATCGTGCGCGGCCCCGTCGGCGGCGACTCCAAGAACCCCGGCCGCGACCGCTCCGGAATCGGCTCGATCGTCTCCCAGGTCGCCCTGGTGCTCATCTGCGCGGGCTACACGACCGGCGCGTCGCTCGGCTGGGGATCGCCGGAACTCGCCCTCTTCATGGGTGACTTCGGGCTCAGCATCGCCGCGCTCACCGCCGCGGTCTCCTGCTTCCTCTACGCCCGCGCCCACCGCGGCAGCGACCGCCCCGCGTGGCTGCTCTTCGCCTTCTCCTCCTTCATGGCCGCCGCGGGGAACGCGGTGTGGGGGTGGTACGAGGTCGTCCTGCGGACGCAGGTGCCCGACTCCTCCGTCGCCGACCTCTTCTTCTTACTCTTCGCGCCGCCCGCCATCGTCGGACTCCTCGTCCTGGCCAAGAAGCCCGTCACCCGGGCCGGCTGGGTCTGCCTCGGGCTCGACGCCTGGCTCATCGGCGGCTCCCTGCTCACGCTCTCCTGGAGCCTCGCCCTCGCGCGTACCGCGCACTTCGACGGCGAGTCCGTCGCCCAGGCCGCCCTGTCGCTCGCGTACCCGCTGCTCGACATCGTCCTGGTCAGCATGGTCCTGGCCCTGCACTTCCGGCGCTCCCAGGCGAACCGCTCGGCGACCAACACCGCGATCGCCGCGCTCGCCCTGACCGTCCTGTGCGACGCCCTGTTCACCTCGCCGCTGCTCCGCGAGAACTACGCCTCGGGCCAGCTCCTCGACGCCGGCTGGTTCGCCGGCTCCCTGCTCCTGGCGTACGCGCCCTGGGGCGTGCGGCGCCTGCCCGACAGCGCCGCCCCCGCCCGCGGTCCGTGGCTGCACAGCCGCCCGGTCGCGGGCTCGCTCGCCGCCCTCACCCCGTACCTCGCCGCCGCGGTCTGCACCCTCGGCATCCTGTACAACGTCGTCGAGGGCCGCAGGGTCGACCGGGTCGTCGTCCTCACCGGCTGCACGGTCGTGCTCGCCCTCGTCGTACGGCAGGGCATCATGCTCCTCGACAACATCGCACTGACCCACGAACTGGCCCAGAAGGAGAACCACTTCCGGTCCCTCGTGCAGGGTTCGAGCGACGTCATCATGATCGCCGCGCCGACCGGGATACTGCGCTACGTCAGCCCGGCCGCCACCGGCGTGTACGGACGCGAGGCCGAGGAGCTCATCGGCTCCGAGCTCGCCTCCCTCATCCATCCCGAGGACCTCGGCGCCGTCGTCCACGAGGTGCGCCGGTTCCTCGCGGCCTCGCCCGCCGAGGAGCCCACCACCCGCATCGAGTGCCGCTTCCGCTCGGGCCGCGGCGACTGGCTCAACGTCGAGTCGACGGTCAACCGCCACCAGGGCGGCCTCATCTTCAACAGCCGGGACGTGACCGAACGGGTCCGCCTCCAGGCCCAGTTGCAGCACAACGCCGAGCATGACCCGCTCACCGACCTGCCCAACAGGGCGCTCTTCACCCGGCGGGTCCGGCAGGCGCTCAGCGGCCGCAGGGCCTCCGACCCCGGCACCGCCGTGCTCTTCATCGACCTCGACGGCTTCAAGGGGGTCAACGACCGCCTCGGCCACCAGGCCGGCGACGACCTCCTCGTCCAGGCCGCCCGCCGCCTCCAGGAGTCCGTCCGGGCCGGCGACACCGCCGCCCGGCTCGGCGGGGACGAGTTCGCCGCCCTCATCCTCGGCGACGGCGGCCGCGAACAGGACGCCCGGGAGACCCAGGTCCAGGAGATCGCCGACCGGCTCCGGCTCACGCTCTCCCGGCCGTACCGCGTCGACGGCGGCAACGAGGTGCGGGTCGCCGCCTCCATCGGCGTCGCCTTCGCCGAGCCCGGCATGGAGGCGGGCGACCTCCTGCGCAACGCCGACCTCGCGATGTACCGCGCCAAGGCCGCGGGCAAGGACCGGGTCGAGCTGTACGCGCCGCAGATGCAGGCCGAGGTCGTCCGGCGGACCGAGCTGGCCGCCCGGCTGCGCACCGCCCTCCACGACGGCGAGTTCGCCCTGCTCCACCAGCCCGTCGTCGACCTCGGCACCGGCCGGATCTCCGCCGTCAGCGCCCAGGCGCGCTGGCGCTCGACCCAGGGCATCCTCTTCACTCCCGCCGAGTACCTCCGCGTCACCGACGACGGCGAGCGCACCGCCGAACTCGGCCGCTGGCTGCTCGAAGAGGCGGTGGAGCAGGCCGCCGAGCGGGCGGGAATCGGCCACCGCGCGCCCGTGTCCATCCGGCTCTCCGCCCGCCGCCTCCTCGACCGCTCGCTCCCGCTCGGCTCGATCGAGTCGCTGCTCACCCGGCACGGGCTGCCGTCCGGCTCGCTGATCATCGAGCTCGCCGACAGCGACCCCCGGACCTCGCTCGACGAACTCGAACAGCGCCTCGTGACCCTGCGCCGTCTGGGCGTGCGGATCGCCCTCGACGGATTCGGCAGCGGACATGTCGCGATCGACGCCCTCCGGCGGCTCCCCGTCGACATACTGAAGCTGGACCGAGGGCTCGTCGAGGGCGTGGTCGAGTCCGCCAGGCTCCGCAAGATCACCAGAGGGGTGCTCCGCATCGCCGGCGAACTGGGGATGCAGACCGTCGCCGAGGGCGTCGACGTACCGGAGCAGGTGCTCGCGCTGCGCGCGATGGGCTGCAGTCACGCCCAGGGCATGGCCTTCTCGGGCCCGCTCGACGAGTACCGCCTGCGCAGGGCCCTCGTACGGGACGAGTACCCGCTCCCCGGAGGGGTCCCCGTACGGGCCGGAAACCGTCCCCCGTTCCGCTCAAATACTGAGACGCCCGTCCCACCCACTTGACAGTCGTGAGGTGGGAGAGGGAGGGTCAGTGCCATGCGCACCCGAATTCTCGTACTTGGAAAGCGCGTCGGCTGAAGCGGGGCCACCACAGGCCCAGCTGAGAAAGCACCCGACGCGCTCCCCTCGCTTGCCTCACGGCACGAGGGGTTTTTTGTTGCACTGGATCACCCCCAGAGCAACGCAAACCCTCGCAAAACGCCTCGCAAACACCCTCTGCTTCGAGAAGAGATGCTGATGACCGACCAGGCCACCGGGCACCATCCGCAGCCGCGGCCCCGTAACGGCGCGCAGCCCGCCTCCGCCGTCGAGCACGTCACGGGCGCGCAGGCCCTCATCCGCTCTCTCGAGGAAGTCGGGGCCGACACCGTCTTCGGCATCCCGGGCGGCTGCATCCTCCCCGCCTACGACCCGATGATGGACTCGAAGAAGGTGCGCCACATCCTGGTCCGTCACGAGCAGGGCGCGGGCCACGCCGCCACCGGCTACGCGCAGGCCACCGGCAAGGTCGGCGTCTGTATGGCGACCTCCGGCCCCGGCGCGACCAACCTCGTCACCCCGATCGCCGACGCGCACATGGACTCCGTCCCGCTCGTCGCGATCACCGGCCAGGTCGCCTCCAAGGCCATCGGCACGGACGCCTTCCAGGAGGCGGACATCTGCGGCATCACGATGCCGATCACCAAGCACAACTTCCTGGTCACCAAGGCCGAGGACATCCCGCGGACGATCGCCGAGGCCTTCCACATCGCCTCCACCGGCCGCCCCGGCCCGGTCCTGGTCGACATCGCGAAGGACGCCCTCCAGGCGAAGACCACCTTCAGCTGGCCGCCGCAGACCGACCTGCCCGGCTACCGCCCGGTGACCAAGCCGCACGCCAAGCAGATCCGCGAGGCCGCGAAGCTGATCTCCGCCGCCAAGCGGCCCGTGCTGTACGTCGGCGGCGGCGTCATCAAGGCCGGCGCCACCGCCGAGCTGAAGATCCTCGCCGAGCTGACCGGCGCCCCGGTCACCACCACCCTGATGGCCCTCGGCGCCTTCCCCGACAGCCACCCGCAGCACGTCGGCATGCCGGGCATGCACGGCTCGGTCACCGCCGTCACCGCGCTCCAGAAGGCCGACCTGATCGTCGCCCTCGGCGCCCGCTTCGACGACCGCGTCACCGGCAAGCTCGACAGCTTCGCCCCGTACGCCAAGATCGTCCACGCGGACATCGACCCGGCCGAGATCGGCAAGAACCGCGCCGCCGACGTCCCGATCGTCGGTGACGCCCGCGAGGTCATCGCCGACCTGGTCCAGGCCGTCCAGGCCGAGCACAGCGAGGGCAACAAGGGCGACTACACCGCCTGGTGGAGCGACCTGGGCCGCTGGCGCGAGACCTACCCGCTCGGCTACGACATGCCGGAGGACGGCAGCCTCTCGCCGCAGCAGGTCATCCAGCGCATCGGCGCGCTCGCCCCCGAGGGCACGATCTTCACCGCGGGCGTCGGCCAGCACCAGATGTGGGCCGCCCACTTCATCGACTACGAGCAGCCGGCCACCTGGCTGAACTCCGGCGGCCTCGGGACGATGGGGTACGCGGTCCCCGCCGCGATGGGCGCCAAGGCCGGCATGCCGGACCGCACGGTCTGGGCGGTCGACGGCGACGGCTGCTTCCAGATGACCAATCAGGAGCTCACCACCTGCGCGCTGAACAACATCCCGATCAAGGTCGCCATCATCAACAACGGCGCCCTCGGCATGGTCCGCCAGTGGCAGACGCTGTTCTACAACCAGCGCTACTCCAACACCGTCCTGCACTCCGGCCCGGACGACGTCCAGGCGAACAAGGGCACCCGCGTCCCCGACTTCGTCAAGCTCTCCGAGGCCATGGGCTGTGTCGCCCTGCGCTGTGAGGACCCGGCCGACCTGGACAAGGTCATCGCCGAGGCGAACGCCATCAACGACCGTCCGGTCGTCATCGACTTCATCGTCCACGAGGACGCCCAGGTCTGGCCGATGGTCGCCGCGGGCACCTCGAACGACGAGGTCATGGCCGCGCGGGGCGTGCGCCCCGACTTCGGCGACGGCGAAGACGACTGACAGCGAAGAGCGACAAGGAAGAGACCCAGACATGTCCACCAAGCACACGCTCTCCGTTCTCGTCGAGAACACGCCCGGCATCCTCGCCCGGATCGCCGCGCTCTTCTCCCGCCGCGGCTTCAACATCGACTCCCTCGCGGTCGGTGTCACCGAACACCCCGACATCTCCCGCATCACCATCGTGGTCAATGTCGAGGACCTGCCCCTGGAGCAGGTGACCAAGCAGCTCAACAAGCTGGTCAACGTCCTGAAGATCGTCGAACTCGAGCCCAGCGCCGCGATCCAGCGCGAGCTCGTCCTGGTGAAGGTCCGCGCCGACAACGAGACCCGCTCCCAGATCGTCGAGATCGTGCAGCTGTTCCGCGCCAAGACCGTGGACGTCTCGCCCGAGGCGGTCACCATCGAGGCCACCGGTTCGAGTGACAAGCTCGACGCGATGCTCAAGATGCTGGAGCAGTTCGGCGTCAAGGAGCTCGTCCAGTCCGGCACGATCGCCATAGGGCGCGGCTCCCGGTCCATCACGGACCGGTCGCTGCGCGCCCTCGACCGCAGCGCCTGAGAGTCATCGGAGGTCAACCGCCGGTCCATCCGGCGGTCCGACTGCCGAGACCCCAAAGCTTCCCTCAAGCGCTCCCCCGTACGGTGGGACGCAACACCAGCACCTCAAGGAGATTTCCAGTGGCCGAGCTCTTCTACGACGCCGACGCCGACCTGTCCATCATCCAGGGCCGCAAGGTCGCGGTGATCGGCTACGGCAGCCAGGGCCACGCCCACGCGCTGTCGCTCCGTGACTCCGGTGTCGACGTCCGCGTCGGTCTCCAGGAGGGCTCGAAGTCCAAGGCCAAGGCCGAGGAGCAGGGCCTGCGCGTCGTCTCCGTCGCCGAGGCCGCGGCCGAGGCCGACCTCATCATGATCCTGACCCCGGACCCGATCCAGGCCAAGGTCTACGAGGAGTCCATCAAGGACAACCTGAAGGCGGGCGACGCCCTCTTCTTCGGCCACGGCCTGAACGTCCGCTACGGCTTCATCGAGGTCCCCGAGGGCATCGACGTCGCCCTGGTCGCCCCGAAGGGCCCGGGCCACCTGGTCCGTCGTCAGTACGAGGAAGGCCGCGGCGTTCCGTGCATCGCCGCCGTCGAGCAGGACGCGACCGGCAACGCCTTCGCGCTGGCGCTCTCGTACGCCAAGGGCATCGGCGGCACCCGCGCGGGCGTCATCAAGACGACCTTCAAGGAAGAGACCGAGACCGACCTGTTCGGTGAGCAGGCCGTCCTCTGCGGTGGTACCGCGGCGCTGGTCAAGGCGGGCTTCGAGACGCTGACCGAGGCCGGCTACCAGCCGGAGATCGCGTACTTCGAGTGCCTCCACGAGCTGAAGCTCATCGTCGACCTCATGTACGAGGGCGGCCTGGAGAAGATGCGCTGGTCGGTCTCCGAGACCGCCGAGTGGGGCGACTACGTCACCGGCCCGCGGATCATCACCGACGCCACCAAGGCCGAGATGAAGAAGGTCCTCGCGGAGATCCAGGACGGCACCTTCGCCAAGGAGTGGATGGCCGAGTACCACGGCGGCCTGAAGAAGTACAACGAGTACAAGACCCAGGACGCCAACCACCTCCTGGAGACCACCGGCAAGGAGCTGCGGAAGCTCATGAGCTGGGTGAACGACGAGGAGGCGTAAGCCTTCGGGAGAGGGGCCGGACAGTGTGTCCGGCCCCTCCCCCCATCGTTGGACACCTCGTCCAACCACGGACGGGTGATCCTTCCAACGAGGCGTATGAGCTGCGCCGACGCACCACTACACTTCTCAACAACATACGCGTCAGGCCCACAGCGTCGTGCGCTTTCACGCGGCAAGCCCCCTCCACCGCCTGCGGCCGTCGGGACGGCCGTCCGCACTGGATCTGTGAGGACTCACGTGAGCTCGAAACCTGTCGTACTCATCGCTGAAGAGCTGTCGCCCGCCACCGTCGACGCGCTGGGCCCGGACTTCGAGATCCGGCACTGCAACGGCGCGGACCGTGCCGAGCTGATCCCCGCCATCGCGGACGTGGACGCGATCCTGGTCCGTTCCGCGACCAAGGTCGACGCCGAGGCGCTCGCCGCCGCGAAGAAGCTCCGCGTCGTCGCCCGTGCCGGTGTCGGTCTGGACAACGTCGACGTCTCCGCCGCCACCAAGGCCGGCGTGATGGTCGTCAACGCACCGACCTCGAACATCGTCACGGCCGCGGAGCTCGCGTGCGGTCTGCTCGTCGCCACCGCGCGCAACATCCCGCAGGCCAACACCGCGCTGAAGAACGGCGAGTGGAAGCGCAACAAGTACACGGGCGTCGAGCTGAGCGAGAAGACCCTCGGCGTCGTCGGCCTCGGCCGCATCGGCGTCCTGGTCGCCCAGCGCATGTCCGCCTTCGGCATGAAGATCGTCGCGTACGACCCCTACGTGCAGCCGGCCCGCGCCGCCCAGATGGGGGTGAAGCTGCTGGCCCTGGACGAGCTCCTGGAGGTCGCGGACTTCATCACCGTCCACCTGCCGAAGACCCCGGAGACCCTCGGTCTCATCGGTGACGAGGCGCTGCACAAGGTCAAGCCCTCCGTCCGCATCGTCAACGCCGCGCGCGGCGGGATCGTGGACGAGGCGGCGCTCTTCTCCGCCCTCAAGGAGGGCCGGGTCGCCGGCGCGGGCCTCGACGTGTACGCGAAGGAGCCCTGCACGGACTCCCCGCTCTTCGAGCTCGACCAGGTCGTCTGCACCCCGCACCTCGGCGCCTCCACGGACGAGGCCCAGGAGAAGGCCGGCATCGCCGTCGCCCGCTCGGTGCGCCTGGCGCTCGCCGGCGAGCTGGTCCCGGACGCGGTCAACGTCCAGGGCGGCGTCATCGCCGAGGACGTGAAGCCGGGTCTGCCGCTCGCCGAGAAGCTCGGCCGGATCTTCACCGCCCTCGCGGGCGAGGTCGCGGCCCGTCTCGACGTCGAGGTCTACGGCGAGATCACCCAGCACGACGTGAAGGTGCTCGAACTCTCCGCGCTCAAGGGCGTGTTCGAGGACGTGGTCGACGAGACCGTGTCGTACGTCAACGCCCCGCTGTTCGCGCAGGAGCGCGGTGTCGAGGTCCGGCTGACGACGAGCTCCGAGTCGCCCGACCACCGCAACGTCGTCACCGTGCGCGGCACGCTGTCGAACGGCGAGGAGGTCGCGGTCTCCGGCACGCTGGCCGGCCCCAAGCACCTCCAGAAGCTCGTCGCGGTCGGCGACTACGACGTGGACCTGGCGCTCGCCGACCACATGGTCGTCCTGCGCTACGAGGACCGCCCCGGCGTCGTCGGCACGGTCGGCCGGATCCTCGGCGAGGCCGGTCTGAACATCGCGGGCATGCAGGTCTCCCGCGCGGAGGAGGGCGGCGAGGCGCTCGTCGTGCTCACCGTGGACGACACGCTGCCGGCGGCCGTCCTGGCGGAGATCTCCGAGGAGATCGGCGCCACCTCGGCCCGCTCGGTCAACCTGATCTGACGCACCACCCCGTACGCACGCGTGTACGTGTACCCGGCTTCTAGACGTTCGTCTTACACGATTGTCTATCGGCCGGGTACAGTGCTGTCATGGGACACAAGGAAGACCTGCTCGAAGGCGCCAAGCGCTGCCTCCTGGAGAAGGGGTACGGGCGCACCACGGCGCGCGACATCGTCGCCGCCTCGGGCACCAACCTCGCCTCCATCGGCTACCACTACGGATCCAAGGACGCCCTGCTCCAGCAGGCCTTCCTGACCCTCACCGAGGAGTGGGGGGACCAGGCCGGGGCGGCCGGCGCGGAGGGCGCCGAGGCACTGCCGGCCGACCCGTACGAGCGTTTCCACGCCGTCTGGGAGCAGGTGATCGCCGCGGCCGGGGCGAGCCGCCCGGTCTGGAAGCTCCAGACCGAGGTCGTCACCCGCATCGATGACGACGAGAAGCTCCGCGAGGCCATCAAGGAACCCCAGCGCGAGGGCCGCCTCGGCATGGCCCAGGGCTTCCTCGGCATCGACCCGGAGCGGGACCCCGAGAAGGCCCGCGTCGCCGGACTGCTCTGCCAGGCCCTCGCGACCGGCGTGATGATCCAGTGGATGGTCGACCCGGAGACGGCTCCCAGCGCGGACGACCTCACCGCCGGTCTCAAGGTGCTGATGGAAGAGGGCTGACGGGCCGGAGCCGATGGCGGGTCATGAGCGCGGGGAACGACGGGAGATCACCGATTCCCCGGACGCCCCGCCGTTCGGGTGCCACGATGGGACACCAGGGCATCCGGTGCGACGGATGCCGATCCCGGGAAACCGAGAGGGTCGCCGATGACGGACGTCTCCCCCGTGGCCGGACTCGCCGAGTGGATCGGGGCGCTGCGCAGCGAGCTCCGCAGGGCCCAGGACGCGGCGAGCGGACAGGACCTCCACTTCAGCGTGGGGCCGGTGGAACTGGAGCTGGAGATCGCCACCACCCGGGAGGCCGGCGCCACCGGAGAGCTCAAGTTCTGGGTGGTCGGCGTCGGCGGCTCGGGGAAGCAGACCGCCGAGTCCCGGCAGCGCATCACCCTCTCCCTCACCCCCGAGAGCGTGAACGGCCCGGTCAAGGTCGGCGACCGGCTGCCCGGGCAGCCTCGCTGACGGGTCATGACCGTCTCCGTCGGGTCCATCGGACAGCCCGCCCTGGAGCGCGTGGCCGAGATACTCGTCGGCCCGGACGGCGGCGGGTGCGTCTTCGGCTCCGGCTACCTCCTCGGCGAGCGGCTGGTGCTGACCGCCCGCCACCTGCTCGACGACGCCCCCGCGGACAGCAGGGTGTCCGTACGTCTCGGAGGGCGCCCCGCACTCCATCCCGCCGAGCCCGTCTGGCGGTCGGCCGCGCCCGAGACCGACCTGGCCCTCGTCCGGCTGACCGGACCGTCCGCCCCGGGCGGCGCCTCCCCGCCGCCGGCGCTCGGCCGGCTGGACGCCGACCCCGCCCGTATCGTCCCCGTCACGGCGACCGGCTTTCCCGCGCTCGCCGGTCTCGTCGACGCCGACCGGGTCGCGGTCCGCGACAGCTACCAGGTGACCGCCGAGGTCGCGACCCACTCGTACGTCAAGACCGGCCGCCTCGAACTCCGGGGCCACGCACGGTCCGACGCGGTCGGAGCGCGCTGGCGCGGCTTGTCCGGTGGGGCCGTCTTCGCCGAGGACACCCTGATCGGCGTGGTCGTCTCCGCGGCCGGTGACGCCCCTGTCCTGCACGCCACCCCGCTCTCCGCCGTCGCCGCCGACCCGGACCTGCGGTCCCTCCTCCTCGCCGACGGCGTCGAGCCCGACCTGCGTCCCGTGCGCCGCACGGCCGCCTACACCCGGCGGGTCCGGCGGCTCGCCCGCCAGGCGGGGGAGCTGCAGGACAGGGAGACGGAGCTGGCGGAGATCGAGAGGTTCGCGCGCTCCCACCCCTGGTGGTACACGCGCGGCGGGCCGGACCCCGGTCCCCTCCTGTGGCAGCCCGACCGCGACCGCTCCGACCGCGACCCGTCGTACGCACCTCCCCATGCCTCGTACCGGTGGATCACCGGTCCGCCCTGGGCGGGGAAGACCGCCCTGGCCGCACGCTTCGCGGCCTTCCCGCCGCCCGACATCGACGTCGTGTCGTTCTTCGTCTCCCGCAGCTTCGGCGAACAGACCCGGCAGTTCCAGCAGGAGGTCTGCGACCAACTGGCCGCACTGCTCGGCGACCCGCCGCAGACGTTCTCCGGGCAGGGCGCCCTGGACAGCCTCTGGCAGCGGGCGAACGACCGGGCCGCGTTCCACGGCCGGAACCTGCTGCTGCTCGTCGACGGCCTCGACGAGAACGACGAGTCGCCGCCGATCGCCGCCCTGCTGCCCACCGAGACCGGCGCCACCGGCCACGTCCTCGTCCTCAGCCGCGCGATGCCGCCCATCCCGGCGGCCGTGCCACGTGACCATCCCCTGCGCGACGAGGAGCGGTGCCCCAGGGTGCCGCTGTCCCCGACCCGCCGGGCGGACCAACTCCGCGAACGGGCCACGGACGAACTCACCACCCTGCTGCCCGACCGCGACGTACGCACGGTCCTCGGCACCCTCGCCGTCGGCGGCCCGATGACCCTGGACGACCTGGGTGCCGTGCTGGAGACGGCGGGCGGCGCCCCCGACCCGTACGACCTCAGGACCCTCGTCCGCTCGGTCCCGGCGCGGGTGCTGTCCTCGGTCGCCGACCTGTCCTCGGTCGCCGACGCGGCCGGCGGGGCCGAGGGGACCGCCGAACGCTTCGGTTTCGCCCACGACGAGCTGCGCCGCGCCACCCTCGCCGAGATCGGCGCCGCCGCGGCACGGCACCGCGAGGCCCTGCACACCTGGGCGGACGGCTACGCGCGCCGCGCCTGGCCCGACGACACCCCCGACTATCTCGTCGCCCACTACCCCGCCGTGCTCCTGGCCTCCTCCGACACGGCCCGCCTCACGGTCCTGCCGTCCCCCGAGCGGGTGGCGCTGTGGCAACGCCGCACCGGCCACGACACCGACGCCGCGCGGGAGATCACCGGCGCGCTCCAGGCGCTGGCCGAGTGGGAGGGAGACGGCCTGGGCGCCGCGGCCGTCCTGGCGATGCGCCGCTACCGGCTCTTCGAGGTCCCGGCCGACCCCAGCTTCGGGTTCCCCGCCGAGATCCCGATCGGCTGGGCCGAGCAGGGCCAGTGGGCCAGGGCGGACTATCTGGCCTCCGTGATCTGGTCCTCCGCGCGGGCGTACGCGGGCATCGCCCTCGTCGCCGCGCACCTGGGCGAGCGTGAACGCTTCCACGGCCTCGCCCAGCAGGCCTGGGAAGCCGCCCGGCACAGCCCCGCGGGCGCGGTCTGGGACGCTCCCGGGCTGGCCGCCGTCGGCCGGGCCGCCTTCGGCCTGGACGCACCGAAGCTGGGGCGGCAGCTGCTGTACGCGGCCGCGGAGTCCCTGAGGACGCAAGAGGACGACAGCGCGAACCTGACGGCGAAGGCCCTCGCCCAGACGGCCGGGGAGCACGCGGCGGTCGGTGAGCGGGACGCCGCCCTCGCGCTCATCGGCACGGCGGAGCGACTTGTCCGCACCGAGCGCTCCGTCGCCTCCGCTCAGCAAGGCGAGGTCGCCTACCGGTCGGCGCTCGTCAGGGGGCTCGACGGGGCCCTCGCCGCCTTTCCCGTACCTCGCGAGGGGGCGGAGCGGGCGAGGGTGCTGGCGTGCTTCGCACGCGCGGCCGGACAGCGCGGCGACGTGGCCGACTGCCTGCGCGCGCTGGCGGCGGCGGAGGCGGCGCTGCGGGGGCTCGATTCCGACGCGTATCTGCTCGTGGTGCCGGACGTCGTCGAGGCCGCCGCGCGTACGGGTCACGAGGGCACCGCCCGGCGGCTGGCCGAAGAGGCGGTCACGCGCATGCCTTCGGCGACCGGCCCAGGACACCGGGACCGGGCGCGGGCGCGGCTCGCCCCCTTGTACGAGCTTCTCCGGGATCAGGAGCGGGCCGACGCCCTGACCGACGAGGTCGGCGAGGTGCGGCAGCGGCCGGCCGCTCTCTCCGCGTGCGCCGAGGCGGCGTACGAGCGAGGGGACGCGGAGCGGGCCGGACGGCTCCTCGACCGTGCCGAGCGGCTGCCCGCATCGGGCTCGGCGGCAGGCAGTCAGCAAGACCCGCGCCGGGATCTCGCCGCCGTCAACGCGAAATGCGGGCGGCCGGACCGGTCCGAGCGGATCCTGCGGGCACTGACCGTTCCGGGACGCCACTTCTGGGAACGACTGGCCCTGGCCGAGGCGGTCGGCCGCACCGGGCGGCTCGACCAGTCGGAGCGGGTGCTCGCCCTCGCCGACGGCGACGACGACTGGGCGCAACGCGCGGCGGCCGCGCTGGCCGTCGGTGCGGCGCGGGCGGGTGACCTGGACCGGGTGCGGACGCTCGCCGCGTTCAGCGACAGCGCGCACCGCGGTCTCCTGCTGCGGCTCGCCGCCGTCGGTGCCGCCGAGGGCGGGTACTTCGACCTGACCGCACGTCTGATCGACCTGGCACGGGAGGCGCACCCGGCCTCGGGCCAGGTCGTCCACCGCGGCAGGGAGGACGACCCCGTCGCGACGGCCGCCTTCCTGGCCGTACGGGCCGGGGAACCGAGCTGGGCCCAGCACTTCGCCGAGCTCGTCCGCCCGCTGGGTGCCCCGTGGCCGCCGTCGGGCCCCGCGATCACCCTCGCGGTCCGCTGGGACTTCGACGGGGCGCGGCGGAGAGCGCTCGGGATCTCCATGCCCCCGGACCGGGCGGAGGCACTGGCCGTCGTGGCGGAGATCGCCGCCATCCGCGGGCACGAACCCCTCGCCGACGAACTGTTCGACCTGGCGCGGCAGGCCGTCGACCTGTGGGACGCGGCCGCGTACGCGCGCTCCCGCGCCTCGTCGCGCCTGGCGGTCGCGGCCGCCCGGACGGGGCGCCTCGGGCAGGTCCGCGGACTCCTGCGACGGATGCACGCGGCCCACCCGGACCACCGGGTGCCGGCGCTCGCGGCCCTGGCGGAGGCCCTGGCCCGGCGGGGCGAGCACGCGGGGGCGGTCGCTTCCCTGGACGAGGCCTTCGCCTGCTTCGTCTCACGCCAGGGCGGAGCGGACGAGGAGAAGGCGCTCGCAGCGCTGGTGACGGCCGGGACGGCCGTCGATCCGGCGCGCTCCCGACGCCAGGTGGTCCGCCTCCTCGCCGACCGGCAGCGCACCCCGGCCCTGCTGCCGGCGGTGCTCCTCGCGGACCCGGAACTGGCGCCGCTGACGATCGATCTGCTCGGCGGCTCCCCGGACCCCGACGCGGCTCCCGGAGGCTTCTCCTAGAGCCGGGCCGACTTCAGGGACATGTGGAGCAGGAGGCGGTCCTCGCCGTCGTCCAGGTCCAGGCCCGTGAGCTGTTCGACCCGGGACAGCCGGTAGTAGAGGGTCTGCCGGTGGATGCCCAGGGCCGCCGCCGTACGGCCCGCCTGGCCCGCGTTGTCGAGGAACACCTCGGCCGTGCGGGCCAGTTCGGCGTGGGCGGGGGCGAGCAGCGGCGCGACGGCCGGGTCGATCTCGGGGTGGTAGAGCGCCGCGAGCAGCCGGTACGGGCCGATCCCGGCCCACTCCGCGACCGGGCCGAGCTTCGGCTGCGCCGTGGCGGCCCGGGCCGCCGTGCTCGCTTCGCGCCAGGCCGCCGGGAGCTCCCCGAGACCCCGGCGGGGCGTCGCGATACCGGCCGGCGCGGCGGCGCGCAGCCGGTCCGCGGCCGTGTGGGCGGGGGAGAGGTCGTCGGCCGTGCGCAGCCGTACGAGGACGGCGAGGGACTGGGCCTCCGGGAGCGTGGCCACGGCCGCCGCGCCGGGGACCGCCCGGATCGCGGGGGCCTCGCCCTGCCAGGGGGTGACGCAGACGACGGTGTGCAGTCCTTCCGCGCTGGGCCCCAGGGCCGCCCGGAGCGCCGCGACGGCCATGTCGTTCTGCCAGCCGCGCCCGGCGGTCAGCACCGCGGCGAACTCGCGGGAGAGGTCGGCGCCCGCGCGCTCCTCGTCGGCGAGGAGCCCGCCGATCCGGGTGGCGACCTCCATCGCGGCCGCGAGCTGGGCGGGCGTGGGGCCGGGCTCGGCGTCCAGTAGCCAGACGTATCCGAGGACGACGCCCCGATGGCGTACGGGAAGACAGATCCGGTCCCGGAAGACCCCGGCGTCCGGGGCGGCCGGGATACGGACCGGGCCCGTCGCCCGGGTGATGCCGAAGCCCTCGAACCAGGCGCGGACCGCCGGCGTCGACTTCCGGGTCAGGATCGACCGGGTCCGGACGGGGTCCATCGCGGCGTCGTCGTCACTGTCGTGCGCCCCGAAGGCGATCAGCCCGAAATCGCGGTTCTCCAGCGTCGCCGGGGCGCCCAGGAGCGCGGAGATCTCGTCGACCAGTTCTTGGTAATCGCCCTTCACGACGCCATTCTCGCACCCCTTCAGACATGTGTATGAGATGCCGCGCACGGATGCGTGACAGCTGTCGATGGCAGAGGATCGGAGCGATCCATAGGTTTCACGGTGGTTCTCCGTGCTGTTCCCGTTTTCTTACGAAAGATCGGGTAGGCACTCTTCGTCACCCTGTCCTTCTGGAGGTGCCCCGTGCTGGGTCCCGTGATCCTTGCTGCGTCGCGTAGCGACAAGATGCGCCGTCTCGTGTCGGCCGCCCCCGGGACCAAGCAGGTCGTCGCCCGCTTCATCGCCGGCGAGACGGTCGGCGACGTCGTCCCGATCGTCCAGGAGCTGAGCGACCGCGGCCTGGAGGTCACCCTCGACGTCGTCGGTGAGGACATCACCACCGTCGAGCAGTCGTACGCGGCCCGGGACGCCTACCTGGAGCTCATCGGCCGCCTCAAGGAGCTGGGCCTCGGCGCCCGCGCCGAGATGTCCGTGAAGCTGTCGATGTTCGGCCAGTCGCTGGATGTCGAGGGGGGCGAGCCCGCAGGGCTCTCGGCCGAGGGTGGTGGCGGGCGACGGGAGGGCGGCCACGAGCTCGCTCTCGCGAACGTGCGCCCGGTCGTCGAGGCCGCCGCCGAGATCGGCACCACCGTCACCCTCGACGCCGAGGACCACACCACCCTCGACTCGATGTTCGCCATCCACGAGGAGCTGCGGAAGTCCTTCCCGCAGACCGGCTGCGTCATCCAGGCGTACCTCTTCCGCACCGAGGACGACGCCCGCCGCCTCGCCGCGAACGGCTCCCGCGTCCGCATCGTGAAGGGCGCCTACAAGGAGCCCGCCTCCGTCGCCATCCAGGACAAGCCCGAGATCGACAAGGCGTACGTCCGGATCATGAAGATCCTGATGGACGGCGAGGGCTACCCGATGATCGGCTCCCACGACCCGCGCCTGATCTCCATCGGCCAGGAGCTGGCCCGCCGCGCCGGGCGCAAGCTGGACGAGTACGAGTTCCAGATGCTGTACGGCATCCGCAGCGAGGAGCAGAACCGTCTCGCCGCCGAGGGCCACCGCATGCGCGTGTACACCGCCTACGGCACCGACTGGTACGGCTACTTCATGCGCCGTCTCGCGGAGAAGCCGGCCAACCTGCTCTTCTTCGTCCGCTCCATCCTCACCAAGGGCTGAGCCCCCCACCTCTCACAAGGAGTAACGCGACTCATGGACGCTGTCACCCAGGTCCCCGCTCCGGTCAACGAGCCGGTGCACAGCTACGCCCCCGGCTCGCCCGAGCGCGCCCGTCTCGAGGTCAAGCTCAAGGAGCTGGCCGAGAACCCGCGCGAGCTGCCGATGACCATCGGCGGCGTGAAGCGCCTCGGCGGCGGCGAGGAGTTCAAGGTCGTCCAGCCGCACAACCACAAGGCCGTCATCGGCACCTTCCGCGGCGCCACCACGCAGGACGCCCAGGACGCGGTCGACGCCGCCCTGGCCGCCGCTCCGGCCTGGCGCGCGATGGCCTTCGACGACCGCGCCGCGATCATCCTGCGCGCCGCCGAGCTGCTCGCCGGCCCGTGGCGCGAGACGCTGGCCGCGTCCACGATGCTCGGCCAGTCGAAGACCGCCCAGCAGGCCGAGATCGACACCCCGTGCGAGCTCGTCGACTTCTGGCGCTTCAACGTGGCGTACGCCCGCCAGATCCTGGCCGAGCAGCCGCCGGCCAACTCCCCGGGTGTGTGGAACCGTCTGGACCACCGCCCGCTGGAGGGCTTCGTCTACGCGATCACGCCGTTCAACTTCACGGCCATCGCGGGCAACCTGCCCACCGCCCCCGCCCTCATGGGCAACGTCGTGGTCTGGAAGCCGTCCCCGACGCAGACGCACTCCGCCGTGCTCCTCATGGAGCTCCTGGAGGAGGCCGGTCTGCCGAAGGGCGTCATCAACCTGGTGACCGGCGACGGCATCGCCGTCTCCGAGGTGGCCCTGAACCACCCCGACCTGGCCGGCATCCACTTCACCGGCTCGACCAAGACCTTCCAGCACCTGTGGAAGACGGTCGGCACCAACATCGAGAAGTACCGCTCGTACCCGCGGATCGTCGGCGAGACCGGCGGCAAGGACTTCGTCGTCGCGCACCCCAGCGCCGACCGCGCCATCCTGAAGACCGCGCTGACCCGTGGCTCCTTCGAGTTCCAGGGCCAGAAGTGCTCCGCGTCCTCGCGTGCGTACGTCCCGGCCTCCATCTGGAACGACGGCTTCAAGGAGGAGTTCGCGGCCGAGGTCGACGGCATCACCATGGGTGACGTCACCGACCTGTCGAACTTCATCGGCGCCGTCATCGACGAGCGTTCGTTCGCCAAGAACAAGGCCGCGATCGACCGTGCCGCGGCCGACCCGACCTGCACGATCGTCGCCGGTGGCACCTACGACGACTCGGTGGGCTACTTCGTCCGTCCGACCGTCATCGCGTGCACCGACCCGGAGAACGAGGTCTTCAAGGCCGAGTACTTCGGCCCGATCCTCGCGATCCACGTGTACGAGGACGAGAAGTACGAAGAGATGCTGACCCAGATGGAGTCGGTCTCGGACTACGCCCTCACCGGCGCGGTCATCTCCGGCGACCGCGCCGCGGCCGCGTACACGATGGAGAAGCTCCGCTTCGCCGCGGGCAACTTCTACATCAACGACAAGTCGACCGGCGCCGTCGTCGGCCAGCAGCCCTTCGGTGGCGGCCGTGCCTCGGGCACGAACGACAAGGCCGGCGCCCCGCAGAACCTGATGCGCTGGACGCTGACCCGCGCCATCAAGGAGACGCTGGTCCCGCCGACCGAGTACGGCTACCCCCACATGGGCTGACGCCCTCCGGGCCTCCGTGAGGCCCGCCCCTGACACCGCCCCCCTCCTCGGTCCCCCAACTGAGGACGGGGGCGGTTCTCATGCCCGCCTTCTCATGCCGCCTCCTCATGCCGCCTCCTCATGCCGCCTTCACCACGCGCCGCTTCAGGAAGTCGCCGATCAGCGCCGCGATCTGCGGGGCGTGGGTCTCCAGGGCGAAGTGGCCCGTCGGGAGCAGGTGGATCTCGGCGTCCGGGAGGTCGCGGCGGAAGGCCTCGGCGCCCGCCGGGACGAAGACCTGGTCGCCCTCGCCCCAGACCGCGAGGAGCGGGACCCGGGAGGTGCGGAAGTACTCCTGGAAGGCGGGGTAGAGGGCGAAGTTGGAGCCGTAGTCGGCGATGAGGCCGAGCTGGATCTCGTCCTGGCCCTCGCGGGCCATGTGGGCGGCGTCCTGGTGCCAGGCGTCCGGGTCGAGGAGGTCGAGGTACTCGGCGGGGACGCCGGTCTCGTACTGCCAGCGGATGCCGTCGAGGGAGCGGATGCCGCGGACCGGCTCCTCGGTCTCGGGCGTGCGGTTCTCGATCAGGGCGAGGACCGGGGCCCAGGCCTCGGCGCCGAGGCCCTCGTCGTAGGCGTTGCCGTTCTGGCTGATGATCGCGGTGATCCGCTCGGGGTGGGCGAGGGCGAGGCGCAGGCCGATGGGGGAGCCGTAGTCCTGGATGTAGAGGGCGAACCGCTCCAGGCCGAGGGCCTCGGTGAACTCGGCGGTGAGCGCAGCCAGCTCGGCGAAGGTGTAGGCGAACGCGGCGGCGGAGGGGGCGTCACTGCGTCCGAAGCCCAGGTGGTCGGGGGCGATCAGGCGGTAGTCGCCGGCGAGCCGGGGGATCAGGTCGCGGAACATGCGCGAGCTGGTGGGGAAGCCGTGCAGCAGGAGCAGGACGGGGGCGTCGGCCGGGCCCGCCTCGCGGTAGGCGATCTCGTGGCCGCGGACGGTGACGGTGCGGTGGTGGGTCGGCAGCACGTTCATCGTTCTAACCCCTTAGGTGTTCCTGACTGGTTATGGGTTGACTCAATCAGGCCCGTAGTAACCTGTCAATGGCGTGTGAGAGGTTAGAAACGCGCTCGGCGGTGTCCACGCCTGGATCGAGGGCGGGCGGGGCGTCGCCGCCCATGGCGCGGTCGTCATGCGCCGCGTGCTCCACCGGGGGCGTTCGTACCGCGTCGGGTACGTCGAAGGGGTCGCCGTCCGGGGCGACCTCAGGCGGCGGGGGCTCGGCGGGGCGGTGATGGACGGGCTTGGGCTGGTGATCGACGGCGCGTACGCCTTCGGGGCGCTCAGTGCCTCGGGCGACGGGGCCGCGCTCTACCGGGCGCGCGGCTGGCGCGTCTGGGAGGGGCGGATCGAGGTCCTCGCGCCCGAGGGGATCGCTCGGCTCGCGGAGGAGGAAGGGTCCGTCTTCCTGCGTCCGGCGGCGGGTGGGCCGGGCCTGCCGGACCCCGCCCACCCGCTCGTCTTCGACTGGCGCGACGGGGACGTGATGTGAGGGCGGGCCGGGGTGGTCAGGGCGGTCGGGACGGTCGGGGCGGTCAGGGTGTGGTGCGGCCCTGATCCACCCGCCCCTTGGTCGTCTCCAGCTGGGAGGTGAACAGGGCGGAGAACATGGAGGCGAGGGCGATGGTGATCGCGAGCCCGCCGGTGCCGAGCGTCCCCATGAAGCACCCCGCCATCGCGCCGCCGACCAGTACGGCCCACACCGCGAGCGCCACCTTGCCGCGGCGGCTCAGGAACAGCCACCGGAGCGGGGCGGCGGGCCGGGCCTCCAGGGCGCCCGCAGGGCCCGTCGTCGCCGCGCGCGGCCGCTTGAAGTAGCCGTACGCCAGCCACTCGCCGCACAGCTCCCAGCCCTCGGGCTCCAGCTCGGCCAGGACCTTGGCGCGGCGCCGGGCGCCGATGATCTCGCGGCGGTACTCCCAGCGCAGCGTCGCCGTCGCGGAGCGGCGGCAGACGAACCGGCCGAGGGAGTCCAGGGACTCCACCTCCCAGCCCTGGTCGCCGTGGACGGCGAGCATCCGGCGGTCGTTGAAGATGTCGGCCGTCCAGGTCCAGCTCTCCGCCTGCTCGTCCGGCTCGGCGGGCCGCGGGGCGAGCCCTCCGAGCTGCGCCGCGAAGGCGGCGGCCGGGCCGAACTCCTCCTCCGGGTGCGCCCCGGTCTCGGTGAGGTGGCCGCGGAGGTCCTCGACGGTGGCGGCGATCTGCTCGTCCGGCACGCCCGCGGTGCGCAGCGCGTCGGTGAGCTCGGTGAAGTAGCGGTCGGATTCGCTGGTCATGCGGTGCTTCCCCCTGGATGCAGCGTGGTCTCGACGGCGCGGTGGAAACGCAGCCAGTCACGGCTCTCGGCGGCGAGGTGCTCGCGCCCCCGCTCGGTGAGCCGGTAGTAGCGGCGGCCCGGTCCGCGCTCGGCGGCGCGGAACTCGGCCTCCACCAGACCGGCTTCCTCCAGGCGGTTCAGTACGGGATAGAGCGTCCCGCCCTTGATCTCACCGAGTCCCGCCTCGGCGAGCGCCTTGGCGATCTCGTACCCGTAGCTCTCGCCGTCGGTCAGGCGGGAGAGGACGAGCAGGTCGAGGACTCCCTTGAGCCAGCTGGATCTGCGGTCTGCGGCCATGGGTGTATTGCAGCACCAGCTAGGTAGGAATGCAAGCTAGATAGGAGTGGTGGGGTCACGCGGCGACCAGCATCTTTCCGAGGTTCTCGCCGCGCAGCATGCCCAGGAGCGCCTCGACGATGTGCTCGAACCCCTCCACCACCGTCACGTCCAGGGGCAGCGCCCCGCTGCGCAGGTGCGGGACGGCGACGTCGTACAGCTCCTCCAGGGCGTCCATGTGGTCGCGTACGAGGAAGCCTTCGAGCCGGATGCTCTTGCCGACCACGTCGAAGAGGTTGCGCGGGGCCGGCGGGGGAGTCGCGAGCGAGTGGTACTGGCCCACGGCACCGACCCAGGCGATCCGGCCGAACGGGCGCAGCGCGGCGATCGAGGCCTCCAGATGGTCGCCGCCCACCCCGTCCAGGACCGCGTCGAGCCCCGCCGGGGCCGCCTTCGCGAGCAGCTCCGCGACCGGCCCGTCGTGGTAGTCGAAGGCCGCGTCGAAGCCCACCCGCTCCGTCAGGTACGCCACCTTGCGCGCTGAGCCCGCGCTGCCGACGAGCCGTCCCGCGCCGAGTAGCCGGGCGAGCCGTCCCGCCGCCGTGCCCACCCCGCCCGCCGCCGCGGACACGAAGAGGTCCTCGCCCGGCTGGAGCCGCGCGATCCGGGTCAGGCCCACGTAGGCCGACAGGCCCGTACCGCCGAGCAGGCTCAGGTGTGCGGCGAGCGGGACGCCGGGGCCGAAGTCCGGGACCGGCCGCGTCTCGTCCCGCGTGACCAGGGCGTGGGTGCGCCAGCCCTTGCGGTGCAGGACGAGGTCGCCGGGGCGCAGGGCCGGGTCGCGGGAGTCGAGGACGCGGCCCAGGGCGCGGCCCTCCATGGGGGAGTTCAGGGTCCACAGCTCGTCCGAGTCCATCGCCTCGCGGTGGTACGGGTCGACGGACCACTGGAGGTTCTCGACGAGGGCGGTGCCGGGCTCCGGCGCCGGGACGGGGGACTCGACGAAGGAGAACAGGTCGGGGGTGGGGAATCCGGCGGGGCGGGCGGTCTGCTGGACGGTGATCATGGTGTCGTTCGGCAGGGTGTCGTTCGTCATGGGGGTGACGGTAGGAGGGGATCCGCGGCCCGGGCAGGGGGTAGCGTCGATGGCCGCGGCCGATCCATGAATGCCGCTCATACAGCAAGGTGGGAGCCGCCGTGATCGATGACCTCGCCCCGCGTGAGCTGCGCGTCCTGGTGGCCGTCGGCCGCGAGCGCGGCTTCTCCGCCGCGGCCGTCGCGCTCGGCATGACGCAGTCCGCCGTCTCGCACTCGGTGCGGGGGAGCGAACGCAAGCTGGGTGCCGTCCTCTTCGACCGGGGGCGCACCGGTGCCACGCCGACGGCGGCGGGCGAGCGGGCCCTCGCGCACGCCCGGCGGGTGCTGCGGCTGCTTGAGGTGATGGCCGCCGAGGTGCGCGGGGCGGGGCGGGACGGCGGGTCGGGCGGCGGGCCGGGCGGCGGTTCGGTGACCCTCGCCGGGCCGCTGCGGATCGCGGCCTTCCGCAGTGCGGCGCTGCATCTGCTGCCGCGCGCCCTGGGGCGGCTGACGGCGCGGCACCCGGGGATCGTGCCCGAGGTGCGGATCGTGCGGGAGGTCGGGCGCGGCACGGCAGGCGAAGTCCTCGACGGGCGGGCGGACCTGGGGATCGCGACCATCGGGACCACCTCGCCCGTACCGCCGGAGCTGGTCGGGGGTGTGCTGGTGGAGGAGGGGTACGCGCTGGTGCACCCGGCGGGGCACCCGGCGCCGCGCTCGCTGCCGCTGGTCGACTGGACGGAGAACTGTACCTCGTACACCCGGGAGTGGTGGGCCGGGCAGGAATGGCTGCCGCCGGCGACGGTGCAGGCCGAGGACGACGGAGCGGTGCTCTCGATGGTGAGCACCGGTTACGGGATGGCCGTGATGCCGGAACTCTCCCTGATCGGAGCACCGCCCTCCGTCGAGATCACCGATCTCGGTCCGGAGCGCCCGACGCGCTCGGTGGGCTACGTCACCACCCCCGAACTGGCCTCCTCCCTGGCCGTACGGGCGCTCATCAGGGAGTTGCGGGCCGTCGCGGGGTGACCCTCGGGCGACCCCGGGAGGACCCTGAGTCCCACGCCGTCTCAGATAGTAGGAAGTCCGAGTAATTGTGGAGACAGACGCGGCACCCTGCCCTAGCTTTGTAGAAGCCGAACGTCTCGCTACATCAGCGAATGGCGGTCGAGAGCGCGACGCCCCTGTGCAGGCAATCCCTGCGGCGGCGCTCCCCGCCCCTGCCGGCACCTTCGATCACCACTGATCTCCGCACTTTCGGATCATCACTGATCTCAAGGAGTCGATCCCTCATGGCCACTCAGACCACCCGCCGCGTCCGCCACTCCGCCGGCCGTTCCAACGACGAGGCCCGCCAGAACGCCGCCGCCGCCCTCCAGCGCGCCCTCGACCGCCGTGACAACGGCGGCTCCACCGGCCACTGATCCGCAGGGGTTCCCCGCCGCGCCCGCGCCGGGGACCCGCGTCCGTTCGGGCTGTCCGTTCGTCCACATGATGGACGGAACGTGTCAGACGATGGGACGAAGAGTAGGGTGCCGACATGTCTCACAGCATCAATCTCGCAGTCATTCCCGGCGACGGCATCGGCCAGGAGGTCGTGGCCGAGGGCCTCAAGATCCTCTCGGCCGTCCTTCCCCAGGACGTGAAGCTGGAGACCGAGGAGTACGACTTCGGCGCCAAGCGCTACCACGCCACCGGTGAGACCCTCACCGACGCCGATCTCGACTCCCTCAAGAAGCACGACGCCATCCTGCTCGGCGCCATCGGCGACCCGTCGGTGCCGTCCGGCGTCCTGGAGCGCGGCTTCCTGCTGAAGCTCCGCTTCGCCTTCGACCACCACGTGAACCTGCGTCCCTCGAAGCTGCTCCCCGGCGTCGCCACCCCGCTCGCCGGGCAGCCCGAGATCGACTTCGTCGTGGTCCGCGAGGGCACCGAGGGCCCGTACACGGGCAACGGCGGCACCATCCGCAAGGGCACCCCGCACGAGGTCGCCACCGAGGTCTCGGTCAACACCGCCTTCGGTGTCGAGCGGGTCGTCCGGGACGCCTTCGCCCGCGCCCAGGCCCGTCCGCGCAAGAAGCTGACGCTGGTCCACAAGAACAACGTGCTGACCTTCGCCGGCCACCTCTGGACGAACATCTTCACCAAGGTCGCCGCGGAGTTCCCCGAGGTCACCACCGACTACCTGCACGTCGACGCCGCGACGATCTTCCTCGTCACCGACCCGGCCCGCTTCGACGTCATCGTCACCGACAACCTCTTCGGCGACATCATCACCGACCTCGCCGCGGCCGTCTCCGGCGGCATCGGCGTCGCCGCCTCGGGCAACATCAACCCGAGCGGCGAGTTCCCGTCCATGTTCGAGCCGGTCCACGGCTCCGCGCCGGACATCGCGGGTCAGGGCAAGGCCGACCCCACGGCCACCGTCCTCTCCGTCGCCCTCCTGCTGCGCCACCTCGGCTACGAGTCCGAGGCCGTCCGGGTCGAGGAGGCCGTCGCGGCCGACCTCACCGAGCGGGGCACCGCCGTCCGTACGACGGCCGAGATCGGCGACGCGCTCGCCGCGCGAGTAGCGAGCTGACCCGCGCAGCCGACTGACATCTGACAGCAGCCGCCGGGTCGCACCTGCACCCGGCGGCTGTACCTGTGCGGCCGAAGGGTGCCACCATCGAACCCTGGACCGCGTTCACCCGTTTCGTGCACCGGTCCCCGCGAGCGATAATCGAACGTGGGGCCGCGGCATGCGGGCATGCTCGGACGTCCACACAGTCATGGACATCAGCCGATGACTGAGGCGTGAGCGCGGTCCGACACACACAACCGGTGAAGGACACGCACTCATGACGACGCCCACGATCGAGCTCAAGCCCTCCTCCAGCCCGCTGTCCGACGCGGAGCGCGAGGCGATCCTGGACAACCCGGGATTCGGCCGCCACTTCACCGACCACATGGTCACCATCCGGTGGACCGAGGGCCGCGGCTGGCACGACGGCCAGCTCGTGCCGTACGGCCCGCTGCACCTGGACCCGGCGACGAACGTCCTGCACTACGCGCAGGAGATCTTCGAGGGCCTGAAGGCCTACCGCCGCCCCGACGGCTCGGTCGCCAGCTTCCGCCCCGACGCCAACGCGCGCCGCTTCCAGGCCTCGGCCCGTCGTCTGGCCATGCCGGAGCTGCCCGTCGAGACCTTCGTCGAGGCCTGTGACCTGCTCGTCCAGCAGGACAAGGCGTGGGTCCCGGCGCACGGCGGCGAGGCCTCGCTCTACCTGCGCCCGTTCATGATCGCGACCGAGGTCGGCCTGGGCGTCCGCCCGGCCAACGAGTACCTCTTCGTCGTCATCGCCTCCCCGGCCGGCCCGTACTTCCCCGGTGGCGTGAAGCCCGTCTCCATCTGGCTCTCCGAGAACCGCGTCCGCGCCGTCCCCGGCGGCGTCGGCGACGCCAAGACCGGCGGCAACTACGCGGCCTCCCTGCTCGCGCAGGCCGAGGCGGCGGCCAAGGGCTGCGACCAGGTCGCGTACCTCGACGCCGTGGAGCACAAGTGGGTCGAGGAGCTCGGCGGCATGAACCTGTACTTCGTGTACGGGGCTGAGTCCAATGAAAAGCCCAAGCTGGTCACGCCCACCCTCACCGGCTCGCTCCTCGCCGGCATCACCCGTGACTCGCTGCTCAAGCTGGCGGCGGACCTCGGTCTGGAGCCGGAGGAGGGCCGCGTCTCCATCGACCAGTGGCAGGCCGACACCGCGAACGGCACCCTGACCGAGGTCTTCGCCTGCGGCACCGCCGCCGTGATCACCCCGGTCGGCACGGTCAAGTCCGAGCGGGGCGAGTGGCAGCAGTCGGGCGGCGAGCCCGGCGAGGTCACGATGAAGCTGCGCGACGCGCTGCTCGCCGTCCAGACGGGCAAGGCCGAGGACGTCCACGGCTGGATGCACGAGCTCGGCAAGTAGGTCCTAACTGCTCGGTCGAGCAGGACCTACTCGGTCGCCGCCAGGGCTTCCGGGGCCGTCACGGTTCCGGGAGCCCTGCGCGGCGTCAGTACGGCGTACAGGGCGCCGCCCACCAGCCCCGACAGCACGAAGCTGCAGTCGATCCCGCCCGTCAGGGCGAGCAGCGGCCCCTCGTAGAGCGGCGTCGACACCCCGGCCAGGCCGACCGCCGCGCCGATCGCCCAGGAGGCGGTGGCGCGCGGGTGCCAGCCCGCCGAGAACCAGTAGATCCCGCCGCGCGAGCGGCGGTTGTAGACCTGGAGCGCCTCCGGGTCGTACGTCCCCCCGCAGCGCGCGTGCCCGATCAGGGTGATCACGGCCCACGGGGTGCCGATCGCGGTGAGCAGCAGGACGAACGAGGTCATCGCCGTCTGGGCGTCCGAGGCGAAGTGGCCCAGGAAGACGAAGGCCGTCGCCACCGCCGCGACCACGAGCGTGGCGCGCGCCCGGGTGGCCCGGGGCAGGATCGCGTCGAGGTCGAGCCCCATCGAGTACAGCATCAGTCCCGCGTTGCCGACGGACCCGGCCGTGGCCGCGAGCAGCAGCGGCACCAGGTACCAGACGGGGGAGGCGGCGACGAGCGGCCCGGCGTAGTCGAGGGCACCGCGGGCCGCGAGAGCGGTGAACGTGCCGAAGAGCTGGGGGACCAGCAGGCCGACGAGCAGGCCGAGGCAGGTGGCGCGCCAGACCTTCTTCGCGCTGTGCCGTTCGGGTGAGATGTAGCGGGTGTAGTCGCCGAGCAGGGTGATGAAGGCGACCGGCCCGCTGAGCCCGGCGGCGACCGCGGCGAGCAGCCAGGTCGGCCAGAACGAGCCGAGGAGGTACGGGGTCTCCGGTACGGCGGCCGTCGTGAAGTCCCCGGCGTACGCGACCAGGCCGACCGCGAGGAGCACGGTCATGCCGACCGCGAGCGCCTTGCTCAGCTTGAGCAGCAGCCGGTAGCCGTAGACCGCGGCGACCACCGTGCCCGCGGCGAGCAGCGCGTAGACGACGGCGTGCGAGGCGCCGCCGGTGGGCAGTCCGACCAGCCGGGCCAGCGTCCCCACCATGACGTCTCCGCCGATCCACAGCGTCAGCGCGGTGTAGCCGAGCGACAGCAGCAGTCCCACCACCGAGCCGACGAGCCGGCCGCGGACGCCGAAGAAGGCGCCGGAGGAGGTGGAGAGGTTGGTGGCGGTACGGAGCGAGACGAGCGCAAGCGGGGCGGTGACGGCGACGCCGACGACGGTCCCGGTGACGACCGAGGTGACCGAGGCCCAGAAGCCGAGGCCGAAGGAGACCGGGAGCCAGCCGAAGACGATCACCCCCAGACAGAGGTTGGAGCCGAGCAGGATCGACACCAGATCACGGGGGCCGCTGGTGCGTTCGGCCTCGGGGATGGTGTCGACTCCGCGCTGTTCGATCGGCATGGGGCCTCCTGGGAGGGGAGCGGGGCGAGAGCGGCTCGCACATTTAGAGTGGCGCTCAATGTGACCTAGACCTGTCGGCCACGTCAATGCTTGGCTCATGGCGTCTCAACATTTAGAGTGTCGCTCAAACAGGAGGTGTTTCGGACGTGCGACTGACCCCCACGGAACGCGACCGGCTGCTGCTCTTCGGCGCCGCCGAGCTCGCCCGCGCCCGCCGGGCCCGGGGCCTGCGGCTCAATGTCCCCGAGGCGACCGCGCTCATCGCGGACACGGTCTGCGAGGCGGCCCGTGACGGCAAGCGACTCGCCGAGGCGATCGCCGAGGCCCGCTCCGTCCTCGGCCCCGACGACGTCCTCCCCGGCGTCGCCGACGTGGTCACCGAGGTCCACGTCGAGGCCGTCTTCGACGACGGATCCCGCCTCGCGGTCGTCTCCGACCCGATCGGCTGGGGGTCCCCCCACGAAGCAGGGGGAGGACGGCTGGGCGCGGCGGCGCCGGGCGCCCTGCTGCCCGGCCCCGCGCACCCGGAGCCCGCGCCCGCGGTCACCCTCCCCGTACGGAACACGGCGACCGTGCCCGTGAGCGTCACCTCCCACTTCCACTTCTTCGAGGCCAACCCGCGCCTCGACTTCGACCGCGCCGCCGCGTACGGCATGCGGCTCGCCATCCCGGCCGGCGCGTCCTTCCGCTTCGACCCGGGCGGCGAGGCCGAGGTCGGCCTCGTGCCGATCGGCGGCGCGCGCGTCGCCATCGGTTTCGCCGGCCTGGTCGACGGCCCGCTGGACGCGCCCGGCGCGAAGGAAGAGGCCCTGCGGCGCGCGGCGGCCTGCGGCTACCTCGGAGTCGAGAGCGGAGACGAGAACTGATGGACCCGTACGAGTACGCCTCCGTGCACGGCCCCCGCGCCGGCGACCGCGTCGTCCTGGGCGACTCCGGGCTCGTCGTCCGCGTCGAGTCCGACTCCCAGAAGCAGGGCGACGAGTTCCTCGCGGGCTTCGGCAAGACCGCCCGCGACGGCCTCCACCTGAAGGCCGCGGCCGTCCGCGAGACCTGTGACGTCGTCATCAGCAACGTCCTCGTCATCGACGCCGTCCAGGGCGTGCGGAAGGTGTCCATCGGCATCCGCGAGGGGCGGATCCACGCGATCGGCCGGGCCGGCAACCCCGACACCCTCGACGGCGTCGACGTCGTCGTCGGCACCGGCACCTCGATCGTCTCCGGCGAGGGCCTCATCGCCACGGCCGGTGCGATCGACACCCACGTCCACCTGCTCTCCCCGCGGATCATGGAGGCCTCACTGGCCTCCGGCGTCACCACGATCATCGGCCAGGAGTTCGGCCCGGTCTGGGGCGTGGGCGTCAACTCGCCCTGGGCGCTGCGCCACGCCTTCAACGCCTTCGACGCCTGGCCCGTCAACATCGGCTTCCTCGCCCGGGGTTCGTCCTCCGACCCGGCGCCGCTCGTCGAGGCCCTGGCCGAGGGCGGGGCGTCCGGCTTCAAGGTGCACGAGGACATGGGCGCCCACACCCGGGCCCTGGACACCGCGCTGCGGGTCGCGGAGGAGCACGACGTACAGGTCGCGCTGCACAGTGACGGCCTGAACGAGTGCCTGTCGGTGGAGGACACCCTGCGGGTCCTGGACGGGCGCACCATCCACGCCTTCCACATCGAGGGCTGCGGCGGCGGGCACGTACCCAACGTCCTGAAGATGGCGGGCGTGCCGAACGTCATCGGCTCCTCCACCAACCCCACCCTGCCCTTCGGCCGCGACGCGGTCGCCGAGCACTACGGGATGATCGTCTCCGTCCACGACCTGAAGACCGACCTCCCGGGCGACGCCGCCATGGCGCGCGACCGGATCCGGGCCGGGACGATGGGCGCGGAGGACGTCCTGCACGACCTCGGCGCGATCGGGATCACCTCGTCCGACGCGCAGGGGATGGGAAGGGCCGGCGAGACCGTACGCCGGACCTTCGCCATGGCCGGGAAGATGAAGGCCGAGCTGGGCCCCCTGGAGGGCGACGGCGCACACGACGACAACGCGCGCGTCCTCCGCTACATCGCCAAGCTCACCATCAACCCGGCGATCGCCCACGGCCTCGCCCACGAGATCGGCTCGATCGAGGTCGGCAAGCTGGCCGACATCGTGCTGTGGCGGCCGGAGTTCTTCGGCGCCAAGCCGCAGCTGGTGCTGAAGTCCGGCTTCCCCGCGTGGGGGGTCGTGGGCGATCCGAACGCCGCCACGGACACCTGTGAACCGCTCGTCCTCGGACCGCTGTTCGGCGCCCACGGCGCCACGGCCGCCGACCTCTCCGTCGCGTTCGTGGCGCAGGCCGCCGTCGACCTCGGCTCCGACGCGATGCCGACCCGCCGCCGCCGCGTCCCCGTGCGCGGCACGCGCGGCATCGGCCCCGCCGACCTGGTGTTCAACTCCCGCACCGGAGACGTGCAGGTCGACGGCCACACGGGCCTCGTCTCGCTCGACGGCTCGCCGATCCGCTCCGAGGCGGCCGAGTCGGTCTCCCTCAACCGCCTCTACTTCCTCTGACCTCCCCTGACCTCCTCTGCCCCCCTGCCCCCCCCCTGCCCTTCCTTAGGACCCTCTGATGACCTTCCGCATGCCCGCCGAGTGGATGCCGCACGAGCGCACCTGGATGGCCTGGCCCAGCACCAACCCCACCTTCACCAACGAGGAGGAGCTCGCCGAGGCGCGCGCCGCCTGGGCGTCCGTCGCCCGGGCCGTACGCCGCTACGAGCCGGTGACGATGGTCGTCGCCCCCGGCGACACGGAGTCCGCGCGTGCCCTCCTCGGCGAGGACGTCGAGCTCGTCGAGCGCGACCTCGACGACGCCTGGATGCGGGACATCGGCCCGACCTTCGTCACGAACGGCACCGAACTGGCCGCCGTGGACTGGGTCTTCAACGGCTGGGGCGGCCAGGACTGGGCCCGCTGGGAGCACGACTCCAAGATCGCCCGCCATGTCGCGGACGCCGCGGGCGTCCCCGTACTCTCCTCCCCCCTCGTCAACGAGGGCGGCGCGATCCACGTCGACGGCGAGGGCACGGTCCTGCTGACCGACACCGTCCAGCTCGGCCCGGGCCGCAACCCGGAGTGGACCCGCGCGCAGGTCGAGGCCGAGATCCACGCCAAGCTCGGCACCACCAAGGCCATCTGGCTCCCGCACGGCCTGAGCGGCGACTACGGCCTCTACGGCACCCAGGGCCACGTCGACATCGTCGCCGCCTTCGCCCGCCCCGGCACGGTCCTCGTCCACAGCCAGCAGGACCCGGCCCACCCGGACTACGAGCGCTCGCGGATGTACGTGAGCATCCTCCGCGGCCAGACGGACGCCCAGGGCCGCCCCCTGGAGGTCGTCGAGATCCCCGCACCCACCGTCCTCAAGGACGAGGAGGGCGACTGGGTCGACTACTCCTACATCAACCACTACCTGTGCAACGACGGCGTGGTCCTGTGCGCCTTCGACGACCCGCACGACGAACTCGCCGCCGAGATCTTCCGCCGCCTCTTCCCGGAGCGCACGGTGACCCTGGTCGACGCGCGCGCCATCTTCGCGGGCGGCGGCGGCATCCACTGCATCACGCAGCAGCAGCCGCGCGTGTAGGCAATGCCGCCCTCGTCCGGGCCTTTCATCTGGCGAGTAGTGCTGAAGCCAGACCTGGTCGGGCGTGGTTCTGCATGATCATCTCCCATGGGAGAACCCCCGGCCGGGAGGATCCGGCCGGGGCCGACCTCGCGCGGCTAGCCCGCGATGACGAAACCCCTGGTGGGCTGCTGAAGGTCGGCAGCGGCCACGCGGGCGCGGACGGCGTCAGTGATGTCCCGCTGGTCGACGGGGTCGACTACCCGCCAGGCCCCTGCGCGGTTCCGCGGGTCCACCGGTACGAAGACCCCCGGGATCCCGTACTTGCGCATCGAGTCGTGCAGTGACGAGACGTCGATCGCGTCCATGGGCTCTCCTTACGTCGGAAGGCTGTCGAGCCTATTCACCGCCGCCGCTGGTGGCGCAGTTGGCGGGGTTGATCGGGCCGCACCCACCGGGCTTCTGGGTGTGCGAGCAGTTGGCGGCAACCGTGACGAGCGGCTTCTCCGGCCCGTCCAGAGTTCGGCGTCGGGGGTGTAGCCCGCCTGTTCGATGAGGGCCATGGTGCGCGTGATGACGTTCGGGTCGTGGCGGGACGCGTCGGGACGCTCGGGGTAGTGGTGGACGGTGCGACCGAGGCGGCTGCACAGGCTCGCGTACATGTACGTGTGGAGGATGAGGGCGTGCCACCCCTCGTCGACCTCGCGGGTGGGCGCGATGCGCACCGTCGGGAACAGGCTGGCGGCGTGCACGAACTTGAGGGCCTCGACGACGATCCGGTCAGCCATCGAGGCATCCACGCCGGGGTTGTTGTCGAGGACCGTGTGCATCACGCCGTTGAACGCCGCAACACTCAACAGGGCCCGGGCTCCGGGCGGGTTGCCGGGCTCGGGGCTGGACGAGCAGGGCGTCGGGTTGCCGTCCTGCGGCTGGTTCTTGCAGGCCATGGGGTCTCCTTCTGGTGGATTGCCGATGGTGCGTGGACCCGCCTCATGGGGGCGGGAGTCAGTAGGTGACCTTCTTCATCGCGGCACCCCGGGTGTCGGCTCGTCGATGAACAGGTACAGAGGGAGCACCCCGCGCGCGGCGGCGCACTCCTGGTGGGCGTAGATGTGGACACCGCCGTGCTGCTCGCTGCGCTGCGTACGGACGCACGCGTCGGCGTACGGCTTGGGACAGTACGTGCAGGGCCGTGGCCTGCGTGTTCGCGTCGCCATGACCAGGACGGTAGGCCGACCATTCGCTTGGCTGCCGACCGATTGAGCCGGATTGCGCGAGTCTCCCGGGGGCTTTCGCCGGATTGCTCAGATCGCCCTGAGAGACGCCCGGACACGGCCGATGAGCCGCTGTGCCCGGAGACCGGAGACCGCGGCCGCCGCGAGCTGGTCCCAGACGCGGGTGTAGAGGGCGAGGTCGTCGGATGTGTCGTACTGGAGCTCGGTGTTGATGGTCTCGACGATGACCCGCTGCTCGTCGAAGATCCAGAATCCGTGTTTCGGCGTGAGCGGCATGACGGCCCGCAGGGGCACGATGCCGAGCTCGACGGTCGACATGCCGATGAGGCCGACGAGCCGGTCCAGTTGCCCGGTCATCGTGTCGGCGGTGCCCACGTGGGCGTACAGCGCGGCTTCCCAGATCAGGACGCGGAACAGCTTGCCCGGTTCGTACAGGACTTCCTGCCGGCGCATGCGGGATTGGACAGCGGCCTCGGTGTCCCGGGGCGAGCGCATCAGGGCCGCGTTCTGCACGAGGAGGTGCCGGGCGTAGTCCGCCGTCTGGAACAGGCCCGGGATCACGCTCGTCTCGTAGCCGCGGGCCGTGGCGGTGCGTCGGTACTCGGCGACGTACCGGTCCTGCACGGGCGCGTGGCCGGCGGAGAGCTGGCGGCGCCAGCTCCGGTCCTGTGACTCCAGGCCCCGGAGGCGCGTGAGGAGCCCGGCGAGGGCGTCGGGTCGCGTGGCGTTCGCCCAGGTCTCCAGGTCCTCGGAAGTGGGCTTCTGCTTGCCGTTCTGGAGGCGGGAGACCTTCGACTCCTGCCAGCCGAGGCGGAGGGCGAAGTCCTTCTGGTTCAGGCCGGTCTCGGCGCGGAGCTCGCGGAGCCGCGCGCCGAGGGCCTCGCGGCTGCTCTGGAGATCCGACGTCACGCGGTGGACCGTACCGCCGCCCAGACCTCGGCAGTAGGCGCAGAGGCCGCCTGCGCGGCGTCGCGCGCCTTGCACGCGGCGAGGACGGTGGTCGGGTCGGTGATGGCCTCGACGCCGACCGTGGTGTCCGTGTCGTCGATGTGCATCCGGACGAGGGTGCGCGAGTCGAAGAGCCAGAAGTCCCAGTCCGGCACCCCGAGGCGCTCGGCCTCGGCGCGGGCCAGGACGCGGATGTCCTCGCCTGCCGCAACGTTGCCGGCGGCGGCCGCCATGAGGAACCGTTGCCCGTCCGTGGGCGGATCGTCGATCAGGCGGACGCGCGCGAACCGCGCGCCCTCCTCGGCCTTGGCCCGCACGTTCACGTTCCACGGGTGATCCGGCTCCGGCGCCGGGTCGATGCCGCGCATGAAAGCCTGGAAGCGGGCGCCGGTCCGGTCAGTGGCGTAGCCGCGGCGGGTCTCCAACCGGAACGCGCTGTGCTGGAACTCGGCGAACAGGTGGGTGATCTCCTCGAAGGGGATCAGCGGGGGCACAGTCACTCCTTGGGGGCGAAGCGGCTCAGCAGCTCGCGGGGGATGACGACGGCGGTCTCGGCGACGCCGAGGTCGCGGAGCTGCGCGCGGTGCTCGGCGTCGATCTCGTCGCCTTGGACGACGAGGTCTCCGGTCTCGACCACTTCGTACAAGGTGGGGCAGTTGCCGTGCTCGCTGGTGGTACCGATGAACCTGAGCGTCATGGTGGGCTCCGTCCTCGTCGGGTGGCGTCCCAGCATGCTCGGAACCTGCGCCACGCGCCGGCGAGTTGCGCGAGATTGCGCGGAGACCGCGTGCCCTTCCATCACGCAGCAGCAGCCCCGCGTGTAGTCCGCAGCGTGGCGGCCAGGGCCAGGACGCTCAGGGCGAACATCGTGATGCCCAGGGGGACGTGGAAGGCCGGCAGGTGGGCGACGCCGAGGACCACCTGTACCGAGGCGAGCACGAGGAAGCCGGTGGCGTAGAGGATCGGGCGGGGGGAAGCTCCGCCCGGCTTCCACGCCAGGATCGCGGCGAGCACGTACAGCATCGACGCGCCGTACATCACCCTCGATCCGACCTCGTGCAGCTGGTAGCCGAGGGACCCGGACAGCAGCATCCCGGCGGTGACCGACTGGAAGAAGAGGGACAGGGTCTGCAGCGCGACCGCGACCTGCGAGAACGTGAACCTGCCCGGTGCCGGAGTCGTCTGGACGGCCATGATGTGGTCCCTTCTTCTGCCTCGCGGCGGTGGATCGGTACTCTCTCGGCAGTCCGACGACGCAGCCCCGCGAAATGTGAGGTGAGGTGTCGGGCTCACGGGGAAACGGGGAGCGGTCGCGCGTATGAGTACACAGTCCGAGGTGGAAACGGGCCCGGTCTTCGGTGAGCGGCGCCATCTGATCAATCTCTGCTACCGGCTGCTCGGTTCGCTCGCCGAGGCCGAGGACGCCGTACAGGAGACGTACACCCGCTGGTACGCGATGACGCCGCGGGAACAGGCGGCCATCACGACGCCCGGCGCCTGGCTGACGACGGTGGCCGGCCGCGTCTGCCTCGACGTGCTCGGCTCGGCGCGGGCCCGGCGCGAGCGGTACGTCGGCGCCTGGATACCCGAGCCGCTTCCCGACCGCGCCGAGTGGGCCGGCGGGGGCGACCCCGCCGACCGGATCACCCTGGACGAGTCGGTGAGCATGGCCTTCCTCGTCGTCCTGGAGTCGATGACACCGGCCGAACGCGTGGCGTTCGTCCTCCACGACGTCTTCCGCTACCCCTTCGCGGAGATCGCCGAGATCATCGGGCGGACGCCCGCCGCCTGCCGCCAGCTGGCGACCTCGGCCCGTCGGCGCGTCGGCGCCGCGCGGACCCCGGCGGCGCCCTCGGCCGGGCAGGCCGGCCTGGTGCGGCACTTCAAGGAGGCGTGGGAGGCCCGGGACATCGAGGCCCTCGTCGGCCTCCTCGACCCCGACGCCGCGATGGTCGCCGACGGCGGCGGTCTGGTCGGCACCGTCCTGGAGCCGGTCGTGGGCGGCGAGAACATCGCCGCGTACCTGATCCACATCGCCGACAAGGCGCCGGGGCTGAAGCTCCTGGAGCGGACGGTCAACGGCGTGCCGGGGCTCGTCGCGCAGCACACCGGCATGACCGTGACCGTGGCCGCCTTCGAGCTCGACGGCGACCGCGTCACCCGCATCTGGGCGGTCCGCAACCCGGAGAAGCTCCGCGCGTGGACGGGGACCGGGCCGGTCTGACCTCCGCGGGGCCATCCTGTAGAACATACGGGTGAGTCAGAGCAGCAACCCGGCCCCACCCCCGCCCCGCCGCCGCAACCAGGCCGCCCCGCCCCGCGAGGACGTGCTCGCCGCGGCCATGGACACCATCGCCGAGCGCGGGCTCGACGGGCTCACCATGGCCGGGCTCGGGCGGCAGGTCGGGATGAGCAGCGGGCACCTGCTCTACTACTTCCGCACCAAGGACGAGCTGCTGCTCCAGACCCTGGAGTGGAGCGAGGGGCGGCTCGGCGCCGCGCGGAGCGCGCTGCTCGCCCGGCCGGGGACCGCGCGCGAGCGGCTCGACGGGTACGTCGACGTGTACGTGCCCGACGGGCCGCGTGACCCGCACTGGACCCTGTGGCTGGAGGTCTGGAACCGCTCGCAGAACGCCGACGACGACGCCCGCGCCCGGCAGGCCGCCATCGAGGGGGCCTGGCACCGGGACCTCGTCGCGATCCTCGCCGAGGGGGTCTCGCGCGGGGAGTTCCGGGCGGTCGACCCGGACCGGTTCGCCACCCGTACGAGGGCTTTGCTCGACGGCTTCAGTGTGCATGTGGCCGTCGGGATCCCGGGCACCGGGCGGGACCAAGTCCTCGCCCACGTAAGGGAGTTCATCGAGCAGGACCTGCTCCCGCGACCGTAACGCACGTAAGTACACAGGATCGTTGTCCGCTACAGCCTTGTTGCCCGTGCGGGAACTCCGGCACGGTTCCGGTCCATGGGACGAGAGCACTGGAAGAAGATCTGGGTCGGCTCGGCCGGCAACATGGTCGAGTGGTTCGACTGGTTCGTGTACGCGAGCTTCGCCACCTACTTCGCGGGATCCTTCTTCCCCGAGGGGAACGACACCGCCAAACTCATGAACACCGCCGGCATCTTCGCCGTCGGCTTCTTCATGCGGCCCGTCGGCGGCTGGCTCCTCGGCCGGGTCGGCGACCGCAAGGGCCGCAAGGCGGCGCTCACCCTCACCGTCACCCTGATGTCCGCCTCGGCGCTCCTCATCGCCGTCGCCCCCACCTACGCCGTCGCCGGCTACGGCGGCGCCGCCGTCCTCCTGATCGCCCGCCTCCTCCAGGGCCTCTCCGTCGGCGGCGAGTACGCCGCCAGCGCCACCTACCTCACGGAGGCCTCGGCGCCCGAGCACCGCGGCTTCGCCTCCAGCTTCCAGTACGTGTCGATGACCGCCGGCCAGATCCTCGGCCTCGGCCTGCTGATCGTCCTCCAGCACACGATGTCCAGCGAGGCCCTGCACAGCTGGGGCTGGCGCATCCCCTTCATCGTCGGCGCCCTCGGCGCGGCCGTCGTCTTCTACCTGCGGCGCACGATGCTGGAGACCGAGGTGTACGAGGAGAGCGCGGGCGACGGCGTCGCCGCGGGCGAGCAGGGCACCCTCAAGGCGCTCTGGGCGCACCGGCGCGAGGCCTTCCTCGTCGTCGCCCTCACCATGGGCGGGACCGTGGCCTACTACACGTACACGACCTACCTCACCAAGTACCTCTCCAACTCCGCCGGCCTCCCCAAGCAGACCGCGACCCTGGTCTCCTTCTGCGCCCTGATCGTCTTCGCCTGCCTCCAGCCGCTGGCCGGCCGGCTCTCCGACCGGGTCGGCCGCCGCCCGCTCCTCATCACCTTCGCGGTCGGCTCCACGCTCCTCAGCGTGCCGATCCTGGCGATGCTGAAGCACGCGGGCTCCTTCTGGCCGGCCCTCGGCCTCTCCCTGCTCGCCCTGCTCGTCGTCACCGGCTACACCTCCATCAACGCCTGCGTGAAGGCCGAGCTCTTCCCGACCGGCATCCGCGCCCTCGGCGTCGCCCTCCCGTACGCCATCGCCAACGCGCTCTTCGGCGGGACCGCCGAGTACGTCGCGCTGTGGTTCAAGGACGCGGGCATCGAATCCGGCTTCTCCTGGTACGTGGCGGGCTGCGCGGCCGTCTCCCTGGTCGTCTATCTCGCGATGCGGGAGACCCGGGACATCGACCTGGGCCGGGTCGGCGCCTCCGGATCCGGCGGCCCCGACACCCTGCCCGGCCAGAAACGAGATCAGCTGCCCGTATCGTGAGATCGCCGTCCCGGCGGCTCCCCACCTGTGTCAGACTTCCGGCGTGCTTGCTACCACGATGATTATCGGCAGCGGCGCGCCGGTCCGCAGTGGCCACTGATCCGCGGCACAACCACCCGCGGCAGTGGACACCGTGCCTCAGACCCGCGCGCAGACCTCTCGCACCCGCGAGGGGTTTTTTCGTTTTCCGGCCCCACCCATGCCGGAAACGGACAGCGCGTGAGAATGGGGGCAAGTGGATCCAGACCTTCCGGAGCCACATCCGACAGGAGCCATCACAGTCATGACCACGGAGAACGGCGAGAGCCCGCGCCTCGACGACCGCCATGTCGACGACAGCTTCCACGTCTTCGACACCACGCTGCGCGACGGAGCGCAGCGTGAGGGCATCAACCTCACCGTCGCCGACAAGCTGACCATCGCGCGCCACCTCGACGACTTCGGCGTGGGCTTCATCGAGGGCGGCTGGCCCGGCGCCAACCCGCGCGACACGGAGTTCTTCGCCCGCGCCCGCCAGGAGATCGCGTTCAAGAACGCGCAGCTCGTGGCCTTCGGCGCCACCCGCAGGGCCGGCGGCAACGCGGCCGAGGACCCCCAGGTCAAGGCGCTGCTCGACTCCGGCGCCCCGGTGATCACCCTCGTCGCCAAGTCGCACGACCGGCACGTCGAGCTCGCCCTGCGCACCACGCTCGACGAGAACCTGGAGATGGTCCGCGACACCGTCTCCCACCTGACCTCCCAGGGCCGCCGCGTCTTCGTCGACTGCGAGCACTTCTTCGACGGCTACAAGGCCGACCCCGACTACGCCAAGGCCGTCGTCCGCGCCGCGCACGAGTCCGGCGCCGACGTCGTCATCCTCTGCGACACCAACGGCGGCATGCTCCCCGCCCAGATCCAGGCCGTCGTCGCCACCGTCCTCGCCGACACCGGCGCCCGCCTCGGCATCCACGCCCAGGACGACACCGGCTGCGCCGTCGCCAACACCCTCGCCGCCGTCGACGCGGGCGCCACCCACGTGCAGTGCACCGCCAACGGCTACGGCGAGCGGGTCGGCAACGCCAACCTCTTCCCCGTCGTCGCGGCCCTGGAGCTCAAGTACGGCAAGACGGTCCTCCCCGAGGGCGCGCTCGCCGAGATGACCCGGATCTCGCACGCCATCGCCGAGGTCGTCAACCTCACGCCCTCCACCCACCAGCCGTACGTCGGCGTCTCCGCCTTCGCGCACAAGGCCGGGCTGCACGCCTCCGCCATCAAGGTCGACCCCGACCTCTACCAGCACATCGACCCCGAGCTCGTCGGCAACACCATGCGGATGCTCGTCTCCGACATGGCCGGCCGCGCCTCGATCGAGCTCAAGGGCAAGGAGCTCGGCGTCGACCTGGGCGGCGACCGCGCGCTCGTCGCCCGCGTCGTCGAGCGGGTCAAGGAGCGCGAACTCCAGGGCTACACGTACGAGGCCGCCGACGCCTCCTTCGAGCTGCTGCTCCGCGAGGAGGCCGAGGGCCGCGCCCGCCGCTACTTCCGTACGGAGTCCTGGCGCGCGATCGTCGAGGACCGCCCCGACGGCACCCACGCCAACGAGGCCACCGTGAAGCTCTGGGCCAAGGGCGAGCGGATCGTCGCCACCGCCGAGGGCAACGGCCCGGTCAACGCCCTCGACCTGGCGATGCGGGTGGCCCTGGAACGGATCTACCCGCAGCTCGCCAAGTTCGAGCTCGTCGACTACAAGGTCCGGATCCTGGAGGGCCGCCACGGCACCGAATCCACGACCCGCGTCCTGATCACGACCAGCGACGGCAACGGCGAGTGGGCCACGGTCGGCGTCGGCGAGAACGTCATCGCGGCCTCCTGGCAGGCCCTGGAGGACGCCTTCACGTACGGGCTCCTCCGGGCCGGGATCGACCCCGCCGAGTAAACCGGATCGGCCACCTATGTCTTGTTTGTTGCCATTCGGGTAGCTTCGATACATGAGGACCAGGCCGCTCACCGCACTCTCGGCCCTCGCCGGGCTGATGCTCCTGCTGCTCCTGGCCCTGGCCCCCTCCGTGGGTGCCAGGGCCACCGGGGTCTCCGACGCGGCCGCCGCCCTGAAACAGGGCCCGGTGTACGTCGACCCGGGCGCCGCCGGCCAGCTGTCGAAGGCCGACGCGGACGCCCTCGCCCAGAAGATCAAGGACGCGGACAAGCCGCTCTTCATGGCCGTCCTGCCGGCGAACGCCGAGTTCCCGCCGAAGGGCCTCATCGACAACCTGCGGGCCCAGACCGGCGCCGCAGGCCTGTACGCGGTGCGCCTCGGCGACCGGTTCGACGCGGGTGTCGACCCCTCCGTGATGTCCCCCGCCGCCGTGCAGAACCTCGTCACCTCCGTCGACCGGCCCGGCGCCGACGCGGCCACCGAGCTCAACAACTTCGCCGACCAGGCCCTCCCCGCCATGCGTGGCTCCGCACCTTCCACCTGGGGCGCCGTCGGCAAGGACTCCGGGGTCCCCGTCGCCGGACTCGTCACCCTCGGCGCGGTCGTCGCCCTGAGCGGCGGAGCCGCCTACACCGTCGTCCGCCGCAAGAGGCTCCGCAAGGAGGCCGAGGAGCGCGAGGCCCTCGACAAGCTGCGGGTCGTCGTCGACGAGGACATCACCGCCTTCGGCGAGGAGCTCGAACGCCTCGACTTCCACCCCGCCGAGCCCGGCGCCGACGACGCCCGGCGCGGAGACTACGAACGCGCCCTCGACTCGTACGACGAAGCCAAGTCCCTCATGGGCTCCGCGGCCCACCCGCACGACGTCCGCGCGGTCACCAAGGCCCTGGACGACGGCCGCTTCTCCCTCGCCCTCCTCGCCGCCCGCCGCGAGTCCCGCCCGCTGCCCGAGCGGCGCGCCCCCTGCTTCTTCGACCCGCGCCACGGCCCCTCCACCGAGGACCGCGACTGGACGCCGGCCGGCAGCGCCACCCGCCAGGTCCCGGTCTGCGCCGTCGACGCCGCCCGCCTCGACGACGGCCTCGACCCCCTCACCCGCACCGTCGACACGGACACGGGCCGCCGCCCCTACTGGGAGGCGGGCCCCGCCTACGGTCCCTGGGCCGGCGGCTACTTCGGCGGCGGCCTCCTCCCCGGCCTCCTCGTCGGCACCATGCTCGGCTCCGCGCTCTCCACCCCGGCGTACGCCGCCGAGTACGGGGGCGGCGACTTCTCCGGAGGCGACTTCTCGGGCGGCGACTTCTCCGGTGGGGACTTCTCCGGCGGCGACTTCGGCTCGGGCGGCGGCTTCGGCGGCGGCGACTTCGGCGGAGGCGGCGGATTCGACGGCGGCGGCGGTTTCTGACCGCGGCATCTCCGGGCCGGACGACTCCCGCGCGTTGAACGCGTTGAGTAAACGTGCCCGCACGAACGGTGATCGGTGACAGTGCTCGCGGCGGTGCGGCCCGCGCCGCCGCGAGCACACGAAAGGTCCGCCCCGGGCCCGTGCGGGCCGCACCGCTGCCCGCATCCCGACCGGATCCGCGCCCGCGGACGCTGCGCGAGGCCGTCGCCCTGCGCCCGCCGGAATTCGGCTCAGACCAGCGGCTTCACCGACATCAGCAGGTGTCGGTGGGTCGGGTGCTCGCCGTCGGTGAGCAGGGCCCGCTGGCCGGGGCCGAGGAGGTGGAAGCGGACCTCCGGGGCGTCCAGGGAGGTCAGCGCGTCCAGGAGGTAGCCCGGGTTGAAGGCGACCGTCATGGAGTCCGTCCCGGCGAGGGTGCCCGGGAGCTGCTGGGAGGCCACGTCGTCCTCGTACCCCGCCTGGAGGTGGACGCCCGAGGCGCTGAAGGTCAGTTGGACCGGGCTGTCGCCCTCGGCGACCACCGCCACCCGCTTCACGGCCTCGGTCAGCGGCGCCCGCTCCGTGACCGCCAGGGCGTGGTCCCCGAGGGCGAACAGCTTGTCGTGGCGGGGGAGCCGGCCGTCCAGCAGCCGCGTGGTGGTGCGCAGGCCCGCGCTCTCGAAGCCGATCGAGCCGGCGTCGAGCGCGAGGCGGGCCGGGCCGCCGCCCGCGAGGGAGCGGGCGATCTCGGTCAGGCGCCGGGCCGGGACGACCACGTCGGCGGGCTCCGGGTGGGCGTCGCCCTCGGGCTTCCACTCCAGCGTGCGCACCGCGTACCGGTAGCGGTCGGTGGCGGCCAGGGTCATGGCCGGGCCGTCCAGGGCGAGCCGTATCCCGGTCAGGACCGGGAGGGAGTCGTCCCGGCCGGCCGCCACGGCCACCTGCGCGACCGCCGAGGCGAAGGCGTCGCCGTCGACCAGGCCGCGCACCTCGGGCAGCGCGGGCGCGGCCGGGTAGTCGTCGAGCGGCAGCAGCGAGAGGCCGAAGCGGGCGTCCCCGGAGGTCACCGTGAGGCGGGCGCCCTCCACGGCGAGCTCCGCGTGCCCCCGGGGGAGCACCTTGCAGATGTCGAGGAGCCGGCGGCCGAGCACCAGGGCCCGGCCCTCGGCGAGGGTGTCGGCCTCGACCTCGACGCGGGCGGAGGCCTCGTGGTCGAGGCCGGAGACCCGCAGCCGGCCCTCCGACGCCTCCAGGAGCAGACCGCCGAGGACGGGCATCGGCGAACGGGCGGGGAGGACGCGCGCGGCCCAGGCCACGGCGTCGGTCAAGGCGCTGCTGTCGATACGGAATTCCATGCCGCCGACGCTAGCGACCGCCACTGACAACGGTGTTGACCAGCAGTTTCAGCCGCCCTTCGGCGAGGTCGGGCAGGAGCCGGTCGCTGCCTTCGAGGGTGGCGAGGCCGTGCAGGGTGCTCCAGACGAGTTCGGCGAGGGTGCCGGGGGCGCGCCCGCCCGCCAGCGGTCCGACGACGTGCAGGAACTCGGCGAAGGCGGCCTTGAGGATCGCGGGTGAGTCCTCGGTGGCGAACTCCAGGGCGGTGCGCCGGACGAACATCGCCTCGTACAGGGCGGGGTGGGCGCGGGCGAAGGCGAGGTAGGCGGCGGCGAGGGCGGCGAGTCCCTCCGCCGGGCCGGCGGCGCCGGTGCGGGCGGTCCGCAGGGCGGTCGTCAGTTCCTCGATGCCCTGGGCCGCGACGGCCGTGACGATGGCCTCCATGCCCGTGAAGTGGCTGTAGAGGACGGGCTGGCTGTAGGCGACCCGCTCGGAGAGGCGGCGGGTGGTCACGGCGGCCCATCCCTCCGCTTCGGCGAGTGCGCGGGCGGCGTCGACGATCAGACGGTGGCGTTCGGCTCGTTCGCGCCCTCGGCGCTGCTGGTGCAGGGGCATACCGGAACGCTAGCACTGCTAGACAAGAGAGCGGTGGTAGGTCTAGCGTTGCCACCAGTCCTAGCGCCGCTAGATCGGCGCCAGATCGATGTTCTGGGGGATCCATGAACCTGCACCGCGTCACCACCGTCCTGTCCGTGCTCCTCGGCCTCGCCTGCCTCTGGTTCGGCATCAACTTCCTGTTCGCCCCGGAGACGGCCGCCGCCGGCTTCGGCATCCCCTCCTGGCCCGAGGGCGACGCCGCCGGATACTTCGCGGTCAAGGCGGTCCGCGACCTCGCCAACGGCGCGATCGTGCTCACCCTGCTCGCCCTCGGCAAGCGCCGCCCGCTGGCCTGGGTGATGCTGCTCCTCGCGATCGTCCCCTTCGGGGACTCCCTCGCCGTCCTCGCCCACGGAGGCGGATACGCCGCCGCGCTCGGCATCCACGCGGCGACCGGCGTCGTGGTCCTCCTCACCGCCGGCCTGCTCTTCCGGACGTCCCGGGACGGAGTCGGGACGAACTCGGCCGCGCGGGAAGGGAATCACGCCCTCCGCGGTTCTACGGTCTGACTGATCACGCCACGGCACCCAGGGGGAGAGAGCACGATGAGCGACGTCCGCGTCCACGGCACGGTGGAGCCCGGATTCGAGTCCGTACGAGAGGTGTTCGCGGAGATCGCCGCGCACGAGGCGCGGGACGGCGGTGCACAGCTCGCCGTCCACCACCGCGGCCGTCTCGTCGTCGACCTCTGGGGCGGTGACGGCGTCGACGGGGACTCCCTGCTCGGGCTCTACTCCTCCTCCAAGGGCGCCATGGCCCTGGTCACCGCCCTCCTCGTCCAGGAGGGCGCCCTCGACCTGGACCGCGAGGTCGCCTCCTGGTGGCCCGAGTTCGCCGCCGAGGGCAAGGCGGGGATCACGCTCCGCCAGCTGCTCGCCCACCGCTCCGGTGTGATCGGCGCCGACGGCGGCCTCTCCGTCGAGGAGCTCGCCGACGACCGGCTGATCGCCGCCCGCCTCGCGGGCCAGCGCCCGTTCTGGGAGCCGGACACCGGGCACGGCTACCACGCCACGGTCATCGGCGCCCTGGTCGGCGAGGTGGTCCTGCGGGCCACCGGCCGGACGGTCCAGGACCTGTACGAGGAGCGGGTCAGGGCCCCGTACGGCATCGACTACCACCTCGGCCTGCCCGAGGAGCTGGAACCCCGCTTCCGTACGGCCCTGCCGATGCTGCCCACCCCTGCCGAGCAGGCGCTCCTCGCGGAGAACCCGATCGCCCCGGACAGCCTCATGGCCATCGCGTTCAACTTCCACGCCGACCCGCCCTTCGACATCGTCGGCTACGCCAACTCCCGGGCGGTACGGGAGCGGGCGCCGCTCTCCGGCGGCGGCATCGGCACCGCGCGCGGCCTCTCCCGGATGTACGCGACGATCGCGGGCGAGCTCGACGGCCGGCCCCCGCTCCTCGCCCCCGGCACCCTCGCCGAGGTCGCCCGGATCCACTCGGCGGGCAAGGACCTCGTCACGGGGGAGGAGAACGCCTTCGGGCTCGGCTTCGTCCCGCTCGCCACCCGCTACCCGTCCCTGAGCCCGGCCGCCGTCGGCCACAGCGGCGCCCCCGGCTCGCAGGCCTTCGCCGACCCGGCGACCGGCCTCGCCTACAGCTACGCGCGCCGCCGCTTCGCCTTCGCCGGAGGCCCGGGCGCCGCCGAGAACGACCGGCTGGTCCCGGCCGTCGTCGAGGCGGCGGCGAAGGCGGTCTGACCGGCCCCGTACCCGCACGAACGCCGAGCGCCCGCCTTCCGCTGCTGCGGAGGGCGGGCGCGCTCGTGTGTCCGGTCGATCAGACGGCGTGAACCGGTCGGCCGTGTGTCCGGTCGATCAGGCGGCGGCCTTGATCGCGGAGATGTCGAAGTTCAGCTTGACCTTGTCGCTGACCATCACGCCACCGGTCTCCAGGGCGGCGTTCCAGGTCAGGCCCCACGCGGAGCGCAGGATCTCGGCCGAGCCCTCGAAGCCGACGCGCTCGTTGCCGTAGACGTCCGTGGCCGTGCCGTTGAACTCCAGGTCGATGGCGAGCGGCTTCGTGACGTCCTTGATCGTCAGGTCGCCGGTGACCCGGTACTTGTCGCCGCCGAGCTGCTCGGCCTGCGTCGAGCGGAAGGTCATCAGCGGGAACTGCTCGGCGTCGAAGAAGTCGCCGCTGCGCAGGTGGCCGTCGCGGTCGCCGATGCCCGTGTCGATGGAGGCGATCTTGACCTCGATCGAGGCGGAGGAGGCGCCCGGGTTCGCGCCGTCCAGCTTCAGTGCGCCCTCGTGCTCGGCGAACGTGCCGCGGACGTTCGTGACCATGGCGTGGCGGACGGTGAAGCCGATGCTGCTGTGGGCCGGGTCGATGGTGTAGTCGCCGGTCAGGGCGGCCAGGGCCGGGTCGACGGGGAGGGTGGCGGTGGCGACGGCGGACTCGTTGCTCTTGCGGTTGAAGAGACCCATGACTGACAGCTCCTTGATCGGTGTTTGTTGAACCTTCAACGAGAATGACTGTAGACCTATTCCGTTCAAGTTTCAACATCTGCGCGAGATGTTCACCCGTACGGCGCCGAAAGACGTCCGACGCCCTCTTTCGGACGCGCGTAGAACTGCGGCACCATCTCCCTGCGCCACCGGATCCACCGGCTCCCTCGCGCCACCGGCACCACCTGCACCGCCGTCCCCAACCGTCACGGTCACCAGCAGGAGGCACTCCCGATGAAGCTCCGCTCCGTCCTCACCGCCCTCGCGCTCGTCCTGGGGGCGCTCTTCGCCCCCGGCGTCGGCGTCCTCACCGCCGCAGGCGAGGCCCACGCGGTCACCAAGATCAGCCACGCCACCGCGACCTCGATGTTCCGGTCCTCCGGCATCACCTGGTCGTCGTCCGGCAACTGTTCCGACCGGAACGTCTCCACCTGCACGTCGTTCGACCAGCTCAACCTGGCCACCGCCCAGGGCGCCCAGACCCTCAGGAGCGCCAGCGGCTGCGCCCTCAACATCACCGGCGGCACCGAGACGGGCCACGCGAGCGGCACGTACTCCCACTGGAACGGCTACAAGCTCGACTTCGGCAAGGCCACCTGCGTCACCAACTACGTGAAGAACACCTTCACGTACATCGGGTTGCGCGGTGACGGAGCCCCGCAGTGGAAGTCCGGCGCGGGCAACGTCTACGCCGACGAGGGCAACCACTGGGACGTGACCTTCTACAACTGCGGCGGCTGCTGACCCGTCCTCGGTACCCGAGAAGCCCCCTTCGGCGGTCACTTGGACTAACCGGAGGGGGTTCTTGGACTTGAGGGGTCCGCGGGGCGCGATCTCGTTGACGGTGCCGCGGGGGCGGGGCCAACTAGTGCGCATGTCCCTCCCCCCTTCGCGAAGAATCCGTGCGGCCTGCGCGCTCGCCGCCGCTTCATCCGCCGTGTTCGCCCTCGCAGGGCCCGCCGTGGCCGAGCCCCGGGCGCGACTCGCCGAGGACGCCGCCACGGCCACGGCCGACACCGCCTCGGCCGTCATCTCCTCCGCCCAGCTCTCCGTCGCCGTCGCCGAGGACTTCCCCCGTGTCCTCTCGTACACCGACCGGGCCGGCGGCGCCCGCCTCCTCGGCAGTACGGCCCCGGTCACGCAGGTCGTCCTCAACGGCACCCCCTACGCCGTCCAGGCCAAGGGCGCCCCCGTCCTGACGGCCGCCTCCGCCGCGTACACCCTCGCCTTCCCGGCCCTGCCCGGTGTCGAGATCGACGCGCGCCTGAGCGTCGAGGGCCGGACCACGACCTTCCGGGTCACCGCCGTCCGCGACACCGACACCTTCCGCGTCGGCACCCTCGACATCCCCGGCCACGACCTCGTCTCCGTGGGCTCGTCGGACGGCGGCGCCGCCACCGCCTTCACCCGCCTCGACCCGGACTCCACCCGCACCGCCGACGTCTTCTCCCAGGTCACCGCGGCCACCCCGGCGGAGAGCGCGGCGGTCGGCGCGAGCTACGCGATCGTCAACACCGGACAGCTGGCCGCCGCCGTCGAGTCCAACTCCAGCTACGACAAGCCCACCGGCGCCTCCGCCCGCGACGGCGCCCGCTTCTGGCACCAGGCCAGGACGACCGCGACCGAGACCCGCGTCGGCGTCTGGTCCGGCCAGTGGACCTACCGGGGCGCCGGCGCCCCGCGGCCCGAGAGCGGCGACGACCTGCCCTGGGCCAAGGTCGTCGTCACCCCCGACGCCAACGCCGACGGCGCCACCGACTGGCAGGACGGCGCCCTCGCCTTCCGTACGATCGGGATCAAGGCCCCCGGCAGCGAGCAGACCCCCGACCGGGTCGTCGCCCACATCCCGTTCAACTTCGCCTCACAGGCCACCCACCCCTTCCTGCGCACCCTCGACGACGTCAAGCGGATCTCGCTCGCCACCGACGGACTCGGCCAGTTCGCCCTGCTCAAGGGCTACGGCTCCGAGGGCCACGACTCCGCCCACCCCGACTACGGCGGCAACTACAACAAGCGCGCCGGCGGCCTCGCCGACCTCAACACCCTCCTCAAGGAGGGCGGGAAGTGGGGCGCGGACTTCGGCGTCCACGTCAACGCCACCGAGTCGTACCCCGAGGCGAAGAACTTCAGCGAGACCCTCGTCGACAAGACCAAGCCCGGCTGGAACTGGCTCAACCAGAGCTACTACATCGACCAGCGCAGGGACATCAACAGCGGCGACCTCGCCCGCCGCTTCCAGCAGCTCCGCGACGAGACCGACCCCCGCCTCTCCACCCTCTACATCGACGTCTACTACACGCACGGCTGGATCGCCGACAAGACGATGCAGGCCGTCCAGGCGCAGGGCTGGAACGTCGCCACCGAGTGGTCCGAGAAGTTCGAGCGCTCCTCGCTCTGGTCCCACTGGGCCAACGACCTCGACTACGGCGGCGCCACCAACAAGGGCCTCAACTCGCAGATCATCCGGTTCATCCGCAACGGCGAGAAGGACGTCTGGAACAACCACCCCGTCCTCGGCCAGACCGCGCTCGTCGACTTCGAGGGCTGGACCGGCGAGACCGACTGGAACGACTTCACCGCCAACATCTGGCAGCGGAACCTCCCCGCCAAGTACCTCCAGCAGCAGACGATCACCCGCTGGAACGGCAACGACATCACCTTCACCGGCGGCGTCCGCGGCACCGTCGAGAACGGCCGGCGCACCTTCTACCAGGACGGCCGCAAGGTCCTCGACGGCGAGACCTACCTCCTCCCCTGGGACACCGACGGCGGAGCCGGGAAGCTCTACCACTACAACAAGGCCGGGGGCACCACGAGTTGGGCCGTCCCCGCCGGGACCCGCTCGTACACCGTGTACCGGCTCACCGACAACGGCCGCGTGAAGACCGCGACCGTGCGGCCCGTCGACGGGAAGATCACCCTCGACGCCGTCGCCGGGCAGCCGTACGTCCTCCACCCCGACCGCGCACCCGCGCAACCCGCCCCGCAGTGGGGCCAGGGCACCCCGGTGAAGGACCCCGGCTTCAACGACACCAAGCTCCGCGGCTGGTCCAAGGCGGGCACCGTCGCCCGTGACACCGACGCCCAGGGCCGCAACAGCGCGAAGCTCAGCGGCTCGGCCACCGCGTCCGTACAGCAGCGGATCACCGGCCTCACCCCCGGCGCGCGGTACACCGCCTCCGCCCTCGTCGAGGTCGAACCCGGCGCGACGCGCCCCACCACCCTCTCCATCGGCGGGCGGACCGTCACCGTCGAGCGCTCGACCCTCGACGACCGGGTCGCCGCCTCCGACTGGAACGGCACCCGCTTCCAGCGCGCCAAGGTCACCTTCACCGCACCGGCGCGCGGCGCCACCACACTGAGGATCCAGGCCGCCGGCGGCAGCCCGGCAGCCGTCCGCATCGACGACGTCCGGATCGTGGCCAACGACCCCGCCGTCAAGGCCGGATCGGCAGCGTACGAGGACTTCGAGGCCGTCGACCAGGGCTGGGGCCCCTTCCTCAAGGGCGACTCCGGCGGGACGACCGACCCGCGCACCCACATCGCCCAGCTGCACGCCCCGTACACCCAGGCCGGCTGGAACGGAAAACTGATCGACGACGTCATCGGCGGCGCCGAGTCCCTCAAGTCGCACGACGAGAACAGCGGCCTGGTCTACCGGACCGCGCCCTGGACCGTCCCGATGAAGGACGGCCACACGTACCGCGTGGAGTACGACTACCAGTCCAGTCACGCGGGCGCCTACGAGTGGGTCACCGGCTACGACCGCACGACCGGCACCGGACCGGCCGTCGAGACCCGCCGCACCCCGATCGGGCAGCAGCGGACCACCGGGCACTTCTCCGAGACCGTGACGGCCGGCTGCGGCGACACCTGGACCGGGCTCCGCAAGCGCGGCGACGCCCCCGACGGCGCCGACTTCGTCCTCGACTCCTTCACCGCCACCGACCTCGGCCCGGCCGCCGAGCGGGCCGCCTGCGGCACCCTCGCCGTCACCGCCCCGGAGACCCTGGAGCCCGGCCACGCCAACGAGGTCACGGCGACCCTCACCAACGACGAGGCCGCCGCGATCACCGGCGCCCGGGCCGCGCTCACCCTCCCCGAGGGCTGGACCGCCGAACCGGCCGCGCCCGTCGCCCTCGACCCGGTCGCGGCGGGCGGCAGCGCCACCGTCACCTGGCGGGTCACCCCGCCCGTGGACGCCCCCTACCGGCCGTACACGCTCGGCGCCGAGGTCGCGTACACCCTCGGGGACGGCGCGCGGAAGCTCACCGCCGCCACCACCGTCCGCACCCTGCCGCCGCCGCCCACCGCCGACAGCTGGGCGAGCGACCTCGACTGGACCTCGTCCGCCAACGGCTGGGGACCCGTCGAGCGCGACCTCTCCAACGGCGAGACCGGCACCGGCGACGGCTCCCCGCTGCGGATCGGGGGAGTGACGTACGCCAAGGGGCTCGGCAGCCACGCCCCCGCCACGGTCCGCTACTACCTGGGCGGTCGCTGCACCTCCCTCACCGCCGACGTCGGCGTCGACGACGTCCAGACCAGCCGCGGCACCGTCCGGTTCAGCGTGCTCGCGGACGGCACGGAGAAGGTGACGTCCCCGGTCCTCAAGGCCACGGACGCCGCCTGGTCGCTGACCGCCGACGTCACCGGCGCCTCCTATGTCGACCTGGTGGTCGGCGACGGCGGCGACGGCAACGGCAACGACCACGCGGACTGGGGGAACGCCCGCTTCCACTGCGGAGGCTGAGCAGCCGTCACAAGGCGGTAAGCGCTTTCGGCGAACCGGTGCCCACCCGTGCCGTGCTCATTGATTGCGTCGGAAAACCGGTGTTACACCAGGCGCCGAACGGTCTCCACCACTTCCCCCGGGAGGCTCCTGTGCCCGTCCCCGCCTGGTCCCGCCGCACGTTCCTGATCACCGCCTCCGCCGCGGCCGCGGCCCTCGGACTCCCGTCGTCCCCCGCCCACGCGGCGGACGGCGAGTTCGAGGCGCTGCGGCTCCGCTGGCTCGACCTCGCGCTCGGCTCCGGCTTCGACGCCGGGGCCGAGCCGTACGCCTCCAAGCTCGCCGAGACGGGCACGCTCGCCCGGGCGTTCCGCGCCTCCATGGCCCCGGCGCCCGCCTCCCTCTGGCCCGGGGTCGCCTTCGACCCGCCGGCCGGCATCACCCAGAGCTACAGCCGCCTGTGGACCATGACGCAGGCGTACGCGCAGCCCGGCACCGGCCTCACCGGCGACCCGACGCTGCTCGCCGACGTCCTGACCGGCCTCGACCACCTCTCCGCCACGGTCTACCGCGCGGGCGCCCCGCGCTACGGCAACTGGTGGGAGTGGCAGATCGGCAGCCCCCGCCTCCTCATGGACATCGTCGCCGCGCTCCACCCGCACCTCGGCGCCGAGCGGATCGCCGCCGCCTGCGCCGCCGTCGACCACTTCGTCCCCGACGCGGTGCTCGCGGACTACAGCGGCACCTCCACCGGCGCCAACCGCGTCGACCTGTGCCGCTCGGTCGCGCTGCGCGGGGTCCTCGGCGCGAACCCCGCCAAGATCGCCCTCGCCCGCGACGCCCTCTCGCCCGTCTTCCCGTACGTGACCCAGGGCGACGGCCTCTACGCCGACGGCTCCTTCGTCCAGCACACCTGGGTGGCCTACTCCGGCACCTACGGCCAGGTCATGCTCGACGGCCTCGGCCGTCTCTTCTCTCTCCTCGCCGGATCCACCTGGGCCGTCACCGACCCGAACCGCCAGATCGTCCTCGACAGCGTCGAGAAGGCCTACGCGCCCCTCATCCTCGACGGCCTGATGATGGACAGCGTCAACGGCCGCGCGATCAGCCGCGGGTACCTCAAGAACGACGACCGGCAGATCATGCGCTCCGACCACTTCCACGGCCAGGGCGTCATCGCGGCCATCGCCCTCCTCGCCGGCGGGGCCTCCGCCGCCGAGCGCGACCGCTGGCACGCGCGCGTGAAGGGATGGATCCAGCGCGACACCGTCTCCCCGATCCTCGCCGCCCGCCAGTTCGGCGTCGCCGACCTCGCCCGGCTGCACGCCGTGGCCGCCGCCCCCGTCCCCGCCGCCCCCGAACCCACCGGACACCGGCTCTTCGCCGCCATGGACCGGGCCGTGCACCGCCGCCCCGGCTGGGCCGCCAACATCGCCATGGCCTCGCAGCGGATCTCGTACTACGAGTGCGGCAACGGCGAGAACCCGCGCGGCTGGCACACCGGCGCCGGCATGCTGTCCTGGTGGACCCCGGACCTCGGCGACCAGTACACCGACTGGTTCTGGCCCACCGTCGACCCGTACCGCCTCCCCGGCACCACCGTCTCCACCAAGCGCCTCGCCGACCGCGCCGGCGGCGAGTGGGGCGCGCCCAAGCCGGCCGTACGGTGGGTCGGCGGGGCCACCGACGGCGCGTACGCGGCCGTCGGCCAGCACCTGAAGGGCCTCGGCTCCACCCTGGAGGCCCGCAAGTCCTGGTTCTGCGCGGCGGACGCCGTCATCTGCCTCGGCGCGGGGATCACCGCGACCGACGGAGTGCCCGTCGAGACGGTCGTCGACAACCGCCTCCTCGGCGAGGCCGGCACCCAGGCCTTCACCACCGGCGACCGCTGGGCGCACCTGGAGGGGCACGGCGGCTGGGTCTTCCCCGAGGGGGCAGCACCGCAGGGCACGGGGAACCTCCACACCCTCCTCGACGACCGCACCGGGGCCTGGAGCGACATCAACACCACCAGTTCGACCGAGCGCCGCACCCGCCGGTACCGGACGCTCTGGCTCGACCACGGCACCGACCCGGTCGCCGCCTCGTACGCGTACGTCCTGATGCCCGGCGCCTCGCGGGGCCGGATCGCCGCCCGCGCCGCCGACCCGGACTGGCTGCACGTTCTCGACAACGGCGCCGAGCGGCAGGCGGTCGCCGTCCCGTCCCTCGGACTGACCGCGGCGAACTTCTGGCAGGCCGGTACGGTGGGCCCGCTCACGGTCACCGCCCCGGCGAGCGTCCTCGTCCGCAGGCGCCGCTCGGTGCTCGATCTCCGGGTCGCCGAACCGCCCCGCACGGGGCAGCCGCTGGAGCTGGTCTGGGACCACCCGGTGCGCCGGGTCCTCGCCCACGACCCCTCCGTGGAGGTGCTCGGCACCGGCCGCTCGCTCCGGCTGCGGATCACCCCCGGTACGGCGGGCGCCACCCACCGTTGCGAGGTCCTCGTCTGAGCCCCGCCCATGGCTATGTGAGAACCCCACAAACACGAGGGGTGTCTGGCTGTTGACTCGGGCTGGACAGGCCACGGTTCTGTCCAGCCCCACCAGGAATCGACACGGGAGACTGTACGGAGTCGACGGCAGGGTTTTCTTGTCCGACTTCGTAGGGTCGGTACATGACCGTTGTGGACCAGATCCCGAGCGAGCCCGCTGACGCCCGTGGCCGAGTGGCCGAGCTGCACGTCCTGCGCGAGCAGGCGCTCCGCGGCCCGAGTGACCGCGCCACCGAGGCCCAGCACGCGAAGGGCAAGCTGACCGCTCGCGAGCGCATCGAGCTGCTCCTCGACGCCGGTTCCTTCAGCGAGGTCGAGCAGCTCCGCCGCCACCGGGCGACGGGCTTCGGCCTGGAGGCGAAGAAGCCGTACACCGACGGTGTGATCACCGGCTGGGGCACGGTCGAGGGCCGCACGGTCTTCGTCTACGCGCACGACTTCCGGATCTTCGGCGGCGCGCTGGGCGAGGCCCACGCGACGAAGATCCACAAGATCATGGACATGGCCATCGCGGCCGGTGCTCCGCTGGTCTCCCTGAACGACGGCGCCGGCGCCCGTATCCAGGAGGGCGTCTCGGCGCTCGCCGGCTACGGCGGCATCTTCCAGCGCAACACCAAGGCCTCGGGCGTCATCCCGCAGATCTCGGTGATGCTCGGCCCGTGCGCCGGCGGCGCGGCCTACAGCCCCGCCCTGACCGACTTCGTGTTCATGGTCCGCGAGACCTCGCAGATGTTCATCACCGGCCCGGACGTCGTCAAGGCGGTCACCGGCGAGGAGATCACCCAGAACGGCCTCGGCGGCGCCGACGTGCACGCCGAGACCTCGGGCGTCGCGCACTTCGCGTACGACGACGAGGAGACCTGCATCGCGGAGGTCCGCTACCTCCTGTCGATGCTCCCGCAGAACAACCGCGAGAACCCGCCCACCGTCGCCTCCGAGGACCCGGCCGACCGCCGCTCCGACGTGCTGCTCGACCTGGTGCCCGCCGACGGCAACCGTCCGTACGACATGCACAAGGTCATCGAGGAGCTCGTCGACGAGGGCGACTACCTGGAGATCCACGAGCGCTGGGCGCGCAACATCATCTGCGCCCTGGCCCGGCTCGACGGCCAGGTCGTCGGCATCGTCGCCAACCAGCCCCAGTCGCTGGCCGGTGTCCTCGACATCGAGGCCTCCGAGAAGGCCGCCCGCTTCGTGCAGATGTGCGACGCCTTCAACATCCCGATCATCACCCTTCTGGACGTACCCGGCTTCCTGCCGGGCGTCGATCAGGAGCACGGTGGAATCATCCGCCACGGCGCGAAGCTGCTCTACGCGTACTGCAACGCGACCGTGCCCCGGATCAGCCTGATCCTGCGCAAGGCGTACGGCGGCGCATACATCGTCATGGACTCGCAGTCCATCGGCGCCGACCTGACGTACGCCTGGCCCACCAACGAAATCGCGGTCATGGGCGCCGAAGGCGCCGCCAACGTGATCTTCCGCAAGCAGATCGCCGAGGCCGAGGACTCCGACGCCATGCGCGCCCGCATGGTCAAGGAGTACAAGGCCGAGCTGATGCACCCGTACTACGCGGCGGAGCGCGGCCTGGTCGACGACGTCATCGACCCCGCCGAGACCCGCCAGGTGCTCGCCCGGTCCCTCGCGATGCTCCGCACCAAGCACGCCGACCTGCCGTCCCGCAAGCACGGCAACCCGCCTCAGTAAGAGGAGCCACACCAGTGACCACCCCTGCCAATCTTCTCCGTGTAGAGAAGGGCCACGCCGACCCCGAGGAGCTCGCCGCCATCACGGCGGTCCTGCTCGCCCGCGCGTCCGCCCAGCCCACCCAGACGCACGACGGCCGCTCCACGGCCGGCTGGCGCCGCCTGGAGCGCCAGTCGGGCTTCCGCCCCTCCCACTCCTGGCAGGGCTGACCCCCGCCGCACCCGAAGGCCCCCGCTCCCACCCGGAGCGGGGGCCTTCGGCGTACCCCTCGCGCCCCGACCCGGAAACGACGGAGGCCCCGCGCCCCCGGCAGGGGGGGGGGGGGGCCCCCGGGGGATACCGACGGGGGGGCCTCCGGGCCAACCCCCGGGGGGCCCGTGGGGGGGGTGGCCCGGGGGGGTTAGGGGGCGCGAGTGGGGCGCG